>DASREB010000031.1:0-31093 GCA_035652275.1 Burkholderiales bacterium
CTCGATCAGCTCGAGCTGCGTCTCGGAGGGTGTGTTGGTGCCGGCGCCGCACCACACCGTGCCGATGCCGAGGTTGATCGCGGCGCGGGCATAGAGGTGAGCGACCGGGTGCACGCCGAGCGGGAAGGAGATGTGCGCGCAGTCGTCGGCGGTAGCGCCGATCAGCGCCCAGGCGCGCTCGAACACCAGGAGGTTGTGCGCCATGTCCTCGGCCGAGCGCGGGTAGAAAAGCGGCCGGCCGGTAGCGCCGCCTGAGCGCCAGTACTCGACGACCTTGGTGCGCGGCGCGATGCAGAACTCGTCGTGGAAGCGCGCCGCCGGAATCTCGCGCAGCGCCTCCTTCGTCAGCACCGGGATGCGCCGCCAGATGTCGGCCTCGTGCACCCGTTCGAGATCGACGGCCGGCATGCGCCGCCGCCAGAACTGCGACTGCAGCGCGCGCTCTACCGCGATGCGCTTGCGCTCGCGATGGATGCGCTCAATCTCGGCTTGCGATTTGGGCCAGCGAAAATCCACGGGTTCCTGATCAGTGGGGTGATGCAAGGTTAAATCCGGTTCACATTTTTGCGCTAATGTAGCGGCCCAATGGCATTAGGCGCGACTGGAAAGCATTTCAATCAGCGTGACTTGCGAGACCTGCCGGCTTACGGCATCGGGGAAGCCGCGGCCTATTTGCGTGTGCCGGCATCTACTCTGCGAGCTTGGCTCCTGGGGCAGCCCTACGAACATGGTGGACAGGAGAAGTTCTTCAGGCCGGTAATCGAAATTGCGGACCGCAAGGGTAGGCAGCTGTCCTTCATCAACATGGTTGAAGCTTTCGTCCTAGCCGGCATCCGTCGCCAACATGACATTCCATTGCCTAAAGTTCGTAAGGCGGTCGACTATCTACGCCGCACGTTCGGCAGCAAGCGGCCGCTTGCAGATGAACGATTCGAAACGGACGGCGTCGACCTGTTCGTAGAGAAGATGGGCGCCATCATAGGCGCGACGCAGGAAGGACAGATCCAGTTGCGTGACTTGATACGCGATCGACTGCAACGCGTGCGCCGCGATCCCACCGGCATGCCAGAGAAGATTGTCTTGTTTCCCGCCCCTTCGGCCAACGGCGGCCTCGGTGACGTAGTCATTGACGCCCGTCTCTCGTTTGGTCGGCCAGTTCTGGATCAACTGGGCGTACGTACCTCCATACTGGCGGAGCGCTTTGATGCGGGCGACGATATCGAGGTCCTAGCACGCGACTATTCGGTTCCGCCGGAGGCCGTCCAGAATGCCATCCGGTGCGAGCGCCGCGCGGCGTGACGCGGCGCGGCTTGCATCCTTAACTTTCTTTCTCGACCACCAAATCGGTCGCTTTCAAGTAGCAGAGGCGCTGCGCTCGGCCGGCGCGAACGTCGAGGTGCATTTGGATCATTTCCGTGGCGATACGCCGGATGTGCAATGGATCCCCGAGGTTGCAACTCGCGAGTGGGTCCTTATCACGAAGGATCAAAACATTCGCCGCAATCCACTGGAACGCGTGGCTTACGAGACGGCCAGGCTCAGAGGATTCGTCTTGACAGGCAAGGAGATGAATGCGAAGGATATGAGCGATCTGCTCGTTGCATGCTTGCCAGGCATGGTTCGCCGCACCGCTGGGCGCCAGGGACCTCTGCTTTTCACAATCTCGCGCTACGGAGTCTTCCAAGAGCTAATCTGAACCGGCTATAAGAGTTTCTCGAGCAGCAGTAACAGCCCGCCCAGGACGGCGGCATTGCCGAGCAGTGTAAGCCGGGAGAAATTGCGCTGGACCGGATCGCTCTTCTGCCAGAAGCGGTGAAAGATGCCGGTCGCCGCAACCGTGAAGAGGATCAGGCAGGCGACGCCGAGCGCCGGATGCCAACGGAGCTCGATCATGGCGCAGCCGGCGAACTGCAGGAGGATGCCGACCCAGAAAAGGGGCACCGGATACGGCGTGCCGAAGTCGCGCATGCGCTCGATGTGGTTCGCGATGCGCGCCTTGGTCAGATTCGAGAGCCCGGTGACGAGAAAGAACAGCACGATGAGCTGCTCCCCTACGGTGCCGAGCCAGCCGCTCATCAGACGCCGAGATAGCGGTGCCAGAGCGCCCGGTCGGCATCGAGCTGGGCGGACGTTCCCTGCCACGCCACCCGGCCGCGCTCGATGATGGTGTGCCGGTCCGCGAGCCGCACCAGTCGCTCGATGTATTTGTCGATGACGAGGATCGTCTGCCCCGCGGCGCGCAGTCGCGCGAGGCACTTCCAGATTTCCTCGCGCACCAGCGGCGCGAGGCCCTCGGTGGCCTCGTCGAGGATCAGCAAATGCGGATTGGTGACCAGCGCCCGGCCGATGGCGAGCATCTGCTGCTCGCCGCCGGAGAGCTGGTTCCCCATGTTGTCAGCACGCTCGGCGAGGCGCGGAAAGAGCTCGAGCACCTTGGCCGGCGTCCACGGATCTGCACGTCCTGCGCGATTTTCGGCGAAGGCGACGAGGTGCTCGCGCACCGTCAGATTGGGAAAGATCTGCCGGCCCTCCGGCACGAGCGCGATGCCGTGGCGTGCGATGCGATCGGGCGCTTCGCGCTCGATGCGCCGGCCGCGGAAGCTGATCGAGCCCTGCTGTGCGCGGGTAAGGCCCATGATGGAACGCACCGTGGTGGTCTTGCCCATGCCGTTGCGGCCGAGGAGCGTCACCATCTGCCCGGCGTCGACCGCGAGATCGATGCCGAAGAGCACCTGGCTTGCGCCATAGGCCGTCTCGAGCCTTTGCACTTCAAGCAGCAAGCTCTTCTCCGAGATAGGCTTGGCGCACCGCCGGGTCATTGCGGATCGCCGCCGGCACACCGCTCGCCACGACGCGGCCGTTGACCAGCACGCTGATGCGATCTGCGAGCCGGAACACGGCGTCCATGTCGTGCTCGACAAGGAGCACGGTGACGCGGCTGCGTATGCGCTGGATGAGCGCGAGCATCGCGCGCGATTCCGCCGGTCCCATTCCGGCCATCGGCTCGTCGAGCAGCACGAGCTGCGGTCGCGTGGCGAGCGCAAGGCCGACTTCGAGCGCGCGTTGCTCGCCGTGCGCCAGCGTCGCCGCCACCGCGTTTTCCCGCTCGGCGAGTCCAATGTCTGCCGCGATGACGCGTGCTTCGTCGAAGAGCGTGCGCTCGGCCGTTACCGGCCGCCAGAAACGGAAGCTCGAGCCGCTGCGCGCCTGCACGGCGAATGCGAGATTCTCGAGCACGCTATAGCGGCGAAAAATGCTGGTGATCTGATAGCTGCGCGCCAGACCCGCGGCGACGCGCGCGTGCGCTGGCAGGTGCGTGATGTCGGTGCCGTTGAAAATGATGCGGCCGATCTCCGTCGGCAGCACGCCCGAGATCTGCCCGATGAGCGTGGTCTTGCCGGCGCCATTCGGGCCGATAAGGCCGTGCACTTCGCCGCGTACCACATCGAGCGTGACGTCGTCCGTCGCCACCACACCGCCATAGCGCTTGGAGACCGCGCGGAGCTCAAGCATCGCCTCATTTCTCCTTTGTGCGCGCAAAGAGTCCCGCCAGCCCCTCAGGCGCGAGCATCACGATGGCGAGCAGCACAATGCCCACGGCCAGCGCACCGTGATCCTGATAGTTCGGCGCGAGCGCCGCGAGCCAGCCGATGCGATAGTCCGCGATCAGGTGCTCGAGGCCAAGCAGCACGGCGGCGCCGATCATGCCGCCCCACAGCGTGCCGACGCCGCCGAGGATCACCATGATCATCAGCGTGCCCGACTGGATCCAGTGCAGGAGGCTCGGGCTCACGTAGCTCGACTGGTTGGCGATCAGCGCGCCGGCGAGGCCGCCCACCGCGCCGGCGATGACGAAGCACGTGAGCTTATAGCGGTAGACTGGAAAGCCGATCGCCTCGGCGCGCGCCTCGTTCTCACGGATTGCGGCGATCACGCGGCCGAAGCGCGAGTGCACCAGCCGGTGCAGGCCGTAGAGCACGGCGGCGAGGATGGCGAGCACCGAGTAATACCAGACGAGATCGTTGCCCAGTGTGCCAAATCCGAGTGTCGAGCGTCCCGGCATCGAAAGCCCGTCGTCGCCGCCATACGCTTTCAGCGAAACGAAGATGTAGTAAATCATCTGTGCAAAGGCGAGTGTGATCATGATGAAGTACACGCCCCGCGTGCGAAGGGACAGCGCGCCGATGATGAACGCCGCGAGTCCCGCAACGGCGACCGCGGCCGGCCACGCGATCCACACGCTCCTCACGCCTTCTACCGCCATGATGCCGACGACAAAGGCGCCCGCGCCGAAGAAGGCCGCGTGCCCGAAGCTCACCATGCCGCCATAGCCCAGAACCAGATTCAGGCTGGTCGCGGCGATGGCGTAGATCAGGATCCGGCTCGCCAGGCTCACGTAGAACATCGTGTCCATCGCCTGCATGGCGAGCGGGAAGATCGCCAGCACAATGAAGACGGCGATGGCGCGGATCATCCGCGCGCGGGGAAGAGTCCCTGCGGCCGGAAATAGAGCACCACGGCCATCAGCAGGTAGATGAGGATCGAGGCGACCGCCGGCCCGGCGGCGCTCGCGAATTGCGGCGGCAGGAAGGTGCTGAAGAAAAGCGGCAGGAACGCGCGGCCACTCGTATCGACGACGCCCACCAGCAGCGCGCCGACGAACGCGCCGCGCACCGAGCCGATGCCGCCGATGACGATGACGACGAAGGCGAGGATCAGGATGTTCTCGCCCATGCCGACCTGCACGGCGAAGATCGGCCCGAGCATCGCGCCGGCCAGCGCGCAGAGCGCCGCGCCGAGCGCAAACACGACGGTGAAGAGCCGGCGGATGTTCACCCCCATTGCGATCGCCATCTCGCGATTGGAAGCACCCGCTCGCACGAGCATTCCCACGCGGGTTTTCGCCACCAGCAAATAGAGGAGCAGCGCAACCACGCCGCCGACGGCGATGATGGCCAGGCGATAGGACGCGTAGGGCATGCCGCCCGGCAGCGTGATGGGACCGGAAAGCTCCGGCGGCGCATTGAGCAGCACGGGCTGCGAGCCCCAGACGATCCGCACCAGCTCGTTCGCGATGAGGATCACGGCGAAGGTCGCCAGCACCTGGGTCAGGTGATCGCGCCCGTACAGGCGGCGCAGGAGCGACATCTCGAGCAGCGCACCGACGATCGCCGTGGCGATGAGCGCCAGCGGCAGTCCAAGCCAGAACGAGCCGGTCGCCTGCGCAAAGCTCGCCATGAAGTACGCGCCGATCATGTAGAGCGAGCCGTGCGCGAGATTGATCATGTCCATGATGCCGAACACGAGCGTGAGCCCCGCGGCGAGCAGGAAAAGCATCAGCCCGAACTGCAGGCCGTTCAGCGACTGCTCGAGGAGGAGGGTCGCGGGCATCGGCGGAATTCGGGGTCAGGCACCGATTATTTTCCTAATCGGTGCCTGACCCCGATTTCCGGTTCCGGTCACTTCATGTTGCAGTCTTTAAGCCAGTAGTCCTGGTGTTGCTTGAGGATGGTGCTCACCTTGTGGTTGACGATGCGCCCGTTCTTGTCCTTCACCAGCTCGCGCACGTAGTAGTCCTGGATCGGCGTGCCGTTCGCCGCTTCCTTGAAGTGCCCGCGCGGGGTGTTGGCGCGCTCGGGCGCCTTCATCAACGCCGCGTGAAAGGCCTTCTCGTCCTCGACCTTGCCCTTCGCGTCGCGCACCGCCTGGTCGATGATCAGCGCGGCGGTGTAGCCCTGCTCGGCGAAGAGCGACGGAATGCGCTTGTACTCCTTCTCGAACTCGGCGACGAACTTGCGATTGGCGTCGTTATCGAGGTCGTACGCCCAGTGCGACGTGTCGAACAGCCCGACCATCGGGTCGCCGACCGCGCGCACGATGTCCTGGTCGGCAGCGAAGCCCGGCACGATGAGCTGCACCTCCTTGGCGAGCCCGGCGGCGTTGAACTGCTTGATGAAGTTGATGCCCATGCCGCCCGGCAGGAAGGCATACACCGTTTGCGGCTTCGCCGCGCGCAGCTGCGCGAGCTCGCTCGAATAGTCGAGCTGGTTCAATTTGGGATAGACCTCGGCGACGATGTTGCCCTTGTACATGCGCTTGAACCCGGTGAGCGCGTCCTTGCCGGCCGGATAGTTCGGCGCGATCAGATAGGCGTTCTTGTAGCCCTTTGAGTTCGCAAACTCGCCGGCTGCTTCATGGTGCGCTTCGTTCGGCCAGGATGCCGAGAAGAAGTACGGGCTGCAGCCCTTGCCGGTAATCGCGGTGGGTGTCGCATTGGGTGCGATGTAGAACACCTTCGCCTCGTGCACCGTCGGCCACACGGCGAGCATCACATTCGAGAACACGATCCCCGTCATCAGATTTACGCGATCGCGCTTCAACAAGCGCTCGGCGAGCTGCCGCCCGGTATCCGGGTTCAGCGTGTCATCGGCATAGACGACTTCCGTCGGCAGATTGCCGAGCTTGTTGCCGGCGAGCTTCACCGCGAGATTGAAGCCGTCGCGGATCTCGATACCGATCGCGCCCGCCGGGCCCGACAGCGTCGAGAGAAAACCGATCTTGAGTTCGTTGGCCGCGTGTGCGCCGAATGAAACGAGCGCCGCAGCCGCGAGAGTGGCGAGTCTGCCCTTCATGAGTCCCTCCTCCAAGGCGGGGGATTCTAACCATTTTGTGGTTCAATGCCTTATGCCTTTCCGGGCGCGCACGCGTGGTACTCCGCTCGGCCGCAATTCCGACTCGGCGGCAGTGAAGCGTCGCGCGCTCGAGCTCGGCGCCGATCTCGCCGGTATCGCCTCGGCTGCGACGCTGAACGCGTTTCCGCCCGATCCGCGCTGGCCACAGACGCCCGATCGCATCCTGCCGTCGCTCAAGGGCGTGATCGTGCTGGTACAGCGCATACCGGCCGGCGCGTTCCGCGCGGTTTCGAACGTGCCGGTGCAGTACATGGACATGCTGGTGCTGCGCAAAATGGACAAGGTAGCCTATCGGCTCGCCGACGAGCTCGAGCGCGCCGGCCATCCGACCTTCGTCACCGCGGCGCAGGAAACCGACTGGAGCCTGAAGCGCGCCTCCTATGGCCGTCTCTCGACGCGCCATCTCGGCGTCGAGGCGGGCCTCGGCACGCTCGGGCTCGAAGTGAACATCCTCACGCCGGAATTCGGCCCGCGTGTTTACCTCACCGGCGTGCTCACCGAGCTCGAGCTCGAGCCCGATCAGCGCATCACCGAGCAGGTATGCATCGGCGAATCGTGCAGCCGCTGCCTTCACTCGTGCCCGCCTAATGCAGTCCTTCATTGGGGCATCGACAAGCGCGGCTGCGCCACCGAGGCGCAGGAGTTCGGCTTCATGACGATGCTGCAGTTCATGGAGCGTGTCATCGATGCGCCGCCCGCGCAGCGCGCCGAGATGCTCAAGACCGTCGACCTCTTCGGCTTCTGGCAAGGCCTGCTCCGCGTAGTCGGCTCGTTCGGCGATTGCCCGCGCTGCCTCGCCGTCTGCCCCGTTGGCAACGACTACCACGCTCATCTAGCCGAGTTGCAGAAGCACATTCCCGAGCGCACGCCCGAGAAAGCCGAGATCCAGAAACGCTGGCGCGAGGCGCGCAAGCAGGGTGAGCCGATCCCCGGACTATCCGAATGGAACGTGCGATGGATCGGCCCCGAAGGATACAAGGGCATCGTCGCGCGGCAGCTCCAGGAATTCAAACGCCAGCAGCAGGAACTCAGTGGAGATATTTCGGAAACCGCTGACAGCGGCCGCGATTAAAGCGAAGGCACGCGAGCTCGGTGCCGATCTCGTCGGCATCGCGGACGGCGCGCGGCTCGACACTTCGCACATCACGCAGCTCGACGGCGGCCGGGTCATCGTGCTCGCCAAGCATCTCAACGACGGCGTCGCCCGCATCCGGCGCTGGGACGATCGGCACAAGTACTACAACGACGAGCTCGCGCTCACCCATTTGGAAGAGACATCCCTCGAGCTCGTCTACTGGCTCGAGGACTGCGGCTATCCGGCCCTCATCGTGCCGCCGACGCACGTCGATCCCTCGCGCTATGCCAACGACCCGAAAGCGCATATCGAGCCGTTGCTGCCGCTCGCGCATGCCGCGGTCGAGGCGGGACTGGGCACGCTCGGCCTGAACCTCCAGCTGCTCACACCCGAATACGGGCCGCGCGTCATCCTGACTGCCGTGCTCTGCTCGGTCGACGTCGAGTGCGACCAGCCGATGAAGGAAGCGCTCTGCCTCGGCCCGAGCTGTGGCCGGTGCCTCAAGACCTGCCCCGCGGACGCGGTGCACGAATGGGAGCGCGACTGGCCGGCGTGCGACCGCTACCGTTCACCGCACGGCTTCGCGCAGCTCACCGAGCATCTGGAAAGGATCACCCAGGCGACCGACGCGGCGACGAGGCAGCAGCTGCTGCGCTCGGAGGCAAGCTTCAACCTCTGGCAGAGCATCCTGCGCGGCGCGGGCGTCATCACCGGTTGCCGGCGATGTGCCGATGTCTGCCCGGTGGGCGCGGACTATGAAGCGATGCTCGCCGACGCGCATCAGGAGATTCCGGAGAACACGCCGCAGAAGGAACAGAGACTCGCAGCCATGACCGGACGCTCAGGCGCCTATGAGAAGCAGAAACGCTTCATCGGCATCATTCCGAAATAAATGGGGTCAGATGAGCATTTCCGGACTGCCAGATAACGTTAGCCAATTGTCCGCAAATCTTCATCTGACCCCATTTATTTGTTCATGCCGCTAGCGCTGCCTGAATCTCGCGTCGAGATCCGGCGCTTGCAGGCGGAGAGAAAGCGCCATGCGGTCGAGCAGGCACTACGTTCGCCGTTCTGGCGGCCGCGGCTGGAGAAGGTAAAGCTCGAGCGCCTCGAGGACCCGGAGGAGTGGCGCAAGATACCGATCCTCGACAAGGACACGCTGCGCGCGCTGACCGACGAGCAGTTCTATACCGAGTTCTGCATCAAGCCGGCGGATGGCATCCAGGAGTACTGGCGCTCGGGCGGCGTGACGGGCCAGCCGCTCTTCTACCCGCGCAGCTTCCGTGACATGGAGTACGGTCTTGAAGCCTTCGCACGCACATACGACTGCGCGGGGGCCGAGCCGGGCGATCGTGCGCACATCTCATTTCCGCTCGGCATCCATCCCGTTGGACAGGTTTTCGCGCGCTGCGCCGCCTCGCGCGGCGTCACGGTCAACTGGGCGGGCTCGGGCACATCGACCCCGTCGGCAATCCAGATCGAGCTGATTCAGCGGTTGAAGCCGACGATCTGGCTCGGCATGTCGAGCTACGCGTTGCACCTCGCGAACCTTGCCGAGGCGCGCGGCGTGGAGTTGCACGTGCGCCGGCTGATGACCTCGGCGGAGCCCGTATCACAGGCGAAGCGGGACAAGATCGAGCGCAGTTGGGGCGCGAAGCTGACGGACACGTTCGGCATGACCGAGGCGGGGATGATGGGCGCCGAGGACAAGCCGGGCATGGGCTTTCGGATCTGGACGGACATGTATGTCATCGAGGTGCTTGACGCGAAAAGCCTCGAGCCGGTGAAGGAAGGCGAGACCGGCACGCTGATCGTCACCTCACTCTGCTCCAACAACGTGACGCCGTTCTTGCGCTGGAGCTCGGGGGACCTCGTCACCTATAGCGAGGCGGACGATGGCGCGGGTCCGTACTCGGTCTTTCCGCGCATCAAGCATGCGCATCGAACCAGCGGCTTTTTCAAGGTGCGTGGCATCAACCTCGGCCACCAGGACCTCGAGGACTTCATGTTCCGGCATGCCGAGATCGGCGACTTCCGTGCCGAGGCGCTGAACGAGGGGGGCAACGATATGCTGCGGCTCTCGATCGAGTGCCGGCGCGGCGTGGATGGCAATGCCACCTGTCGGCTGATTGCCGGCGAGGTGAAAAGCAAATTCGAATTGCTGCCGCAGGTCGTGTTGCTCGAGACGGGGACGCTGGCGAAGGAGTTCGAGGCCAACGTCAAAGCCGCGCGCTTCATCGACCGGCGCTGAAACCCCGCGTAGGCGGAGGGTCACGACGCCTTTCAGGGGTCAAAGGGAATCGAAATATTCGAGCATTTTTTGGCGCGTTGCCCCGTCCGGGAATGGAGCCTTAGCGGCGGCGAGGTTGTCGCGCATGTGCTCGGGACGGCCGGTGCCGGGGATCGCGCAGGTTACGGCCGGATGGGAGACGATCCACTTCAAGAAATACTGCGCCCAGCTCGCAACGCCGAGCTCGGCGGCCCACGGCGGTAGCGGCTTGCCCTTGGTCTCGCGAAAGAGCGCGCTGCCGGCGAACGGGCGGTTGATGATGACGTTTATCCGGCGTTCGGCGGCAAGTGGCAACAGGCGCTTTTCGGCGTCACGCTCGCCGAGCGAGTAATTGATCTGCACGAAGTCGTAGGCGCCGGTCTTGAGCCAACGTTCGACTTCGCTGTAAGCCGAGGCGCTGTAGTGCGTGATGCCGAGGTGGCGGATGCGGCCCTGCTCGCGCCACTGCTGCAGCGTCTTGGTGTGCGTGGCGACGTCGAGGAGATTGTGGACCTGCATGAGGTCCATGACCTCCACGCGCAGACGCCTGAACGACGTTTCCATCTGCGCGATGCTGTCCTCGCGCCCGCTGGTCCAGACCTTGGTGGCGATGAAGAGTTTGTCGCGCACGCCGAGCTCGGCGATGAGATCGCCGGCGACCGATTCCGAGCTGCCATACATCGGCGAGGAATCGACCACGCCATGGCCGGCGGCGGCGAAGATGCGAACCACCTCGCGCAGCCGCTCGCGCGCGGCGGAATTATTGCCGGCGTCGAATGTCTGCCAGGTGCCGAGGCCGATTTTCGTGATGTTCACCTTGTCCTGTGGGAAAACCCGGCCCGCATACGCGCCCAGCCCGGCGGCGAGCAGCGCTCTCCTGCGCGCGTTCATAGACGATTCTAATCATGGCAGGAACAAGTTCGCGTGCGGCGTAGAATGGCGTTATGTCGACGTTCACTATTCAGCACGAGCAGGAAGAAGACGGGCGCTGGATCGCCGAAGTCCCGGAACTTCCGGGTGTGCTTGCGTACGGTACAACCGCCGACGAAGCGATGGCGAAGGCTGAAGCTCTGGCGCTGCGGGTCCTGGCTGAGCGTCTCGAGCACAAGGAAGCCAAGCCGCAGCCCATTACGATCGGCATCGCTGCGGCTTGAGCTCGTGGCCTTCGTCGAAGGCCACACGCGTTCTGGCTGCTCTCTACCGCATCGGCTGGTCTCTCAAGCGTCAATCCGGGTCTCACAAGACGCTCTCGCGCCCGGGCTGGCCGGACTTCGTTTTTGCATTCCATGATCGCGAAGAAATCGGTCCTCGCATGCTCTCGCGTATTGCCAAGCACACGGGGTTGAAGCCGGAAGATCTATAGGGAACCTTCATGAAACGACGCACATTCCTCATCGCGGCAGCAAGCACTGCCGTACTCCCGACGGCGCTTGCCCAGGCGAAGCCGTTGAAGATCGGCATCATCGGCTCCGGCCGCATCGGCACGACATTCGGCACGCTGTGGGCGAAGGCCGGACACGACGTCATGTTCTCCGATCGCGATCCCGAGAATGCGAAGCGCGCTGCCGAATCGGTCGGCGCACACGCGCGCGCGGGCAGTGTGGACCAGGCGGTTACCTTCGGTGACGCGGTACTGATCGCGGTGCCGTATGGTGCGCTGCCGGCGATCGCGCAGCAGGTCGGCGAGAAGCTCAAAGGCAAGGTGGTGATCGATCCGAATAATCCGGTGCCGTCCCGCGACGGCGAGATGGCCGCGGCGGCGAAGGAGAAGGGCGCCGCGGTGTCGACCGCCGCGATGTTCCCGGGCGCGCGCACGGTGCGGGCGTTCAATTCGTGGGGCTACCAGACGATGGCGCGCGAAGCCAATCGGCAGGCGCCGCGCATGGCGATCCCGGTCGCGGCAGACGATCCGCAGGCGCTCAAGGTCGGCGTGCAGCTCGTGCGCGACGCCGGCTTCGATCCGGTGCCGGCGGGCTCGCTCGCCGACTCCAAGGCGTTCGATCTCGGCTCGTCGGTCTCCGGCAAGGTGATGACGGCCGAGGAAATGCGCAAGGCGTTGTCGCTCCGCTGACGTGCTGACCGAGCGGTGGCTCGCACGGGTGGTCGCCGTGCGGCCCGAAGAAGTGCGCGCGCTGCTCTGGTCGTTCGCGTACTTTTTCTGCCTGCTCGCGAGCTACTACATCCTGCGGCCGCTGCGCGACGAGATGGGCGTCGCGGGCGGCGTCAAGAACCTGCAGTGGCTCTTCACCGCGACCTTCCTCACCATGCTGGCGGCAGTGCCGTGCTACGGCGCGCTGGTGGCGCGCGTGCCGCGGCGCCGCTTCATCCCGCTCGTCTATCACTTCTTTGTCGCCAACCTGGCGATCTTCTGGCTGCTGCTCGAGCTCGACGTCGACCGCTCGCTGGTGGCGCGCGTGTTTTTCGTCTGGATCAGCGTCTTCAATCTTTTCGCGGTGTCGGTGTTCTGGTCGTTCATGGCGGACATCTACGCCTCCGAGCAGGCGAAGCGCCTCTACGGTTTCATCGCCGCCGGCGGCAGCGCCGGCGCGCTCGCCGGCCCGGCGATCACCATCGTCCTCGCGAAGCTCATCGGCGTCGTGCACCTGATCGTCGTGGCCGCTGCGCTCCTCGAGCTCGCCGTGGTCTGCGCGGCGCGGCTCGAACCCAAACGGCAGGTCGCCCAGCAGAGCACCGTATCGCTCGGCGGCGGCGCGCTCGACGGGCTGAAGATGGTGCTGCGCTCGCCCTACATCGCCGGCATCACGCTGTGGGTGGCGCTCCTCTCGATCGTCGCGACCTTCCTCTACTTCGAGCAGGCCTCCATCGTCGCGGCAACCTCGGACGACCCGGCGGTGCGAACTCGAATTTTCGCCACCGCGGATCTCGCGGTCGGCGTGCTGACGCTCGCCGTGCAGTTCCTCGCCACCGGCAAGCTGATCGAGCGATTCGGCGTCGGCCCGGCGCTCGCGCTCGTGCCGGTCGTCTTCGTCGGCGGGTTCGCCGTGCTCGCCGCAATGCCGGTGCTCGCCGTCGTGATCACGTTCCAGGCGCTGCAGCGCACTGCGAACTTCGCCATCTCGAATCCGGCACGCGAGGTGCTCTTCACGGTGCTGGCGCGCGACGAGAAGTACAAGGCGAAGAACGTGGTCGACATCGTCGCAGTGCGTGGCGCGGACGCCGTCGGCGGCTGGCTGGTCGCCGGTCTGCGTGCGCTCGGCATGCAGGCGCGCGAGCTGGCGGTGTGCGCCATCGCCATCTCGGCCGTCGGCCTGGTGCTGTCGACCGCGCTCGGGCGGGCGCAGTCGCGGCGCGCTATAGTAGCCGCGGGCACAAAAACATAAGGGGGGTAGCCCATGGGACTGTGGATTTTTCTCGCGCTCATCGTGGTGCTCGCGGTCTGGGCGGTCGGCATCTATAACCGGCTCGTCTCGCTGCGCAACCGCTTCAAGAACGCCTTCTCGCAGATCGACGTGCAGCTCAAGCGCCGCTACGACCTGATTCCGAATCTCGTCGAGTCAGTGAAGGGCTATATGCAGCACGAGCGCGGCACGCTCGAGGCGGTGGTGAAAGCGCGCGGCAGCGCGGTGAGCGCCGCGCAGGCGGCCGCCGCAGCTCCCGGTGATCCGTCGGCGATGCAGGGCCTCTCGCAGGCGGAGGGGGCGCTTGGCGGCGCGCTCGGGCGGCTGCTTGCCGTGTTCGAACGCTATCCGGACCTGAAAGCCAACCAGAACGTGCTCGGCCTGCAGGAAGAGCTTTCGAGCACCGAGAACAAGGTCGCGTTCGCGCGCCAGGCCTATAACGATTCGGTGATGGAGTACAACACGCGGCGCGAATCGTTCCCGGACTCCGTCTTCGCGGGCATGTTCGGCTTCGCGCCCGCGGAGCTCTTGCAGGCGACCGACTCGGCCGAGGAGCGCAAGGCGCCGCAGGTCCGCTTCTAGGCGCGCGCCTGGCGCCGGCCACGTTCTTCGAGCAGCAGCACCTCGCGCGTCGCAATACGCGCGTGATGGTGATCCTCTTCGTGCTCGCCACCATCGCCGTCATCGTGGCCGTCGATCTAGTGGCCGCGACGGCGCATGTGGTGACGAGCGACTGGCTGCATGAGGCGACGCTCGCGCAGCGCTTTGCCGCCGTGCCGCGAGCCCTCTATGTGTGGGCGTCGCTCGGCACGGCGCTTCTGATTTTCGCCGTCAGCGCGTTCAAGGTGACGCAGCTCGGCGGCGGCGGCGCCGCGGTGGCCGAGATGGTGGGCGCGCGGCGTATCGAGCCGGGAACGCGCGATCAGCTCGAGCGGCGGCTGCTCAATATCGTCGAGGAGATGGCGATCGCGGCCGGCGTGCGCGTGCCTGCCGTGTACCTGATGGAGGGCGAGCGCGGCATCAACGCTTTCGCCGCGGGCTGGGACACGACGAACTGCGTGGTGACGCTCACGCGGGGCGCGCTGGAGACGCTCAGCCGCGATGAGCTGCAGGGTGTGATCGGCCACGAGTTCAGCCACATCGTGAACGGCGACGTGCGGCTCAACATCCGCATGCTCGGCGTGCTCGCCGGCATCGTCTTCATCGGCGCCATCGGCCAGTTCCTGATGCGCAGCATGCGCAAGAGCGAAGGCAAAGGCGCCGGCCAGATCTTCGCCGCCGGGCTCGCGCTCTTCATCATCGGCTACGTCGGGCTCTTCTTCGCGCGGCTCATCAAGGCGGCGGTATCGCGCCAGCGTGAATTCCTGGCGGACGCGTCGAGCGTGCAGTTCACCCGCAACCCCGACGGCATCTGCGGCGCGCTCGATCAGATCCGCGCGGCAAGCGCCGGCGCCGTGATCAGCGGTCGCTACGCCGAAGAGATCTCGCACATGTTCTTCGGCCAGGCGATCCGCGTGTACTGGAGCGGCCTCTTCGACACGCATCCGCCGCTCGACGAGCGCATCCGCCGCGTGAACCCGCGCTTCACCCCGAGCGCCTATCGCAGGCAGCGCTCGCCGGCGCCGCCCGCGGCCGAGCTGCCGGAGGAGACCGGCGCGGTGGGACTCGCGGAGCCGGCGGGCCGGCGCCTTGCCGACACCGGAGTCGAATGGGGACGCAACGCGGGCGACAGCGCGAAGCTCGTGGGGACGCTCGACGCCGCCAAGGTCGATTACGCCGCGCAGCTGATTGCGCGCGTGCCGGCCGCGCTGCGCGAAATGCTGCGCGACGCAGACGGCGCCCGTGCGGCGCTCGTCGCGCTGCTGCTCGGGCCGAAGGACGACGTGATGCGCACCCAGCTCGAGGCGGTAAAGCAGGCCGGTGCCGTGGCGCTTGCCGAGCAGGCCGCTCGCGCGGCCGCGCTGACCGGCGTCTTGAGCCCGGCGTTCCATCTCACCGTGCTCGATCTCGCGCTGCCGGCGATCAAGGTGGCGCCGCAGGCGGCGAAGGACGAGCTGATTGCGGCGCTCGAAGCGGCGATCAACGCGGATCGCCGCGTGACGGTGCACGAGTTCGTCATGCTGACGCTGGTGCGCCACCAGCTCGCGCCGCAGAGCAAGCCGCCGGCCGCGGATCGCAACGTCGGCGAGGTGCGCGCGGACGTGCTCGTGGTCCTCTCGCTCGTTGCGCATGCCGGTGTGCGCGCCGACGCGGTCGGTGCACGCGACGAGGCGCTGCGCACCGCCATCGCCGCGGGGGCCAAAGAGCTCGGCCTGGCGCCCGCCGAGGCGCCGAGCGCGCTTGGCCTCGATGCGGTGAGCGCGGCGCTCGCGAATCTCAAGCGCCTGCGGCCGCTCGAGAAGGCGCGGCTGGTGAAGGGCCTGTTTGCCAGCGTGAGCGCAGACGGCACGATCCGCGTCATCGAGGCGGAGCTGATGCGCCTCGTCGGCGCGGTGCTCGACTGCCCCCTTCCGCCGCTCATCGACGCCATCGATCCCACGGCGCTCGCGCTATAGATTTCTACGCCCAACAGGAGCTCGCTCGGCGCCACTCGCGATGGCTGGTGGCATGGTATGGGCTTGCCGCGTGCGCGGTCGCCGCGAGCTACGTGGTTGTGGCCGCGTTGCTGTACGCGCTTTTCTCGCGCTATTTAGGGGGGGCCGCGGTCGCGCCGTGGCAGTTCTACGGCTGGGTCGCTGCTGCGTTCGGCGGCTGTATCCTGACCGTGTCGCTCTACCGGCTGTGGCAGTGGCGCGATGCCGGGCCGGCGATCGCCGAGCTGCTCGGCGCGCGCTATATCGAGTCGGGGAGCTGCACGCTCACCGAGCGCAAGCTGCTCAACGTCGTCGAAGAGATGGCGGTCGCCGCGCGTATCGCCGCGCCGCCGGTGTACCTCCTCGACCGCGAGCGCGGCGTAAATGCGCTTGTCGCGGGCTACTCGCCTGAGGAGGCAGTGATCATCGCTACCGCCGGACTGGCCGAGCAGCTCTCGCGCGATGAGCTGCAGGGCGTCATGGGTCACGAGTACAGCCATATCCTGAACGGCGACATGGCGCTTAACGTGCGCCTAGCGGCGATTCTCGGCGGCCTTACATGGTTGCGCGAGCGCGGCGAAGCGCTGGTGCTCGAGGTAGGCGAAGAGATGCGGCGCGAGAAGCCGGAGGATCGCGGGGTGGGCGCGCTGGCAGCAGTTGCCGGCGCGGCGCTCGCGTTCATCGGCTTCCCTGGCACGCTCGCCGCCGAGGCGATCAAAGCGGCGATCTCCCGTGAACGGGAATTCCTCGCCGATGCCGCGTCAGTACAGTTCACGCGCAATCCCGAGGGCATTGCCGGCGCGCTTGACACGCTGCTTGCTCGGCACGTGCCGACGACCATCGGCGCCGCTTACGTGAGCACGCTGTCGCACATGTTCTTCGCCCCGGCAGTCGCGAGTTGGTGGTTCCCCACGCATCCGCCGCTCGAGGAGCGCATCCGGCGCGTCGATCCGCGCTTCCAGCGCGCCGACTATCGCGCCAGGCGCCACGGCATCCAGCACGAGATCGCGGTGCTGGACGGCGCCGGCAACGTGGTGCGCACGATTTCCTGACCGGATAAATAGGGACAGTCCCTATTTATCAAAAACAGGGACAGTCCCTATTTTTTCAGCCGCGCGCGGATCGCCTTGCGCGTATCCTCGACCGCGCTGGCGAAGGGACCGCCGAGCGCGGCGGCGCGATCGATGAAGTGCAAGGCCTCGGCGTCGCGACCTTCGTCGGCGAGGGTCTGGGCGAGGTTGTTCAGCACGATCACCGAATCGGGCGCGAGCTGCGCCGCGCGGCGCAACACCGCTTCGGACTCGCGCAGCTCGCCGAGCGCGTGGTGCGTGTTGGCGAGGCCGATGTACGCGTTGACGTTCTCGGGCCAGCGCTTGATGAACGTCTGGTACGCGGTGCGCGCGGCGCGCGGCGCGGGACGCTCGAGCGCCGCGACGGACGAGAGCCAGCGCGCCTCGTCCGCGGTGGCCGGGATGCGATCGGGCGGCAGCGCCACCATCGCCCAGTAGCCGCTGCGCATCCAGACGAGCTCGCTGATGGCGAAGGGCATGACCTGGCGCGGGTTTTCGCCCGAGCGCAGATAGAGCTTCCCCCAGTCGTAGTCGTAACCGATCGCCACGGCGTAGTGCCAGCTTTCCTTGAGGCCGAGGTTCTGCAGCACGATCACGGGATTGCCGGCGGCGATCTCGGTAAGGAGATCCGCGAAGCGCGGCGCAAGCTGATAGGAGACCAGGCCGTGGCGGCGAGGCGCGGCCAGCATCTCGATCTGCAGGCTGCCTTTGCGCTCGGGCAGATAGACCTCGGGCACCAGCTCTTCGGGCGTCACCTTGACGCCCGCTTCGTTGAGCAGCATGGCGAGCGAGGCCGGGCCGCACTGGTATTCGGTCTGCGCAAAGAACGGCACCTCGGTCAGCTCGACCTTGCGGTGCAGCTCCGGCGCGAGCGTCTCGCGCAGCGTCGCGCTCTGCGGCAGCAGGCTCGAGCAGCCGCAAAGCGCAACCAAAATGAAAACGCCCGCTAGCGAGCGGGCGTTTTGCACGAGGCGGCGACGCGCGCTTAGCGCTGCCAGAACCACCACACTGCCGCGGCGATGATCACGATCAGCAGGATCGCGGCGCCGCTCGACATGGCGCCGGCGGGCATGCTGTTGATCTTGCCGGCGAGCGACTGCACTTCCTGGTCGGTCATCGCGGCGACGCGGTCATTTGCCGTGGCCGGGTCGATGCCGAGCGACTGGAGCTTGTTCGCGACGTCCGAGCGGCTGAGGAAGTTCAGCACCGTGGTGCGGTCCATCTGCGCGGTCGAGGCGACGACCTGGTCCGTGCCGATCATCCCGGCTGTTGCGATCTGGTACGGCATCCAGATCATCAGCGCGATCAGAAGGCGCGAAATTATTTTTGCCCAAGCGTTCATGAGGTCTCCTAGCTGAGTGAGGGGGGAAGTGGGACTCAAGAATGACAGCATCCCGGCTGGCGAGACTAGTCCCGCGGCCAGCGCGAGTCAAGAAAGGGGGTTGGACTGATCACTACAAGTGGTAGGGAAACAACGACGTGAGCACGATTCACGCAGTCAGTCTACTGACAGGCGGCGGCGATAAGTTCATACGAACGTACGCGCGACGCGTAACTGCCGGTGATGGTTAGCACCATGATTTCATCGGCCTCGTAGCGCTGCGCCATTTCGTCGAGCCGCGCGCGGCAGCTCGCCGGGCTGCCGATGATCGCGCGTGCCCGCTGGCTCAACACGTAGCGTTGCTGCTCGGCGCTGTAGCGGTGCTGCGCTGCCTCGGCATCGGTGGGAATCGGCGTGTCGATGTTGAGCGCCATGTGCAGGCGCCGCAGATCGATCGGCGCTGCGAGCTGCTCGGCCTCCTCGTCGGTCGGCGCACAAATCAGGAATGTGCAGACCATGGTGCGCGGCGTGCTTTCGCGTCCGGCGCGGAAGTGCCGGCGGTAGGCGCGCGTTACTTCGTCGCCCCCGTGCGGATTGATGAAATGCGCGAACGAAAACGCCAGCCCGAGCTGCGCGGCGAGCGCGCCGCTGTAGTCCGACGAGCCGAGCAGCCACATCTCGGGGGCGCTGCTCACTTCCGGCTGTACGCGGACCGTCTTGTACGGATGGTCGCCTGGCAGCGTGCCGTCGAGGTGACAGGCGAGCTGCCAGATCTGCTGCGGGAACTGCGAGGCGTCGGGAAACCCCCCGCCCGCCACCGCCTGCGCGGTGCGCGCGTCGCCGCCGGGCGCGCGGCCGATGCCAAGATCGATGCGGCCGGGATAGAGCGCCTCCAGCATGCGAAACGTCTCGGCGACGCGGAATGCGCTGTAGTAGGGCAGCAGCACGCCGCCCGTGCCGATGCGCAGCTTTTTGGTTTCGGCACCGAGCCGCGCGACCAGCACTTCCGGGCACGGATCGGCGAGCGCCGCGATTGCATGATGCTCCGCGAGCCAGTAGCGGTAATAACCGAGCTCCTCCGCGCGCCGCGCGAGCGCGATCGTCTCCTCGATCGCGCGCCGCGCGTCGTGGCCGCTGATGATGGGCGACTGGTCGAGGATCGAGAGGCGCATGCGGAAAATCGGTGTCAGGCACCGATTTCCGCCGAAATTGGTGCCTGACCCCGATTCTAGCGGCCGGCCTTTTGCAGGACGCGCTTCGCCTCGTCGTTGCCTTGCGCGGCGGACTTGCGCAGCCACGCGACACCTTCTTCATCGTCGCGCTTCACCGCAACGCCTTCGAGGTAGGCAATGCCGACCCTGGCCTGCGCCCATGACTCGCCGAGCTTCGCGCCCGCGAGGTAATCCTGGAAGGCGGCGTCGCGCTGCCCGAGCTGCTCTTTCGCCCAGCCGCGGTGTGCATAGGCGAGGCCGGCGCCGGGATCGACGTCGATGACGAGGGTGGCGACCGCGATGGTTTCTTCGTGGTTGCGCAGGTGCGTTGCCGCGACGACCGCGCGCTCCATGCAATACGAATCCTCGCGCGCTTCGATGAGGCCGCGCTTCGCTTCGGCATAGGCCTCGGGGTGGCGCCCGAGCTGCGAGAGCACCCAGGAGCGCTCGCAGCGCATATGCGCGGCGCTCGGATCCAGACGCAGCGCCTCGTCGTACAGGCCGAGCGCTGCGTCATAGTCCTTGGAGCGCTGCTTTTCGTCGGCGCGGTCCGCCGGGATGCGTGCCGCGAGCTTCGCTGCGGCGCTCGCGTCCTTTAATTCGCCGGCAGCCTCCTTCGCCAGCGCCTCCATCTGGCGGTAGCTCCCGCCCCAGCGCGGCTCGAGGATCGTCATGCGCGCCTGGCGCACCGACAAGCTCTGCGGTGCGATCGCCAGCGCGTCCTGGTAATGCCGGTCGCCAAGGTCGCGGTCGCCGACATAGCGCGACAGCGTAATGAACGAAAGATGGCTGATGTACGGTTTCGCGGTCAGCGGTACCGAGCGCTCCAGCTCCGCCGCCGCGTGGTCGAGGAGCGCATTCATCGCCTGCATCTGTTCCGCCGGCGTTTCGCGCGCGAATGCGGTGCCGCGGGCCTCGACGCCGCGCCACAGGTAGTAGACGCCGCGCGCGGTGTGCGCGCCATATGAACGCGGCATCTGCTGCGTCCATTCCTTCAGCAGCGGCTCGGCGCTCGGGCCGAGATAGCGAAAGGCGCGGAACGCGGTCTCGAGCTCCTGCTCGGTTGCCGGGTCCTGCTCATAGCGCTGCTGCTTCGCGGCGAGCAACTGCTCGAGCGCTGCGTAGTCGTGCTTCTCCAGGAGATTCATCACTTCGCGCTGGACCGGATCCAGCACGTTGAGCTGGCGCGAGGCGGGAATGGCGAGCGCTTGCGGCTCGGGCTCCTCGAGCTCGCCGGCTTGGCGCGACGCCGCCATGGCGAGCGCCTTGCGCTCCTCCGGCGCCGGGTGCGTCGAGAGGAAGTCGGGCAGTCCCGCCCGATGACGGCGCGCGGGCCGTTCGAGGCGCGCGAGCATCGTGGCGAGGTAGCGCGGATCGAGCTGCCCCTTCTGCAAGAGCTCCACTGCATAAGCGTCCGCCTGGCGCTCGTCGTCGCGCGAATATTTCGTCTGGATGAGAAGCGTCGGCGCCGCCGCGGCGAGCGAGGTGGTCGATGCGATATCGCCGGTCAACCCGGCGATCACCAGCGCCGTGGCCGAGCTCTCGAGCAGCCGGCGCATGGTGTGGCGGTGATGCACGTGGCCGAGCTCGTGCGCCAGCACGCCGAGGATCTCGTCATCGCGCCGGGCGAGCTTGACCAAGCCGTCGAGCATCACGATGACGCCGGAAGGAAGCGCGAAGGCATTGGCGCCGAGCGCCGGGCTGTCGCGGAACTCGAGCCGGTAGGGCGTGCTGTCGCCGGCGCGCTGCGCAAGCGCCGCGAACTTTCCGCGCAAAGCTTCCTGCCGCGCGGCCGGCAGCTTCGACGGATGGAGCAGAAAGCGGTCCATGCCCTGCAACGTGCTTTCGCCGAGCACCTTTTCCGCCTCGCGCGGAATGCGCCGCGCGATCTCGTCGGCGGCGACCGGCAGCGCGCGGTCGATGAAAAGCCAGGTGCCGAGGGCGACCAGCGCCACCGCCAGCGCCGCGAGCCACGGCCGCGACTCCCACGTCTGCAGCACGCGATCGTAGCGGCGCGTGCGCGTGATGCGGTCCACCGCGTCGTTATCAGCGGTGACGCACGCGCCGCCGCCCGGCAGGTAGAGCCAGCGCGGCGTATTGGCGATGCGCAGGCTGCGTCTCACGCGCCGCAGCTCGAACGTTTCGTTTACCTGCTCGCCGATCACCTTGAGCTTGCCGGCGCCGATGAGCAGCGATACCGCCTGCCGCGCGGAAGTCTTGCCGTCGTAGTAGTCGGCGCGGATCGGCGTCATATGCCGAGGTCCACGTTGAAGAGATCGCCCATCTCCTGGCCGGTGGCGCCGACGCGCGGCAGCCGTCCGCTCGCCTGGTGCACCGTCTCCGCTTCGACCAGCATCGCGAGGCAGCCAAGGCGATAGCGCCGCGTGCGGATCACCGCCCACGGGATCAGCAGCCCGACGCTCAAAACCACGGCCACGACGTTGCCGAGATAAAGCTTCGCGAGCTTGATTGCAGAAAGCGTGCTCTTGAACCGCACGCCCGGCGCGCTGGTGTTGTTCCAGACGAGATTGGCGGTGCGCGCTTCGGAGTAGGCATAGCCGACGACGTAGCCGGCGTAGATCGGGATGACCGGCAGGATGAAGCGCGCGGCGCCAAACTGCTCCGGCACCGGCGCGAAGGCGAGCAGCATGCCGACGCCGATCGCGGCGGGCACCGCAATCGCCATGACGATCAGGCCGGCGAAAAAGTAGATCTTGAAGAACTGAGCGCCGCGCAGCTCGCAGGCGAGGAGCGTCTTGCCGAAGGCATGGTTCGCGACGATGAATGACTTCAGGCGCGCCATGAACCACGGCATGGCGAGTCCCGCGGTGACGATGAGCAGGCCGACCATCGCGGCGTAAGTGCGCGCCGCTTTCGCCGTGCCGGCGACGAAATCGAAGCGCAGTCCGCGCCAGCCCGAATTACGCGCGTTGAACTCGAGCGCGCGTACCGCGAGCCATGGCAGCATCACCACTGCCAGCCCCCAGAACACAAAGCGCGACGCCGGATAGAGCTCTCCCAGCAGCGCGTATGCGAGGAGCACGATGACGGCGACGATGCGGCCCTTCAGCACCGCCCTGGGACTCGCGAAGTAATCGAACGTCGCGCCGTCGACGCGCGTGCTGCCATAGAAATAGCGGCGCTTCCTCACCTTCGCCCAGGCCGAATAGATGCCGAGCGTGATCAGCGTGAAGAAAAGATTGACGATCCAGATGCGGAAGTACTCGCGCGCCGTGGCGGTGAACTCCGGCTGAACGACGCGCGCACCAGGTGCAGCCGCCATTATTGTTGTTGTGATGTTGGCTTCCCCCTTGCAGGCGCGATCATGCCATGTCCGCAAGAATCGGATTGGAGCCGCAGGCGCGTCCGGCTATCGTTTGCGCACTATGTCTCAGTTCCGCCTGCAGGGCATTTCCGAAACGCTCGCCGCCCAGGTGAGAGCGAGCATGCGCTCGCCGCAATACGGCCATCCCGCGCATCGCGACCTCGCCCAGGGCTACGGCCCGTGCCGCGTGTGCCTCTCCATCTTCGCCATCGGCGAGGACGAACGCATCCTCTTCACCTACCAGCCGTTCTTCGAGCCCGCAAGCTTGCCTGCGCCCGGACCGGTCTTCATTCACGCTGACGAATGCGCGCGCTACGATGCCGCGGAGCTGCCGCCGGATTTTCGCTCGCTGCCGCTCGTCTTCGATGCTTATCGCGCCGGCGACGAACTCGTCACACGCGAGCGCGTCGGCGCTCGCAATCCTGACGACGTGCTCGCCGCGCTACTCTGCAGCGGTGTCGATTACGTGCACATCCGCAACGCCGAGGTCGGCTGCTTCATGGCGGCGGTGCAGCGCTAGAACCAGTAGTCAGCGACGCATCGACCATCGCGCGGCAGGTCCTCGAAGGTGTCGAGGCCATCGAAGTGATCGATCGGTATCTTTGCTACGGCGTCGGGGTTCGCAAGACGCAGGTTCACCGCAATGCGCCGGCGTCCGGCCTTGTCGTCTTGCTGCGCGCGCCAGAACGCGACGCAGCCGCAAACCGGACAGAAGTGGAACTCGAGTGCCTTGCCTCTTACGTAGGCTTGCGTGGCGCCCGCGACCTTGATCCCTTCCCCTTCGTAGTCGTAGGCCCACAGCACGCCGTAGCGCCGGCACGCCGTGCAGTTGCACGCGGTAGCGCCATCCGGCTGACCTTCAAACTGCCACTGAACTGCGCCGCAGAGGCAGGCGCCTTGGATCATTTGGGCCCGCGATGATAGACGAGCGCTACATCCCCCGTTTCAAGCAGCGATTTGAGATTCGAGATGACCATCGGCCAGCCCTGCGACACGGCTGCGATGAAGCTGGAGTCGGGCCGTTCAATTGAATGGGTAAGGGTGAGCTTCGCGCACGCCCCCATCGGCTCGATCTCGTAGACGCAACGCGAGTGACCCTCGGCTTTGAACTCCGGCTTCCATTCATTCAGCCAACTCATCGCCAGCCGCTTCTGCGAAACGCCCTCGAGAATCTCGCCCGAGTCCATGAGGCTTCCGTCCGCATACATTCTCCACGCCGAGCCGACCTGCCGTTCGCTTTCGACGCTCATTCCGAAGCGATATTGCTTTATGAGCTCGCGCGTAGTGAGTGCATGCCAGAGCTTCTCAGGGTTGTGCGGATGTAGGTAACGTAAACAAATTTCGACTGCGACATTGGATCACCATACGAAGCTTAACGCGAAGCATCGGCCGCGGCGCCTAGCGCCATCCGCTGCGTGCTGTTGTCAGACGCCGTGGCTACCGGAGCTCTTGCGCGAGGCCGATGAGGATTCCTTCGGGCCCCCGGATATAGCAGAGCCGATATGTGTCTTCGTACTGGGCTACGTTGCCAACGAGCGCCGCGCCGCGTTTGGCGAGCCGGGCGAGCGTATCGTCGATGTCTTCCACTGTAAACATGACGCGCAGGTATCCGAGAGCATTCACCGGTGCGTTGCGGTGATCGGCCACCACAGGCGGCGCGAGGAATCGGGACATCTCGAGCCGACTGTGACCGTCTGGCGTACGCATCATGGCAATCTCGACGCGCATGTCGCGCAATCCAGTAACGTCATCCGCCCAATTTCCCGCGATTTCCGCGCGCCCCTCGAGCTCAAGGCCAAGTTCACTAAAAAACTCAATGGCGGCATTAATGTTTTCTACCACGATGCCGACGTTGTCCATACGCTTGACCGTCACGATGTCTCCTTGGCGGCTAACCGCGGGCTAGGAGCGATAGCCATGCTCGCGACTAGTTAGTCCGAGTCCCAAGACAAGCTAGACGGCGATCGGCGCCTTGATGGCAGGATGCGGCTCGTAGCCCTCGAGGGTGAAGTCCTCGTACTCGAAGTCGAGCAGCTCGCGCCGCGCGCGATTCAGGCGCATGCGTGGGAACGGGCG
Organism: Burkholderiales bacterium; assembly: GCA_035652275.1. Lineage (GTDB taxonomy): Bacteria > Pseudomonadota > Gammaproteobacteria > Burkholderiales > SG8-39 > SCGC-AG-212-J23. Next base: position 24,972 of record DASREB010000031.1, read on the forward strand.
CGGTGAACGAGACAGCTGCTCGCGAGTCTGCTCGAGGTGGTTGAGGTAGAGGTGCGCGTCGCCGAGCGTCAGGATGAACTCACCGGGCATCAGGTCGGTGACCTGCGCGACCATCAGCGTAAGAAGCGAGTAGGAGGCGATGTTGAACGGCACGCCGAGGAAGAGGTCCGCGCTGCGCTGGTACATCTGGCACGAGAGGCGGCTGTTGGCGACGTAGAACTGGAAGAGCGCGTGGCAGGGCGGGAGCGCCATCTTCTCGACGTCCGCCGGGTTCCAGGCGCTGACGATGTGACGGCGTGAGTCGGGGCGGCTCCTGAGGTTCTGGATCACCTGCGCGATCTGGTCGATCTCGCGGCCTTCGGGCGTGCGCCAGTGACGCCACTGGTAGCCGTACACCGGCCCGAGCTCGCCGCGCGCGTCGGCCCATTCGTCCCAGATGGTGACGCCGTGCTGCTGGAGCCAGCTGACGTTGGTCTCGCCGCGCAGGAACCAGAGGAGCTCGTAGATGATGGACTTGAGATGCAGCTTCTTGGTCGTCAAGAGCGGGAAGCTCGCATCGAGCGCGAAGCGCAGCTGCCGGCCGAACACCGAGAGCGTGCCGGTGCCGGTGCGGTCGGACTTGCGCGCGCCGCGCTCGAGCACCTCCGCCAGGAGATCAAGGTAGTGGCGCTCGGTCATCGGTTTTGAGTCAGAGGGTAATGGTCGCGGCGAGGTCGGCGGCGCTCTGGAAGCGGTCGCTCGGCTCCTTCGCGAGCATGCGTTCGAGGATCGGCTGGTGCACGGCGAGCGCCGCCGGCAGGCGCGGCACGGGCGCCATGACGTGCATGCGCATCAAGTCCGCCGGCCCCGCGGTGTCGTAGATGCGGGTGCGGGTCAGCATTTCCCACAGGATAGCGCCGAGGCTATAGATGTCGGAGCGCGCGTCGACGGTGCGGCCGGTGCATTGCTCCGGGCTCATATAGCGCGGCGTGGCGAGCAGGCGCTGCTGGCCGGTCAGCACGGAATTGATGGCGAGGTCCTTGGCGAGGCCGAAGTCGACGATCACGGGACGGCCGTCGGCGCGGAAGAGGATGTTCGCCGGCTTGAGATCGCGGTGCACGATGCCGCGTGAATGGATCGCGTCCAGCGCCCGCGCGACCTGCGCGGTGATGCGCAGCGCCGAGCGCGGCGTAAGACCCTCGTGGATGCGCGCGGCGAGCGTGCCGGAGGGCAGATACTCCATCGCGATGTAGGGATGCTCGCCGGCGAAGCCCTGGTCGTAGATGCGCGCGACGTGCTCGATCTCGAGCTTGGCGAGGAGCTTGTACTCGCGCACGAAGCGCTCGAGGAACACCTTGTCCTGCCGCACGCGGGAATCGAGCACCTTGAGCGCGACCCGCAGGCCGTCGTAGTCGCGCTCGGCGAGATAGACCTGCGCCTGCCCACCTTCCCCGATACGTTGCACCAGCGTGAAGCCTGGCACCAAGGGTTCTTTCATCAGGGCATATGTTGCCACGCTCAGCGCTTCACCCAGAGGAATAGCTGGCGGAATCGCTTGCCGTCCCAGAGAGCGCGCGTGCGGTCCGGCCGCCACTCGCCCATGTCATGCCAGTGCGAGACGATGCGCGCGCCGCTGGCGAGCTCGCGCTGCAGGCGCGGCCGTAACCTGAGGTTCATGTCAGGCGAGAGGAAGAGCGTCACCACGCTCGCGCGGCCGAGCTCGGTGACGAGCAGATCTTCCTGGCGGAAGGTGATGCGCTCGACGAGTCCGGCGGCCGCCGCATTGTTGCGCGCCTCCGCGATGCGCTCGGGATCGATGTCGACGCAAACGCCGCGCGCGCCGTAGCGCCGCGCGGCCTCGATGACGATGCGGCCATCGCCGCAGCCGAGGTCGTACACCACATCCTGCGGGCCCACCGCCGCGAGCTCGAGCATCGCCGTTACCACCTCGGGCGGCGAGGGCTCGTAGCGCACGTCCGGCCACGGCGCCTGCGCCGCCTGGCTGCAGGCGGCGAGGCACAGCGCGAGGATCAGAGCACGCGTGCGACGAATGACGAGATGTCGGCGATTTCCGGCGCGCACACGGAGTGCGGCATCGGGTAGTCGTGCCACTCGATCGCGTAGCCCAGCTTCTGCAGGTGCTCGCGCGAAGCCTGCGCGCGCTGCATGGGAATCAGGTCGTCATAGCGGCCGTGTGCCATGAAGAGCGGCGTCTCGCGGTTCGCTGCCGAGCGCTCGGCGGCGAGGGTGCCGGCGAGTGGCAGATAGGTGGAGAGCGCCACCACGCCCGCCAGGCGCTCCGGATAGCGCAACCCGGTGAGGAGCACGATGGCACCGCCCTGCGAGAAGCCGGCGAGCACGATGCGATTCGCCGGCAGCCCCTGGGCGCGGATCAGCTCCTCGGTCAGCTTCTGCGAGGCACGCAGGCCCGCTTCATCTTCCGGACCGCCGCCGAGCTGCAGGATGTCGTACCAGGCGCGCATGCGCATGCCCTGGTTGATGGTGACGGGGCGGATCGGGGCATGGGGAAAGACGAAGCGCACCGGCTTTTCCAACTCGAGCTCGGGGACGATCGGCTCGAAGTCGTGGCCGTCGGCTCCCAGGCCGTGCAGCCAGATGACCGCGGCCTGCGGGTTGGGACCGGTTTCGATCTGGATCGCATCCATGCGTCCAAGTTTAGCGGTAGCGGCGGCATGCGAACTGGTGTTAGATAGCGCGCAGGGGAGGGGAAACTGGGCCGTGGGCTAGCACGGCTCGCCTCATGGACAAGAAAGTACTGGTTGCCGACGTGCCGGAGGTGCAGGCACGCGTGGCGGCCGTTCTCGCACAAGAGCGGCTGGTGTTCGTGCATTCGCTCGCCGCCGCGCTGAGCGCGCTCGCCGGCGACGATTTCGACCTCGTGCTGATCGGCCTGCACTTCGACGAATCGCGCATGTTCGATCTCGTGCGCGCCGTGCGCGAGGGCCGCCGCAATCGCGCCGTGCCGATCATCTGCTCCCGCATGCGGCCGTTCGCCTTCCCGATCAGCATGCAGGTGATCGAGGTGACGGTGAAGGCGCTAGGCGCTCACGCGTTCGCCGATCTCGCGAGCTACGCCGCCGCGGAAGACGGCAATGCCGCGCTCGTCCGCCTCGTGGCGAGCGCTACAGGATCCGGCTGAACCAGGCGGCCGACAGGCCGGCGGCGAGGATGAGAAGCGCGGCCGCCGCTGCAGCGAAAAACGCGGTGAGCTCGGTCTCTTCGCGCGCCAGCGCGAACTTGGTGGTCAGGCTGTCGTAGATTTTTTTCAGCTCCGCGCCGCTCGTGGCGTTGAAGTACTCGGCGTTGGTGAGCTGCGCGATTGCCTTCAGCGTTTCCTCGTCGAACATCATGTAGATCGAATAGCCTTCGAACGCCACCGGCCCGCCCTGCGCATTACCGAAACCCACGGTGTAAACCCGTACGCCGTGGTCCGCGGCCAGGCGCGCCGCCTCGAGCGGATCGGGGCCGATGGTGCGGCGGCCGTCGGTGAGCATGATGATCGCGGCATTGGCGTTCGATCCCGGCGCTAGCGGCCGCGCGTCGTGGCGGCGCGCTCGTGCACCCGGCGCGAACGACTCGACGTCGATGCCTTCCTTCGGGTAGAGCGCGGCCAGCGCCACGATGATGCCGCTGCCGATCGCGGTGTGGCGGTCGAGCTGCAGCCGGTCGATGGCGGCGACCAGCTCGTCGCGGTCGCGCGTCGGCTGCTGGATGAGCGCCGCGGTGCCGGCGAAAGACACGATGCCGATCTTCACGTCGCCCGGCGGATCGCGCACGAACTCGCGCGCCGCCGCCTGCGCCGCGGCAATGCGCGACGGCTGCACATCGCTCGCGCGCATGCTGAGCGACACATCGATCACCAGGATGATGGTGCGGCTCGCCGAGGGCAGGGTGATGAGCGCGGTCGGCCGCGCGGTGGCGAGCACCGCCATGGCGAGCGCGGCGGCATAGAGCGCCGGCGGCAGATGGCGGCGCCAGCGGTTCGGCCGCGCTGGGACGATCGCGGGCATGTCGACGAGCGAGCGACGCAAGTACAGCAGCGCGAGGATCGGCAGCACCGCGAGCGCAAGCAACGCTTCGGGCCAGAGGAATTTCATGCCGCGGGCTTGCGGATGGCGGATTTCGGCCGGAAGGCCTTCACCATCGCCTCATGCGTTTCGATATACGGGCCACCGATGAGATCGATGCAGTAGGGTACGGCGGCAAAGATGCCGGGCACTTCCGGCAATCCCTGCAGCGTTTCGCGGATCGATTTCGGCTGGCCCGGCAGGTTGATGATCAATGTTCGCTTGCGAATCACGGCGACCTGGCGCGAGAGGATCGCGGTCGGCACGAAGCGCAGGCTGATGGCGCGCATCTGCTCGCCGAAACCCGGCATTACCTTGTCGGCCACCGCGAGGGTCGCCTCCGGCGTCACGTCACGCGGCGCCGGGCCGGTGCCGCCGGTGGTCAGCACCAGATGGCAGCCGCGGTGGTCGACGAGCTCGCGAAGGGTGGATTCAATGACCGGCTGCTCATCGGCGATCAGCCGCGTCTCGTCGCGCCACGGCGGCGAGGCAATGGCGCTCGTAAGCCATTCCTTCAGCGAGGGAATACCCTCGTCCTTATAGACGCCGGCCGAGGCGCGGTCGCTGACCGAGACGAGGCCGATGATGAGCTCTTCAGCCATAAATAGGGACAGTCCCTATTTTTCTCATCTGACTTCGAAGACCTCAAGCTCGACAGCCGCGGCGCGGCGGGCGCCGCTTGCCACGCAGATGAGGCCGTTCAGCCAGCGGTAGCGCTCGGCGCCGGTCTCGAAGCGCGCGGTGGTGCGCATGTAGTAGAGCGACGGGTCGACCGGGTCGCCCGCCATGAGGCGCCGCATCACGTCGGCGGGACCGTGGCGGTAGCCGAAGTTGCGCACGTAGATGAGCGAACGGTCGACGGTCTCGAGCGTGTAGCGCGCGTCGAGCTCGGCGACGCCGTCGGCGCGGACGAGCTGCCAGTCGGCGCCGCCCGGCAGCACGCGGCCGGCGAGGCGCTCCCCGCGGAAGCTGCCGCCGGTGATGGCAATGACGCGCCGGCGGCCGTGGGGCGTTTCGCCAAGCTCCTGCGGCGTCGCGAGCGTGATCTCAGCCCTGAGGAGCGGTTCGAGTTTCAATTGCTTTCAACAGCCTGAAGAGCTCGCGGTAGGCACGCGGCGGGCGGCCTTCCTGCTGTTCGCGGCGCGCGTTGCGAATCAGGGTGCGCAGCGCCTGGAGATCGGCGCCGGCATGGCTCGCGACGTAGTCGGTGAGCGCACCATCGTCGCCGATCAGGCGCTCGCGCAGCGCCTCGAGGCGGCGGTGGCGCGCGGCGGCTTCGGCCGACTGGCCGGCGAGCGCGTCGAGCTGCGCGCGGATCGGCGCCGGATCGACGTCGCGCATCAGTCGGCCGATGTATTGCAGCTGGCGGCGCTTGCCTTCGTGGCTGCGGATGTGCTTCGCGTCGCGTATCGCGGCGGCGAGCACTTCGGGCAGCTCGAGCTCGTCGAGGTGCGCATCGGCAAGCTCGACGAGCGCTGCGCCGAGCGCCTGCAGCGCGTGCATCTCTTTCTTGCGCCGTGTCTTGCTGACCGGCTCGTCGTGCATCGCGGTTATGATAGCGCCCCCATGCCGAAGCGCCACGGTTTCACGTTCACGCCGCCCGCGCTTCGCGAGATGGCTGAGCAAGTGCTCGCGCGCGCAAAGCGCGCCGGCGCCAGCGGCTGCGACTGCGAAGTGTCCGAAGCCTACGGACTCACCGTCACCGTGCGTCGTGGCAAGCCCGATACCATCGAGCACAACCGCGATCGCTCGCTCGGCGTCACGGTCTATTTTGGCGAGCGGCCGAAAGTGCGTCGCGGCCACGCGAGCACCTCCGATCTCTCGCCCGCGGCGCTCGAGCAGACGGTGGATGCGGCGGCGGCAATCGCGCGCCATACCGCGGAAGACGACTGCGCCGGGCTGCCGGAGCCCGACCTGCTGGCGAAAAAGCCGCGCGACCTGGATCTATTCCATCCGTGGGAGCTCAGCACCGAAGAGGCGATCGCGATGGCGAAGCGCTGCGAGGAGGCGGCCTTCGCGACGGCGCCGGTGATCCGCAACTCCGAAGGCGCCACC
>DASREB010000032.1:0-40451 GCA_035652275.1 Burkholderiales bacterium
CTAGAGCTGGTCCCGCAGAAACGTCGCGATGCGATCGGGCTTGGTGCCCGGCGGGAAGAAGGCGACGTACTTGCCGTCGCGGTCAAGCAGGAACGTAAAGGCGGCGTGGTCGATGGCGTAGCCGCCTTTGCCGTCCGGCACCTTCTCGTAGAACACCTTATAGCTGCGGGCGACGCTCATGGTGTCGGCGTCGCTGCCGCGCAGCGCGATGAACGAGGGATGGAACGCGGCCGCGTATTCGCGCAGCACTTGCGGTGTGTCGCGCGACGGATCGAGCGTCACGAAGAGCGGCTGCACCTCGGCCGCCTTGTCGCCGAGCAGGCGTAACGCGCCGCCGATGGCGGCGAGATCGGTAGGGCAGACATCCGGACAGTACGCATAGCCGAAGTAAAGCAGGACCAGCCGCCCGCGGAATTCAGCGAGCGAGCGCAGCTTGCCGGCTGAATCCGGAAGCGCAAAGGCGCCGCCGACCGCCGCGCGCCCGGACATGAGCTCGTTCATCAAACGCGCCGCGTCCGCCCGCCGCGCGTCCTGCGCGTGAGCGGCGCACGCGGCGAGCAGCAGGGCCGCGATCAGGCCGCGAATGTGAACTCCGTGCCGGTGGTGGAGGGCAGGTACTGGTCGGGCATCATGGCGCGCAATGCCTCGCCCATGTTCGGGCCGCTGCAGTGGAGCGGGATGATGGCGTCGGGCTGGAATTTCTTGAGCTCGGTGACGACCTGGCGCACGTAGTCGTCGGCCGCCGGAAAGAGATGGAAGCCGCCCATCACGGCGTGCACGTCCTTCTCGCCGGAGACCTCGATCGCCTGCAGCACGCTGTTCACGATGCCGGCATGGCCGCACGATGAGATGACGACGAGGCCGCGGCCTTTGACGTTGAAGCAGGTGGCGTGCTCGTTCCAGTGCTGGTCCTGCACGAATTGCCCGTTCGCCTTGGCATCCTCTGCCGGCATGTCGCAGCCGACACCGTCGGCGCTCTTGTGGTAGGACACCTGGGTGCTCGGCAGCACGCGCTCGAAGCTCTTGCGTGGGATGCGGCCAGTGGTGAACGCGTGGCCGAGCAGCACGGTCGGCTCCTCGCACTTCACGATCCTGACGTTGAGCGCTTCGACCTCGCGCCGGTCGAGCACGCCCCAGTCGCTGAAGTGGCCGGGCGCGCCGCTCGCCGTCTTGCGGTTGCAGAAGTTGTCCTCGCCGCCGACATAGAGCGTGAGCTCGCGCGGCAGGCGGCTGCGGTTCGCCTTGAGGAAATCGATCAGGCCGCCGAAGTGGTCGAAGTGGCCATGCGACACGATGAGCGCCTGTGTCTTCGCCGGATCGACGCCGATCACTTCCATGTTGCCGATCAGCGTCTCGGGCGTGTAGCCGAAGTCGAGCATCATGTTGCGCGTCTCGCTGCCAAGGCGCGATTCGAGCGCAAGCGCGAGCCCCCATTCGTTGTGCAGCACCTTGCGGAAGTTCGTCGCCGAAATGAATGGCGAGCGGCGTATCTTCACCGTCGCCGACGCCGGCACGCGCGGCGTGTCGTAGCTCGAATCGACGAGCACACGCACTGACAGTGAATCCACCACGGGCACCTTCAACGGCTGCGATTGCGGCCAGGCAGCGCGCGGCAGGGCGCCGATGCCGATGAGCGCGCTTGATGCGAGGACGAAGCGACGGCGGCTGTTCATGGATCCTCCCGGAAGGGTGATGCGCTGCGCAAAGCATACTCGTATTGACACCGCGCGAACCGCGAGCGTAGCTTGGCGCCGCGACCCACCACGGGAGGGGGACCATGGCCATGCGCACGATCGTCGCCGCCTTCATAGCTGCCGCAGTTGCCGCCGGCGCGCAGGCGCAGACGACGAAAACCATCAAGGTGCAGTCGACCTGGCCGGCGAGCATCACGTTGCAGGACCACCTGCGCATCCTGGCCGAGCGCATCGACAAGCTGACCGGCGGGCAGGTGAAGATCGAGGCGATGGCCGCGGGGCAGATCGTGCCGCCGTTCGAGGTGTTGGATGCGACCAACAAGAAGGTGCTCGACGGCTACCACGCCATCTCGTACTACTGGGTGGGCAAGAGCCCGACGATGGCGCTTTTCGCCGGACCGCCGGGAGGCCCCTTCGGCATGGATCACATGGATTACCTCGGCTGGCTCTATGTCGCCGGCGGCCTCGAGATGTGGCGCGAGTTCTACCAGAAGGAGATGAAGCTCGACGTCATCGTCTGGCCCGCGCACCCGTCGAGCCCGCAGGCGCTCGGCTGGTTCAAGAAGCCGCTGAGATCGGTCGCCGACTTCAAAGGCATGAAGTGCCGCCAGACGGGACTCAATGCCGAGATCTACGCGAAGCTCGGGCAGAGCGTCGTCAACATGGCCGGTGGCGAGATCGTGCCGGCGGCGCAGCGCGGCGTGATCGACTGCGCCGAGTGGGTGGGCGGCGTCGAGGACCTGCGGCTCGGCTTGCCGGGCGTGTTCAAGTATCACTACACACCAGGCATGCACGAGAACAACTCGATCGGCGAATTCGGCATGCACCTCGACGTGTGGAAGAGCCTGACGGCGCAGCAGCAGGAGGCGGTGAACTCGGCGGTGAAGGACACCTTCATCACCTGGCTCACGCGCTGGCAGAAGCAGAACGCCGATGCGATCGAGGAGATGATCAAGAAGCACGGCGTGCAGATCCGCCGTACGCCGCCGGAGATCCTGCTGGCCTCGCTAAAGGCGTGGGATGAAGTCGCGGCCGAGAACTCGGCGAAGAACCCGACGTTCAAGCGCGTCTACGACTCGCAGCGCGAATATGCGTCGAAGGTGGTCCCGGCGAAGCGCTACATGTTCCCGCCCTATTCGTTCGCCGCGAACTACTACTGGCCGCCGGAAGGCGCGGCGGCGAAGAAGCAATAGGCCGATGAATAAGCCCGCGTCCCGCTCGCTACGCGAGCGTGTCAGCGCCGCCGAGTGGGAGCTGCGCGTGAATCTCGCCGCCTGTTACCGGCTCGTGGCGCGCTACGGCATGACCGACCTGGTCTACAACCATATTACGGCGCGCGTGCCCGGGCCCGAGCACCACATCCTGATCAACGCGTACGGCATGCTCTACGAGGAGGTGACGGCGACGAGCCTGATCAAGGTCGACCTCGCCGGCAACATCATCGACAAGGCCGATCATCCGTACTCGGTCAATGCCGCCGGCTACATCATCCACAGCGCGGTGCACGAGGCGCGCGAGGACGCGCAGTGCGTGATCCACACGCATACGCCGGCCGGCATCGCCGTCTCGGCGATGGAAGAAGGGCTGCTGCCGCTCTCGCAGACGGCGATGCGGTTTCACGCCCGGCTCGCCTATCACGATTACGAGGGTCCGGCCTTCAATCGTGGCGAGAAGGGCCGGCTGGTGGCGCATCTTGGCGACAAGAGCGCCATGATCCTGCGTAACCACGGGCTGCTGGTGTGCGCGCCGAGCGTGCCGCAGGCGTTCAACCTGATCTATTGGCTCGAGCAGGCGTGTCGCATCCAGGTGGCGCTCCTCTCGTGCAACCGAGCGCTGCATCCGGCGGCGGCACCGGTGGTCGAGGAGACCGCCGAAGCGCTCTGCGGCATGGAGATCACGCTCGATAACGAAGCGGCGACGAATCCGCATCTCAAGCGCGACGCGCAGCGCGCCGGCAGCGGCTATGGGCTGCTCGAGTGGCCGGCGCTGCTGCGTGCGCTCGAGCGCCAGGACGCCTCGTATCGAGACTGAGCGGCTCGGCTTCGTCGGCGCCGGCCGGGTCGGCAAAGGGCTCTCGCTTGCGCTCGCGCGCGCCGGGTACACGGTCACCGGCGTGGCGAGCCGTGCCCGCGGCGATGCGCAGCGCACCGTCGATGACTCCGACATCACGTTTCTCACGGTCCCGGACGACGCCATCGCCGACGTCTGCGCGGGACTGCGCTGGCGTGCCGGACAAGCGGCGGTGCACTGCGCGGGCTCGACAGAGCTCACGGTGCTGCGGCCCGCAGCCGAGGCCGGTGCGGCGATCGGCGGCTTTCATCCGCTCGTCATGTTCGCCGATGCGGAGATTGCCGCGCGCAGCATCGCCGGCGCCGCCATCGGCATCGAAGCGAGCGAGCCGCTCGTCGGTCGCTTGCGTCGCCTGGTGCGAGCGCTCGGCGCGCGCGAGCTCGTCATCCCGCCCGGCGGGCGCGCCGCTTATCACGGCGCGGCGCACTTCGCGGCGGGCTTCGTCGGTGCGCTCGTCGCAGAAGGCGTCGAGATCTGGCGGCGTATCGGTATTGCGCCCGAGGACGCGACGCATGCGCTGTTCGGCCTGCTGCGCGGCGCTGTCGACGCGATGAGCCACGGCGGTATCGGGCGCGCCATGGCGGGTTCCATCGCGCGCGGCGATCTGCACAACATCAAGCGGCATCTCGCGGCGCTGGAAGCGCTCGAGCCGCGCGCCCGCGAGCTCTATTGCACGCTCGCGCTGCGCTCGATACCGCTCGTGCTGCAGGCAGGGCGCATCAGCGCCGAGCGGGCGGAGGAGCTGCGCGCGCTTCTCAGCGCGGGAACCAGCGCGAGCGGCCGGGCCAGCGCTCGACCAGATCAATGAACAGCGGATCGATGCCCGCCGCATTGGCAGCCACTTCGCGCGCGAGCGGGCCCGGCTCGTCGTTGTAGGCGAGGAGCGAGAGGTCGGTCATCCGCTGCGGATAGAGCACGCCGTCCAGGTGGTCGCACTCGTGCTGTAGCAGCGCGGCCCATGAGCTGTACGCGTCGTGTTGCTGCGTGCGGCCTTCGAGGTCCTGGTAGCGGATGTTGATTCTCAGATAGCGCGGCACTTTGCCGTGCAGGCCGGGAATCGAGAGACAGCGCTCCCACACCGGCGTCTGCTCGTTCGTCTGCGGCGTGATTACCGGGTTCACCATCACCGTCCAGGGACGCGGCGCGAGGCCCGAGCCTGGAGGAATGCGCGAAGCGATGATGCGATAGACCACGACGCGCTTCGGGACAAAAACCTGTGGCGCGGCAAGGCCGCTCGCGCCGATGTCTTCGAGCGTTTCCTGCATGTCGGCGGCAAGGCGCCGGATCTCCGGCGCGCTCGGGTCGGCGACCGCCTCGGCTTTGCCGAGCAGCACAGGATTGCCCATTTTCGCAATGCGCAGCACTGCCATCGACGCCTCCCCGGAATGTGAACCTGACCCCGATTATCTCAGCGCGGATTCTGCGGTGGCGGCGCGCTCGGCGGCTCGGCCCGACGCGTGGCGCCGGCGCCGGCGCGTTCCTCGCGCACGCAGTCATCGCGCGCAGTGCCGGCGAGCTCGGCGCAGCGGCTCGGGGCGCGCTCGTTATCGTTCTGCGAGCGCTCCGGCGCGGGCGGCGCCACCGGCGCTTTCTTCAGATCCGCCCCTGCCGGCTCGCGCGCCGCCGGATCGACCGGCCGCGTTTCGCCGAGCCCCGGCGTTTGCGCAAATGCCGCAATGCTCCAGAAAAGTGTGACGAGCGCCACGCGCGCATGCCGCATAGTGCGCTGCACCGAGCAAGGATCGCACCGCGTCACTGTCGCGCGACAGCGCGTCGCCATTCGCCGCGCGCAAGACGCGGAAATTTGCGCTAGCCAAGGCGTCGGGCGCTCGCTACGCTGCGGCTCCCGCAGTACACAGGAGAGGAGACAAGACATGAACGTTGGCAAGGTAGTGCATGCGCTGTCGTTCGTGCCCGAGCGCGTCCCCCGCGTGCAAAGCGGCAGTCTCTTCAATCCGATGTCACCGGGCATGTGCGCGCATCCCGAGCGCGTCGCGCATCTCGCGCGCTTCCTGGAATGGCTGGGACCGCTGCGCGAAGTCACCAAGGAAGACCTGCTGACCTTCGGCCTGATGACGCCGTACGGGAAGCCCTCGCTCGATGGCGCGGCGCTCGACGGCATGCCGCTCGACGGCATCCCTCCAGAGGACGATGGCACTGATCCGGAAGCCACTGTCCCCCAGGGCCAGCCGCAGGATCTTCTCTCCTAGCACCTCTTCGGCAGCGCAGCATCGGCACGCTGTTTGCGTCACCGACGGTTGTCCAATCCAACCGTTGGAGGCTCTATGCTTAGCTGGGCGATTGGGTTCTTCATCGTCGCGATCATTGCGGCGATCCTCGGCTTCACCGGCATCGCCGGCGCAGCCGCCGGAATCGCAAAAGTGCTGTTCTGGCTTTTCCTGATCGCGTTCGTGGTGTCGCTCGTCCTGGGCTACCGCGGACGCGGCGGCAGCGGCACACCGCCGGCCGTGTAACTCGCACACAGAAAAATCGGGGCTTCGGCCCCGATTTTTTTGTTGCTCGCGCCGCCGCTTCGGCGCATCCTGCGGGCCTCACTTCCCCGGGAGGAGGTCATGAGGCTCGCTTCGCTGTTGATCGCCGCTCTGGTCAGCGTCCCCGCGTTCGCGCAGAAAATCGGCCCGTCGGATATCGGCGGCGTCGTCAGCGGCCCGAAAGGTGCCGAGGCCGGTGTCTGGGTAATCGCGGAAACCACCGAGCTCCCGACCAGGTTCGCCAAGATCGTCGTCACCGACGACAAGGGCCGTTATCTCATTCCCGAGTTGCCGAAGGCCACCTACAGCGTCTGGGTGCGCGGCTACGGCCTGGTCGACTCCACCAAAGTACGCGCGGCGCCGGGCAAGGCGCTCAATCTCACCGCCACGCCAGCGCCTAACGACGCAGCCGCCGCGCAGTACTACCCGGCGATCTATTGGTATTCGATGCTCGAGATTCCGCCGGCGAGCGAGTTCGGAGGGCACACCAAGATTCCGAAGGAGCGCACGCAGATCGACTGGCTCAAGCAGGTGAAGAACATCGGCTGCATCGGCTGCCACCAGCTCGGCCAGGCGGCGACGCGCACGATCGAGCCCGCGCTTGGCAAATTCGAGAGCTCCGAGCAGGCGTGGGTGCGTCGCATCCAGTCAGGGCAGTCAGGCGAGCAGATGACGCTGCAGCTCGCCGGCAACTTCGGCGGTGCGCCGTACAAGTACTACGGCGACTGGACCGACCGCATCGCCAAGGGCGAGCTGCCGTTCGCCAAGCCGCAGCGCCCGCAAGGCGTGGAGCGCAACGTCGTTATCACCTCCTGGGAATGGAGCACCGAGAAGCACTATCTGCACGATCTGATTGCCTCCGACCGGCGCGACCCGACGGTGAATGCCTATGGTCCGCTGTACGGCTCACCCGAGTACTCGACCGACAACATGCCGATCCTCGATCCGAAGACCAACAAGGTGGCGTTCTTCAAGATGCCGGTGGCGGATCCGGAGATGCCGGAGTCGCTCGGGCCGGGCCATGCGGCGAGCATCAAGCCGCTGCAGCCGTCGCCATACTGGGGTGACGAGAAGCTCTGGGATACGCGGGCCAACAACCATAACTCGATGCTCGACAAGCAGGGCCGCGTCTGGCTCGCGGCCACGGTGCGCGGCCGCGACAACCCCGCCTGGTGCAAGAAGGGCTCCGATCATCCGTCGGCCAAAGCGTTTCCGCTGGACCAGTCCTCGCGCCAGGTGGCGGTGCTCGAGCCGAAGACGATGAAGTACACGTTCGTCGACACTTGCTTCGGCACGCATCATCCGCAGTTCGGCTACGACGCCGACAACACGCTGTGGCTCTCCGGCACCGGCCCGGTGGCGGGCTGGGTGAATACGCGCGTGTTCGACGAGACGCACGACGCGGCGAAAGCGCAAGGCTGGTCGCCGTTTGTGCTCGACACGAATGCCAACGGCACGCGCGATGAATACGTCGAGCCGAATCAGCCGATGGATGCGGCGAAGGACAAGCGAATCGTGGCCGGCTCGGGTCCCTACGCCGTAATGCCCAGTCCGGTGGACGGCTCGATCTGGTACACGGTCGGTGTCTTCGGCGGCACGCCGGCATTCCTGCGCTACGACCCGAAGACGCAGCTCTCCGAGATCTATAACGTGCCGCTGCCCTATTTCGGCATCCGCGGCGGAGACATCGACCGCAACGGCGTGGTGTGGGCGTCTGCGTCGAGCGGGCATCTCGTGAGCTTCGACCGGCGCAAGTGCAAGGCGCCGCTCAATGGCCCCAAGGCGACCGGGGACCATTGCCCTGAAGGCTGGGCGGGCTACCAGTATCCCGGCCCCGGGTTCCGCGGCATCGGTGAAAACAGCGCCGAGTCGAGCTACTACACGTGGGTCGACCAGCACAACACGCTTGGACTGGGCGAGAACGTGCCGATGTCCACCGCGAACTTGAACGACGGCTTCGTGGCGCTGAAGGACGGCAAGATGATCATGCTGCGCATCCCGTACCCGCTCGGCTTTTATGCCAAGGGCTTCGACGGCCGCATCGACGATCCGAAAGCGGGCTGGAAAGGCCGCGGCCTGTGGAGCACGAACGGCGATCGCACGCCCTGGCTCAAGGAAGGCGGCAAAGGCTCGATGCCGCGCGCGGTCCATATCCAGCTGCGGCCCGACCCGCTCGCCAACTGATGAAAGCCATCCTCGCGGCGGCGAGCGTGGCGATGGCGGGCATGGCTCAGGCGGCCGACATTACGGTGCTGGCGTCGCCGGCGATGAAAGAGGCGTACGTGGAGCTCGTGCCGCGCTTCGAGCAGGCAACTGGCCACAAGGTAAAGACGACCTGGGCCGGCACCACCGACATCATGAAGCGCATGCAGGCGGGTGAAGCGTTCGACGTCGTCATCGCCGCGTCGAACTCGCTCGAGGAGCTCACCGACACCGGGCGGCTGATGGCGGGCAGCCGCAAGGATCTGGTGCGCTCGGGCGTCGGTGTCACCGTGCGCGCCGGCGCGCCGAAGCCCGACATCAGCACCACCGAGGCGGTGAAGCGCGCCGTGCTCGCCGCCAAGTCGGTCGGCATCTCGACCGGGCCGAGCGGCGTCTATATGAATACGCTGTTCGAGAAGCTCGGCATTGCTGGCGAGGTCAAGCCCAAGCTGAAGGTGCCGCCGTCAGGCGCGCAGATCGGCGAGCTGGTGGCGAGAGGCGAGGTGGAGCTCGGCTTCCAGCAAGTCAGCGAGATCGTGCATGTAAAGGGTGCACAGTTCGTCGGACCGCTTCCGCCGGAGATCCAGCGCGTCACGGTGTTCGCAGGCGCGGTGCACGCCGCGTCTCAGGAGCCCGACACCGCGCGCGAGCTGCTCGAGTTCCTCGGCTCGACCGAGCACGCGCCACTCCTGCAAAAGCACGGCCTGGAGCCGGGCGCTTCGGCTCCCTACTGATAGCTCCAGCGGACCATTGTGCGCCGCGGTGGGCGCTCGCATAGTCTCGCCGTTCCCAACTCGCCAAGAGGTCTGATTCAAATGAGGCTCACACAATCGCTTTTCTTCCTGGTCGCGGCGGTGCTCGCGCTCGCGGTCGGTAGTGCCTACGCCGAGGACAAGATCGGTCGCGACAAGAACGACCCGGGGTTCAACAACCTCGACAAGAACAAGGACGGCTACATCTCCAAGAGCGAAGCGAAAGGCAATCCGACGCTGTACAAGAACTTCAAGCAGGCCGACAAGAACGGCGACGGCAAGCTCTCGCGCGCCGAGTACCTGACGGCAATGACCAAGCAGGACGCGACCACCGCGAAGAACAAGGTCGAGGGCGCGATGGACAAGCACAAGACCGAGCGCGACGCCGGCACCGGTTCCAGCTCGCGCACGAACCCCAGCACCAGCACCGGCGCCAACACCAAGTAACGGTTAGGCGCGTCGGCGCGCCGGCAGGCTCCAGCGCCCGACGCGTGTCGTGATCCACTTCACCGAGCGCCGCGCGCGCTCGGTGACTACCGGCAGCGGGAGCTGCCGGTAGTCGTCATTGAATACCTCGAAGCTGTAATCGCCGCGGTAGCCCATCTCGTCGAGCGCGCGCACCAGCTCGATGACCTTTTCGCTGTGCACGCCCTCGCCGGGAAAGACGCGCGAGTGACGCGCCGTTTCCATGCGCTCGTGCGGCGAGCGGGTCTCCTGCCACAGGAAGTCCGAGAGCTGCACGAGGAAGATCTTCGGCGGCGGCACTTCCTCGAGCGCCTCGAGCGCCGTGCCGGTGGCGAGGATGTGGAATGAATCGAGCGCGAGGCCGAGGTTGTGGCGCTCCGCGCGCTGCACGATGTCCCACGCCTGCGGGTACTCGCTGACATGTTTGCCCCAGGAGAGCGCCTCGTAGGCAATGCGGATGTCGTAGGGCACGGCGAGCATCGCGAGCTTCTGCAGGTCGCGCACCAGGCGCTCGGCGTCGCCGCTCGCGTGCGGCGAGGCGGATGAGCATACGAGCAGCACTCGCGAGCCGAGCGCGCGGCACATTTCGAGCATCGCCTTGGCGACATCCACCTTGTAGGCGTGCAGGCGTCCGTCAAGGCCTTCGAAGTCGCGCAGCACCTGAAAGCCGGTAACGCGCAGCGCGCTCGCTTTCACCGCCGCGATCGCCGCGGCCTCACCGCCCGGATGGCCGACGATGTCGGTCGCGTTCAGCATGATCTGCGTGAAGCGCGCTTCGCGCACCGCCGCGAGCTTCGCCTCGAGCGGCCCGGCGAGCGTGATCGTGTCCATCCCGAAGTGATCGAGGTTCATGGCTTCAGGTGGCTGTGGACGAGCTCGAAGGTGACGCCGCCCAGATATGGCTGGGTGAGGGCGCCTTTCTCGCTCGGCTGCACGGCACCGCGATCGACGAAGACGATGCCGCGGCCTTTCAACGCCCGCACTGCGGCCGGCACATCGGCGGCGCCGAGTCCCACTCGCACCAGGCCTTCCTCCCAGCGGATGTCGTCGGACCCCGGCGGCGGCTCGATCAGCTGCAGGTAGAACTTGTGGCACGGGCTCTCGAGCAGCGTGCCCTTCGGCAGTACGCCGAAGTACCGCCCGCGTGGCAGCACGCTGAAGCCGAACAGGTTCTGGTAGAAATCGAGCCAATCCTGCGTGCGATCGCCGAGGATCGACTGCACGATGCCGAACCAGTGCAGGCCGGCCACGGCGGGCGGTTGCGCGTCGGTGCCGGCGAGCGGCACGAAGTCGACGTCATAGATCGAGAAGTCGCGGTAGCGGTCGACGAAGTAGATCAGCGTGTCGGCGACCCCACGGATGCCCGGGATGTTGAGCTCCATCGCCGAGGCGCGCGTCGGCATGTCCCAGGCGCCGAGCTCGAGCGCGTGCTGATGCGCGGACGCCGCGTCGCGCACGCGCAGCGCAAACGCCGACACCATCGGTATCGTGCTCTTCGCTTCGTAGGCGTTGACGATCAGGTTCATCGGCCCCTGGCGGTAGAGCATCACCTCGCGCGAGCGATGGCGGGCGACCGCGGCGAAGCCCATGTTCTGCAGCAGCGCGCCGAAGGACTGCGGCTGCGAGGTCGCGTACTCGACGAACTCGAGGCCATCGATGCCGAGCGGATTCGACGGCTCGGGCAGCTCTTCTTTCACGCTCATTCGGGCTGGATCCCTGCCTGTTTGACGATGCGGCCCCATTTGTCGATCTCGGCCTTGATCACGGCGCCGAACTCCTCCGGCGTGCCGCCCTGGATCTCGATCCCGGCGCCGCCCAGTCTGGTGCGCACATCGTCCTGCTTGAGCGCCGCGTTGATGGCGCCGTTCAGCTTGGCGAGCACCGGTTTCGGCGTGCCGGCGGGCGCGAGTATGCCGCCCCAGGTCGCGGCGTCGTAGCCCGGCAGGCCGGACTCCGCAATCGTGGGCAGCTCGGACATCGAGCTTGCGCGCTTCAAGGTGGTCACCGCGATGGCGCGCAAGGTGCCCGCCTTGACGTGTCCGCGAACCGCCGTGATCGTGTCGAAGATCATCGCCGTGCGGCCGGCAAGCAGATCCGGATGCGCCGCGGAACTGCCCTTGTACGGCACATGGTGCATCCTGGTGCCGGTCATCTGCATGTAGAGCTCCGCCGCCATGTGCAGCGAGCTTCCCGGTCCGCTGGAGGCGTAGATCGCCTTGTCGGGATTCGCCTTCACCCAGGCGGTGAGCTGCTGCACATTCTTCGCGGGAATCGACGGATGCACGGCGAGCAGCAGCGGCACGACATGGGTGTACACGACCGGTTCGAAATCCTTCACCGGGTCGTAGGGCAGGTCCTTGTACAGATGTTTATTCGTCGCGTGACTCGAGGCGACGATCACCAGCGTGTAGCCATCCGGCGGACTCTTCGCGACGAAGTCGGTGCCGAGATTGTTCGCCGCGCCGGGCTTGTTCTCGACCACCACCGGCTGGCCGAGCGCCGGCGTGAGCTTTTCGCCGAGCGTGCGCGCGATAAGGTCGATCGCGCCGCCCGGCGTCGCCGGCACCACGATCTTCACCGGCCGCGACGGGTAGGACTGCGCCATCGCGTGCGCGGCGAAGAGCAAGAGCGCAGCCAGCAGGGCGCGGCTCATAGGCCCAATATGCTACGCGCCTCGGCCGTGGTCGCCGGGCGGCGGCCGTACTCGGCGCACAGCTCGGCGACGCGCTTCACCAGCGCCGCGTTCGACGGTGCCAGCTTTTCTTTGCTCGTGCGCACGTTGTCCTCCAGTCCGGTGCGGCAATGGCCGCCGAGCTCGAGCGACCAGCGATTGAGCGTCAGCTGATCCTTGCCGATGCCGGCACCCGTCCAGGTCGCATGCGGATCGAGCCGCTTCAACGTGCGCACATAGAAGTCGAAGGTCTCGCGATCCACCGGCATCGCGTTCTTCACGCCCATCACGAACTGCACGTGCAGCGGGCCTTTGATCTTCCGGCCTTCTGCATCGCGGCCGCCTGGAAGATCATCGATAGATCGAACGCCTCGACTTCGGGCTTGATGCGGTGCTTCAGCATCTCGGCCGCGAGCCAGTCGATGAGCTCGGGCGCGTTCTCGTACACGCGCGTCGGGAAATTGACCGAGCCGGTGGCGAGCGAGGCCATGTCCGGCTTGAGCGACAGCATGCCGCCGCGGTCTCGTCCCGTGCCCGAGCGGCCGCCGGTCGAGAGCTGCGTGATCATGCCAGGACAGTGCTTGTGGATGCCCTCCAGCACCTTGGCGAAGCGCTTCGGATCCGAGGTCGGCCGGCCTGCTTCATCGCGCACATGCAGATGCACAAGCGTCGCGCCGGCTTCGAAGGCTTCGTGCGTGGATTCGACCTGCTCGGCGGGCGAGATCGGCACCGCCGGGTTGTCTTTCTTGCCCGGCAGCGATCCCGTGATCGCGACGGTGATGATGCAGGGCTTGGTCATCGCGCAGCGTGCACGATAGCATTTGCGGCGAGGAGAGAGGAGCCTTGGGCGATTTCCTGCAGCTCGTGATCTCGGGCACCGCGGTCGGCGCCATCTACGCGCTTGCGGCACTGGGCTTCACCCTGCTGTGGCAGGCTTCCGGCACGATCAATTTCGCGCAGGGCGAGTTCGTGATGGTGCCGGCATTCATCACGCTCGTGTGCCTCGGCTACGGCATGCCGCTGCCGCTCGCCTTTGTCGTCACGTGCCTCGTGGCGATGGCGCTCCTCGGCGTCGGCTTCAAGAAAGCGGTGGTCGATCCGCTGCGCCGCCACGGCGTGATCCCGCTCGTCATCGCGACGCTCGGGCTCTCGATCGGGCTCAAGAACTTCGTCAAGGCCGGCTACAACGCCGGCCCAAACCCGTTCCCGAATGTCTTCCCGGGCACGCTGATTTCGCTCGGGCCGTTGCGTATTTCGGCGTACGACATCGGCGCACTCGCGCTCGCCGCCGTCATCGTCATCGCGCTGCAGGCCTTTCTCAACCGCACGCTGACCGGTCGCGCGATGCAGGCGGTGGCGCAGAACACCGAAGCGGCCACGGTGCTCGGCATCAACGTGAAGCGCATGGTGTTGTACGTGTTCCTGATCAATGCGCTTCTCGCCGCCGTGACCGCGCTGCTGGTGACGCCGACCTATCTTGCGAAGTTCGACATGGGCGACATCATCGGGCTGAAGGCGTTCTATGCCGCGATCATCGGCGGCTTCAACCAGACGCGCGGCGCGCTGCTGGGCGGCGTGCTGGTCGGCGTGCTCGAGAACTTGACCGGCGCCTATCTCTCGCCGGCTTACAAGGAGGGCGTGGCGCTGATGCTGTTCCTCGTCGTGATCCTGTTCAAGCCCGAGGGCCTGCTGGGCCGCGCGGAGGAGCGCAAGGTATGAGCGCCGTGACGGCCGGCGCGCCGCGCCGAAATGTTCACCTGACCCCGATTTTCCTCGTCGTTGCATTGATCGCGCTCGCGGCGGCGCCGCTCGGGCTCAAGAACTACGGCACCTATCTGCTGACGCTCTGGTGCGTTTATGTGATGGCGGGCATGGGACTCAATCTCACCGTCGGTTACGCGGGGCAGATGTCGATCGGCCACGCCGCGTTCCTCGGCATCGGCGCCTACACCGCGGCGATCCTTATGAAGCTCGGCTGGTCGTTCTGGTTCGTGCTGCCCGTCGCGGCGCTCCTTTGCTTCGCGGTGGGACTGGTGCTCGGCTTCCCGGCGTTGCGCGTGCAGCACCACTATCTCGCGTTCGCCACGCTCGGCTTCAACGTGCTGATGGTCCTCTTCTTCCGCAATGAGGAGTGGCTCACCGGCGGCACCTTCGGCATCTCGGGCATCCAGCGCCCCGGACTCTTCGGCCTGTCGCTGGACGGTGGCGCTGCCTATTTCTATTTCACCTACGTCTCCAGCATCGTGCTCGCGCTCGCGCTGTGGTGGCTGATCCGCTCGCCATGGGGCCGTGCCTTCGCCGCGCTGCGCGACAACCCGATCCGCGCCGAAAGCCTTGGCGTGAACATCATGGCGTATACGCTGCTCGCCTTCGCCATCGGCGCGGCGTTCGCCGGCATCGCCGGCGCGTATTTCGCGGCGCTCGTGCAGTTCATCGAGCCGGCACCGTTCAGCTTGAGCGCCTCGCTGATGATGCTGCTGATGGTGATCGTCGGCGGGTCAGGCCGCTTCTTCGGTCCGCTGCTCGGCGCCGCCATCGTCATCCTGTTGCCCGAGTGGCTGCGCTTCATGAAGGACTGGTACCTCGTGGTATTTGGCCTCGCGGTCGTCGCGCTGATGATCTGGCTGCCAGGCGGCTTGCTGTCCATTCCTGATCGCTGGCGCCGAGCATGACGCCATTCCTCGAAGTCAAGAACTGCGTCAAGCACTACGGCGCGATCCGCGCGGTGGACGGCGTCAGCTTCGGCGTCGGCCCGGGCGAGATCGTCGGCGTGATCGGCCCGAACGGCAGCGGCAAGACCACGCTCTTCAACTCGATCCTCGGCCAGATTCGCCCGACCTCGGGCCAGATGGAGTTCTGCGGCGAGGACATCACCGGCATGTCGCCGCTCGAGCTCTCGCGCCGCGGCGTCGGACGCACCTTCCAGACGTTGCAGGTGTTTGGAAAACTCTCGGTGCGCGACAACCTGATCGTCGCCGCGCAGGAGTTCAAGGGTACGCTGCGCTCGCGGCTCTTCGCCGCACCGGATGCGGGGCTCGGGGATCACGCCGACCAGATGATCGAGCTCTTCCGCCTGCAGCACGTCGCGCGTCTGCCGGCGGGCAGCCTGTCCTACGGTCAGCAGAAGCTGATCGACATCGCCATGGCATTCATGCCGGCGCCGCGCCTGGTGCTGCTCGATGAGCCATGCGCCGGGGTGAATCCCGCACTGGTCGAGCAGCTGCACGACCTGCTGGTGCAGCTGAACAAGGCACAAGGCGGCAGCTTCGTCGTCATCGAGCACAACATGGACTTCATCATGCGGCTCTGTCCGCGCGTCATCTGCATGGTGGAAGGCAAGATCCTCGCCGAAGGCGCGCCCGGCGAAGTGCAATCCAATCGCGCAGTGCTCGAGGCCTACCTTGGCAATTGAGTTCCGCCAGGTCGTCGCCGGCTATTCGCCGACGCTCACCATCTTGAACGAGCTGAGCTTCGACGCCCGCGACGGCGAGATCACGCTCCTCATCGGGCCGAATGGCGCGGGCAAATCGACTGCCTTGAAGACCCTCTTTGGCCTGCTCGTGCCGCGCTCCGGCACGATCAAGCTCGACGGCCGCGATATCGGCGGCACGCCGCCGCGCCACATGCTCTCACATGGCGTCGCTTTCGTGCCGCAGGGACGCAACCTTTTCGGCTCGCTTTCGGTCCTGCACAACCTCGAGCTCGGCGGCATCACGCTCGCCCGCCGGCTGCTGGACGAGCGCATCGGCGAGGTGCTGGCGCGCTTTCCCCGCATTCGCGAGCGTCTGGGCAACCAGGCGTCCACGCTTTCCGGTGGCGAGCAGAAGCAGCTCGAGATCGGCCGCGCGCTGCTGCTGCGGCCGCGCGTCATCCTCATCGACGAGCCCTCCATCGGCCTCTCGCCGCTCATCAGTCAGGAGGTGTTTCGCCTGCTGCGCACGCTCGCGGACAGCGGCACCACGGTGCTGATGGTGGAGCAGAACGTGCGCAGCGCCCTCAAATTCGCCGACCGTGCGCTGGTGCTCGAGATGGGTCGGCTCGCGCTGGAGCGCCCGGCGAACGAGCTGCTCAACGATCCGCATCTCAACCGCCTGTTCCTCGGCGGCTCGGTACGCAAGGCATCGTGACGCGCGCCCTCGGTCTCGCGGCATTGACCGTGCTCGAGTTGCCGCACGAGGAACAGGTGAGCGTCGCAGCCGAGGCCGGTTATACCCACGTCGGCTTGCGGCTCGTGCCGGTTGCCGGACAGCCCTACCAGTATCCGGTGGACGCGCCCGCCATCAAAGCGCGTCTCGCCGGCACCGGCGTGCGGGTGCTCGACGTTGAAGTGTTTCGCTTAACACCCGAGACAGAGGTGAGCGGCTATGAGCCGGCGATGGCCGCCGCTGCAGAGCTCGGCGCCGCCCATCTGCTGGTGCACGGCGCTGACTCGGACGCAGCGCGGCTTGCCGATACCTTCGGGCGCCTTTGCGAGCTCGCGGTGCGCTATCGACTGACGGCGAACCTCGAGCCGATGCCGTGGGTCGACGTGTCGAGCGTCCAGAAGGCGCTCGCCATCCTGCGCGCCGCCGGGCGCGCCAACAGCGGATTGCTGGTCGATGCGATCCACTTTTACCGCGCCGGCGAGCGGCCCGAGCAGCTCGCCGCGGTGCCGCAGGAGTATCTGCACTATGCGCAGTTCTGCGACGCGCGCCGCGAGCGGCCATCCGACATGCAGGAGATCATTCGCCAGGCGCGCGCCGACCGGCTGATGCCGGGCGAGGGCGGGCTGGATCTCGCAGGCCTGCTGCGGACCTTGCCGGCCGGGCTGCCCCTCAGCCTGGAAATTCCGTACGCCCGGCCGATGCCGGCGCTCGAGCGCGCGCGGCGCGCGCGCGAGGCGACGTTGCGGGTGCTCGAGCAATGCGCAAACACGGTGCAGCCGTGATCCGCGGCACCACGCGCCTCATCGCGCACATCGGCTATCCGACGCACACGTTCAAGGCGCCGTTGATCTATAACCCGTACTTCGAGCACGCCGGGATCGACGCGGTGGTGGTGCCGATGGCATGCGAAGCTGAACCGTTTCCCGCGTTGCTGCGCGCGCTCTTCCGCCTGAAAAACATCGCCGGCGCGCTCATCACCATGCCGCACAAAGTGACGAGCGTCGGCCTGCTGGACGAGGCGAGCGCTGCGGTGAAGATCGCCGGCTCGTGCAATGCCGTGCGGTGCGCGCCCGATGGCCGGCTGCAAGGCGATCTCTTCGATGGCGAGGGCTTCGTGCGAGGCGCGCGGCACAAAGGATTCAGGGTGGAGGGATCGCGCGCGCTGGTGATCGGCGCCGGCGGCGTCGGCTCGGCCATCGCCGCGGCGCTCGCCGCGGCAGGGGCCGCGCAACTCACGCTGTTCGACGCGCGGGCCGACGCCGCGAGCCGCCTTGCCCAGCGGCTGCGCGAGCGTTACCCGAGGCTCCGGGTCACGGCCGGGCGCAACGACCCGGCGGAGCATGACCTGGTGGTGAACGCGACGCCGCTTGGCATGAAAGCGGGCGACCCGCTACCCGTCGATGTCTCGCGGCTGGCACCCCAAACGTTCGCCGGCGAAGTTGTGATGAGCGAAGCCATGACGCCGTTTCTCAAGGCAGCGCGGGCACGCGGCTGCCGCGTGCAGATCGGGACCGACATGCTGTTTGAGCAAATTCCGGCGTATCTCGAATTTTTCGGCCTGCCGAGCACCACGCCGGAGGAGCTGCGCGCGCTCGCGCGCATCAGCTACTGATGCTCGG
Organism: Burkholderiales bacterium; assembly: GCA_035652275.1. Taxonomy (GTDB): domain Bacteria; phylum Pseudomonadota; class Gammaproteobacteria; order Burkholderiales; family SG8-39; genus SCGC-AG-212-J23. The sequence goes on from DASREB010000032.1 coordinate 18,111, forward strand.
CAAAGCCGCAGTCGCCATCTGGTGCGATGTCGCGCACGACGTGCGGCGCGATTTCGATCACTGGCATGCGCACGAGCACATGCCGGAGCGGCTGGCGATCCCGGGGTTCCTGCGCGGCTCGCGCTGGGTAGCGGAGCGAGGCGAGGGCTATTTCATCCTCTACGAGGTGCAAAGCGAAGCGCTGCTCAGTGCCGCGCCCTACGTCGAGCGCCTGAACAACCCGACACCGTGGTCGCGCCAGATGATGCCGCATCATCGCAACATGGTGCGCGGACTGTGCCGCGTCGAGGCGAGTGGCGGCGCGGCGCTCGGGCAGGCGCTCGCGAGCGTGCGCTGTGCGGCCGACCCGGCGAGAGCGCCGGAGCTCGTTGCCTGGCTGCGCGGCACGCTGCTGGCGATGCCCGAGCGCGAGGGACTGGTGGCGGCGGCGCTGTTATGCGATATCGGGCGCTCGCCGGCGCGCGAGACGGCCGAGCAACGGTTGCGCGGCGGCGATGCGGCGCCGCAGTGGATCGCGCTCGTCAGCGGCTATAGCGCCGATGCGCTGGCGCATGTCGTGGCGCACGAGCTAAGCGAAGCCAACATGCATGCCCACGGTGCGGCCGCCGGGCGCGTCGCCGGGCTTTATCGCCTCGCGTTTGTGCTGGCCGCGACTGGCTATACTGGGCGGCCCGAGGAGGCAGCATGATTTTCGATCTGCGCATATACACGCTGCACAACAACAAGTTCGCAGCATGGCTCAAGCTCTACGAGGAGTATGGGCACCCGACGCAGGTGAAGCACTGCGGCGAGCCGGTGTTGTATGCCACCACCGAGGTCGGGCAGCTCAATCAGGTGGTGCACGTGTGGAAATACGCGAGCCAGGCCGATCGCGAGAAGAAGCGCGATGCGCTGATGGCCGATCCGGCGTTCCAGGCGTACCTCGCGAAGAGCCGCGAGTTGGGCGCGCACCAGAGCCAGGAGTGCCGCATCCTGAAGTCGACGTCCTTCTCGCCGCTCTGAGATGGCTCAGGACCTGCGCCGCGCCTGCCTGATGGGCCACCCGGTGGCGCACTCGCGCTCGCCGATGATCCATAACTATTGGTGCCGGCAGCTCGGCATCGCGGGTGCTTATGAGCTCAAGGATTTGACGCCGGAAGACTTCCCGGGCTTCGTCCACGGATTGGGCAAGAACGGCTATGTCGGCGGCAACGTCACCGTGCCGCACAAGGAGGCGGCGTTCAAGCTCGCCAGCGCGCGCGATGCCGCCGCGGATGCTGTTGGCGCGGTGAACGTGCTATGGACCGAGGACGGGCGCCTGCTGGGGGGCAATTCCGACACGCACGGCTTCATCGCCAATCTCGACGAGCGCGCGCCGGGTTGGAAGGTGTCCGGCTGTCGCGCGCTGGTGCTGGGCGCCGGTGGCGCGGCACGCTCCGCTGTCTATATGCTGCGCCAGCGTGGCGTCGGGGTGGACATCGTCAATCGCACGCTCGCTCGAGCGCAGGAGCTCGCCGCACGCTTCGGCGCGCAGGCGCATGGCACGGGTGCACTCGCGCGGCTGCTGCCCGCGGCCGACCTGCTGGTGAATTGCACCTCGCTCGGCATGGCGGGCAAAGGCGCGCTCGACATCGATCTCGCGCCGCTCAAGCGAAGCGCGGTGGTCTACGACGTCATTTATGTGCCGCTGGAGACGGCGCTCCTGCGAGCCGCGCGCGCGCGCGGCCATCGCACGGTCGACGGCCTGGGCATGCTGCTCCATCAGGCGGGCTACGGTTTTCGCAAATGGTTTGGCGGCGATCCGCAGGTCAGCCCCGAGCTGCGCTCGATGCTCGAGGCGGATATCGTCGCCAAGACACCGAAATGACACTTCAACGGAGGGCAATCGCATGAAGAGGTGGATGGCACGCGCCGCCGCGGCGCTGGTGCTTGGCGGCGTGGCGCTGGCCGCGCACAGCCAGGCGGTGAAAATCTACGGCTTGGTGGAGCTCTCGGGCACCGGCGCGACGTCCGGCACCAACTTCAATGACGGCGTCAAGCTGGCGGTGAAGGAGATCAACGCCGCCGGCGGCATCCTTGGCCGCAAGGTCGAATACACTGCGAGCGACACGCAATCGCAGCCGCAGGTGGCGAAAGCGCTCGCGGTGCGGGCGGTCGACGAGGGCGCTTACGTCGTGATGGGACCGGTGTTCTCCGGTTCGATCCTGGTGAGCATGGCGGAGACGCGGCGCGCGGAGATCCCGAATTTCACCGGCGGCGAAGCCGCGGCGATCACGCAGCAGGGCAACCCCTACATTTTTCGCACCTCGTTCACCCAGGCCGCCGCCATGCCGAAGGTGGCGCGCTATATCCGCGACACGGTGAAGGCGAGGACCGTGGCGATGATCTGGGTCAACAACGACTTCGGCAAGGGCGGCCGCGATGTCTTCACGAAGGCGATCGAGCCCCTCGGCATCAAGGTGCTGGCGGATGTCTCGACCGATCCCGGGCAGGTGGATTTTTCGGCGGCGGTGCTGAAGGCGCGGCAGGCGAATGCCGATGCGCTCTTCGTCTACTGCAACGAAGAGGAGTCGGCCCGCGCGCTGCGCGAGCTGCGCAAGCAGGGCTACGACAAGCCGATCATCGGCGAGACGGTGCTCACCAGCCAGAAGGTGATCGAGCTTGCCGGCGACGCGGCGAATGGCGCAGTCGCGCATGTCGGCCTGACTGCGGATGCGCCCAACCCGCTCATCAAGGACTTCGCGGCGAGGTTCCAGAAGGAGTACAAGTACAAGCCGGACCACAACGGGCTCAAGGGCTACACCGCGATGTACGACGTCAAGGCGGTGACCGAGAAGGTCGGCAAGTTCGACCCGAAAGCATTCGCCAAGGCGATGCACGGCGTGCGGCTCTCGGCCAAGGAGCATCCCGGCATCCTGATGGATGTGAGCTTCGACCAGAACGGCGACCTCGACCGCGAGAGCTTCATGACCAAGGTCGTGAACGGAAGACAGGAAGTGATCGCGACGCTGCCGCCTGCATCCGCGAAGTAGCGGCCCGCCGGTGAAAGACGCGCGCGACCAGCGCCTCGCGCGCATGAAGTGGCTCGCGAGCGGCTTGCTGGTGCTCGCGGGCGCGATTTACGTGACGGCGCAGGCGCTCGAGCCCAGCTATCCCTGGCTCTATTACGTCAGCGTGACGGCCGAGGCGTCGATGGTGGGCGCGATTGCCGATTGGTTCGCGGTGACCGCGCTCTTTCACCATCCGCTCGGCCTACGCTTCATCCCGCACACCGCGATCATTCCGCGCAACAAGCAGCGCATTGCCAGCGGACTGTCGCACTTCATCCAGACGAATTTCCTGACGAGCGCCGCGGTGCTGCAGCGCATCCGCGATTTCCAGCCGGCGCGCACGCTTTACAGCTGGCTGCTGCGGGCGGAAAACGCCGAGGCGGTGGCGAGCTACGTCACGCGCATGAGCGCCTATCTGCTGGGCGCCATGGACGACGAGCGGGTGCGCCACTACCTGCAGCAGGCGATCGTCAGCCGGCTGAAGAGCGCCGACATCGCGAGCGGCGCGGCGGAGCTCCTCGATGTGCTGACGGAGAACAAGCGTCACCATGAGCTCCTCAATGCGGCGCTCGCCGCGCTCGACGAGGTGCTGTCGCGCACCGACACGCAGGCCTACATCGCCGGCGAAGTGGCGAAGAGCGCGCCGCTGCTCAAATGGTTCTCCGATCTCTTCCAGCTGAAGCTGGATGAGCGCGCGGCGCTCAAGATCGTCCAGGTGGCCGTGCTGAAGATCAAGGAGGTGCGAACTAGCGAGAGCCACGCGCTGCGCGAGCGGTTCGACGCCTACGTCGCAGGCTTCATCAGCCGGCTGAAGAGCGACGACGCGCTGCGAAGCCGCATACGGCGTCTGCGCGACGAGGCGCTCGCCAGCCCGGCGCTCGCTGCCTACCTCGGCGGCGTGTGGGACGAGCTGCGCGCGTGGCTCGCCGCGGAGCACGACCGGCGCCCGGCGTCGCTGCATCAACGGGTCACGGCAATGCTCGAATCGCTCGGCCGTACGCTGCGCGCCGATCGCGACATGCAGGCGTGGCTCGACGAGCAAATACTCACCGGTGCAGCGCTCCTCGTGGAGGAGCACCGCGCGAAGATCGGGCGCTTCATCGAGGATCAGATCATGAGCTGGCAGGAGCAGAAGCTCGTCATCGAGCTCGAGCGCCATATCGGCCCCGACCTGCAGTACATCCGCACCAATGGCACGCTGGTCGGAGGTCTGGCCGGCCTCGTCATCGCAGCGATCACGCAGCTCGTGCGCTAGCACGGCACGCTTATTGCGACCCCGCGCCTCCGACAGAACAACGGAGAGCGTGAATGGCAGTTTTTACCGAGCGCCGGGTCGCGTCCCACCCGGCCCTTATTCCGCCGACGGGAGATCGGCGGCGCCCCGCCCCGCAGGTTGATGCGCGTACCGAGGAAGCGTACTGGCGCGCGCACTTCCTGCGCGAGCCGTACTACGAGCGCGGCTACACGTTCGAGGACTACCTGCCCGGCTATCGCACCGGCTGGGAAGGCCGCGCGCGCTACCACGGCCGCAGCTTCGAGCAGGCCGAGCGCGACCTCGCGCGCGACTACCAGCGAAATCGCGGAGCCTCACTGCTCGACTGGCGGCGCAACCGCCACGCCGCGCGCGCGGCGTGGGAGCGCTTCGACCATTAACTAGGTCTTGACGAAGAGCGTCACCAGCGGCTCGCCGCCGCGCTGCGCGCTCCAGTGGCCGTGCAGCTCGGCGTCGAACGACGCGCCCTCGGGCAGCAGATCAGCCGCATAGAAGTGCTCGCCCGGGCGGAAACGGCGCACCGTGCCGTCACGCAGGCCGATCTCCATCTCGCCGCGCAGGATGAAGACCCACTGCGGTTTCGGCGTGCAGTGCCATGGGCTGCGAAAGCCGACCGGGCTCTGTCGCAGTTGATAACCGCTCGAAGGCAGGACCGGCGAAAGCCGCGTTTGCGGGTTGCCTTCGGTCAGCGCCACTGACTCTTCCTTGAATCGAGCGCGCCCATCGCGATCGGTGAACAGCACCACCTTGCTGAAAGTCATCGCGACCGGTACTTCTCGATCGCTTTCGGATGCAAAGAGATGCCGTGTCCCGGTGTATTCGGGATGCGGATGAAGCCGTCCTTGCACTCAGGCAGCTCGGCGAAGAGATCGGGCGGCGCCCAGTCCATGAATTCGACCAGGAAGCCGTTCGAGAGCGCGCCCACCACGTGGATGGCGATCTCGTGGATGAGGTGCGGGGTCAGTGCGACGCCGTGCGCGGCGGCCAGTCTGCCGATGCGCAGCGTCTCGGAAAAGCCGTTGGCGCGGCACACGTCGGGCATCGCGTACTGCACGGCTTTGCGGTCGAAGAGCTGCTTGAACTCCCAGCGCGTGTAGTGGTTCTCGCCGCCGGCGATGGCGATGCGGATCGAGCGCGCCACTTCGGCATAGCCGTCGTAATCGTCGGCGAGCACCGGCTCCTCGTACCACACGAGATCGAGCTCTTCCAAGAGCTCGGCCTGGCGCTGGTTGCCGATCACGTCGCGCCCCTGGTTGACGTCGACCATCATGCGCACGCCAGGCCCGAGCGCTTTCTTCACGGCGGCGACGCGGCCCGCGTTCACGGCAGGATCGGGATGGTGGATTTTCATCTTGTAGTACTTGCAGCCGAGCGCGGCGTATTTTTCGGCCTCGGCGATGAGATCGTCGATGCTGTACTTCGCCCAGCCGCCGCTGCCGTAGGCACCGACGCGATCGCTCGCTGCGCCCCACAGTTTGTAGAGCGGCTGGTTGGCGGCTTTGCCCGCGATGTCCCAGAGACCGATGTCGAGCGCGGAAAGCGCGTAACCCGCGACGCCTTGCTTCCTGATGCCCATGTCGACGCGGAACATCTTTTCCCACAGGCGCTCGACGAAAAGCGGATCCTCGCCGAGCAGCGCCGGCTTCAATCGCGTGTCGAGATAGGCGAGCACGGCTTCGGCGCCGCCGCCGTTGAACACAAGGCTGTAGCCGAGCCCGCGCAGACCCTCGTCGGTCGCGATTTGCGCGACGACCAGCTTGTGCCCGGGGTACTGCAGCGCCATCGGTTTGGGCGTCGGAACGCTGAGAAGGCAGGTGTCAATCGAGGTGATCTTCATGGCCCACGGATGGTACTGCGGGATGGGTGCGGCCCGATGTTTGCTGAAGTCCGTTGTCCTTTCCAAAAGGAGGATCCATGAAGGTACTGATGATCATTGCTGCATCCCTGGCACTCGCGCTTGCTGGCTGCCATCGCGACCAGTCCAGCGCCGGAAGCACCACCAGCAGCTCGAAGAGCCCGTCGTCCGCTTCGGGCGGCAGCTCCTCGACGACGCCGAGCGGCGGCGCGACCGGTGGGAAGAGCGAAGGCTCGACCGACAAGTCGACGCCCAGCCGTCCCTCGAGCCCGTCGAGCCCCTCGAGCCCCGGCAGCGGCAAGTAAGCAACGCGAACCTGCGGCCGGCATGCCCGGTCGCAGGTTTTTTATGACGGGGGTTAGCATCCGGGCCCGGGAGGTCCGATGAAAATATTGCCCGTCGTTCTTGCGCTCGCGCTTGCCGCGTGCGCCCAAACCCCTGCTTCCACGGTCGGCGAAGCGCCCAGCTTTCGCGTCGACCCGGCATGGCCGCGTCCGCTGCCGGAAGAAAACGGCGTGCAGCTCGTTCTTGGCCAGGTGGCGGGCATTGCGGTGGACGACAGGAACGGGCATGTGTGGGTCGTGCATCGGCCCTCCACGCTGCTCGCCGACGAGTGGGACGCAAAGCGCGAGCGACCGGTGACGCACCGCTGCTGCAAGTCGGCGCCGCCGGTGGTCGAGTTCGACGCCGCGGGCAATTACCTGCGCGGCTGGGGCCCGAGCGACGCGCAGCTGCAATGGCCAAAGAGCGAGCATGGCATCTACATCGACCCGGACGGCAACGTCTGGATCGCCGGCAACGGCGATGAGGACAATCAGATCCTGAAGTTCACACAGGAGGGCAGGTTCCTCATGCAGATCGGCCGCGCCGGCAAATCGGAAGGCAGCGCGAGCCGCACGCAGCTCGGCCGTCCGGCGCACATGATGATGGATCCGAAGAGCGCGGAGCTCTACGTCGCCGACGGCTACGGCAACCATCGCGTGGTGGTGTTCGATGCGCGCACCGGCGCCTACAAGCGTCACTGGGGCGCCTATGGCGCGCAGCCGAGCGATGACCCGCAGCCGGCCTACGACCCGGCCGCGCCGCCCGCGCGCCAGTTCGGCAACCCGGTGCACTGCGTGCGGCTCTCGAACGACGGGCGCGTCTACGTCTGCGATCGAGTCAACAACCGCATCCAGGTGTTCGAGCCGAGCGGCAAGTTCATCCAGGAGCTGCGCGTCGAGCCGCTGACGCGCGCCAACGGCGCGGTGTGGGACATGGTGCTGTCGCACGACGCGGCGCAGAAATACCTGTATGTCGCCGACGGCGCGAACGGCCGCGTCTACACGGTCGAGCGCGCGAGCGGCCGCGTGCTCGGCGCGTTCGGCCGCACCGGCCGCATGGCGGGCGAATTCAAGTGGGTGCACAACATCGCCATCGATCGACAGGGGAACCTGTACACCTCGGAAGTCGGGTTCGGACGACGTGCGCAAAAGTTCACCCTGGTGTCGTTCTAGAACCGACGCCAAATTAAATGGCGCACCACGGACCGGGGCGCGCTGCGCGCTGTATAAAGGCACTCATGAAGGTCTGCGAGATATTCCACGTGCCGTACAAGAAGACTTATCGCTGGAAGTGGCGGCACACCGCGACCGACGGGCGCACGCTCGTCGAGTCGGAAGAGAGCTACGCGCTCTACTACGAGTGCTTTAGCGCGGCGCGCGAAGCAGGCTACGAGCCGCGCCGCCAGGCCGCCACGCCCGCCGAGCAGCCTTAACCGGCGATTTCCTTGCGCACCATCGCGGCGCCGCGCGCGAGCGCCGCGAGCTTTGCGTACGCTACATCGCGCGCCAGATATTTCATGCCGCAATCGGGCGCGACGACCAGCTTTTCCGCAGCGATGTGGTTGAGCGCGGCGCGAATGCGCTCGGCCACTTGTTCCGCGCTCTCGGCGGCGTTGCTGCTGAGATCGATCATGCCCACCATCACGCTCTTCGGCGCGAGCTCGCGCAGCACCGCGAGATCGAGCCGCGGCTGCGCGGCTTCGATCGAGATCTGCGTGGCGCGCGTCTCGGCGAGCTGGCCGAGGAACGAATAGCCCGAGGGCTTTTCCTTCACCGCCGCGGCATAGCCGAAGCAAAGGTGCACCACGGTCGTGCCGGCGACGCCCTCCAGCGCGCGGTTGATGGCTTTCACGCCATAGCGCGCGGCGCGATCGGCGCGCGCCTGCAGCCACGGCTCGTCGAGCTGCACGATGTCGGCGCCGGCGCGCTTGAGATCTTTCAGCTCCTCGTTGACCGCGGCGGCGTAGGCCATGGCGAGCGCTTCCTCGTCGCGGTAATGGTCGTCCTGCGCCTGCTGCGCCATGGTGAAGGGCCCGGGCAGCGTGATCTTGATCGGCTTTGCCGTGTTGGCGCGCAGGAACTGCACGTCGCGCACTTCGATGGCATGGCGCCGGCGGATCGGGCCGGTGATGCGAGGCACCACCGCCTGGGCGCCGCTGCGGTTGATGGTGGTGCCGGGATTCACGATGTCCACGCCTTCGAGCGCCGTGGCGAAGCGGTTCGAGTAGCTCTCGCGCCGCATCTCGCCGTCGGTGATGATGTCGATGCCGGCCTGCTCCATGTCGCGGATCGCGAGCCGCGTGGCGTCGTCCTGCGCTTCTTCGAGCTGCTCCTTCGCAATGCGCCAGATCTCCGGGGCGCGCACCCGCGGCACTTTGGAGCCGAGCTTGGCGCGGTCGATGAGCCAGTTGGGCTGCGGATAGCTGCCGACGACGGTAGTGGGAAGGAGGTGCATGCGCCAAGATGGTACATGGCGCGGGCCCCGGCCTTGCTGTGGAACGCGTCATGCCCACGGAGAACCGCCCGATGAAACTTCTCACCCTCGCCTTTGCAATTTCGCTCGCCGCCGCTGCCGGCTGCGACCGTCGGCCGACGACACCACCGTCACCAAAGACCGACAGTGTGTCGCCGGCACCGCAGGCGGGGGCGGGGTCGAGCACGACCCCTGCCAATGCCGGAGTTCCTACAACCGGGGAGAAAAGGGAGGGTGAAAACCCGGTCCAGGGGCAAATCGACCCCAAGCATGCCGACCAGCACCGCGATTTTCAGAACAACGAAGACCGCGCGGGCCCGCGCAGTAGTGACACGCAACCGACGATGAAGAACTGACGTTGCGCTGACTCGGCACGGATAGCGCTGTCACATTGCCGGCCCAATCCTTGCTGCCGCAGTACTGTACCCCTTACCACGGAGGCCTCATGAGACTTTCAACATTGGCACTTGCAGTCACTCTCGCGCTCGGTACCGCGGTAGTGACGGGCTGCAATCGCTCGAGCGATCGCGGCACGTCGCCCTCGGGTTCGAGCACTTCGCCCTCGGGCTCGTCGTCCTCTTCGATGTCGGGCAGCGGCACGACCTCGTCGCCGTCGAGCACGCCTTCGGGCAGCGCGTCGTCCTCGGGTTCGACCACCTCGCCTTCGGGCAGCGCGTCGTCTCCCTCGAGCTCCAGCTCTTCGAGCGGCTCGAGCGATTCGACGAAGAGCCCGGCAAGCGGCGGCGCATCGTCGAGCTCCTCGCCCTCCAGCTCCAGCTCGAGCTCCAGCCCGAGCGGCGCGGCAGGCGCCGGCTCGACCGGCTCGAGCGACACGAGCGCGGACAAGGACAAGTCGTCCTCGACGAGCAAGTAAGTCGCGCTTCGCAATTCAGGGCCGCCTGGGCCTCAGCGCCCGGCGGCCTTTTCGTTTCTAGCTGAACCCGTTTCTAGGCTGCAGCGACGGCGACGCGCATCGTGCCGATGCGCTCGATCGTCGCCACCATGACGTCGCCGGGCTGCACCGGCCCGACGCCCTGCGGCGTGCCGGTGAGGATCACGTCTCCCGGGTGCAGCGTATAGAAGGAGCTGCCCCAGGCGATCAGCTCGGCGACGCTCAGAATGAGATCGCTCGTATGCGCGTCCTGGCGGGTGGCGCCGTTCACCGTGATCTTGAGGGCGACATTGCCCGGATCGGGCAGCTCGTCGGCCGTCACGAGCCAGGGCCCGAGCACGGTGTAGGAGTCGGGCGACTTGCGCAGGCTGCGCTCTTCGGGGCCGCGGATGGTCATGTCCAAGCCGATGCAGTAGCCGGCGACGCAGCGTAGTGCCTGCGCCGCGCTGACGTTGCGCGCGCGAGCGCCGATCACGACGGCGAGCTCGACCTCGTGATCATTGCGCCGGTCGGTATGTACCAGCGCCACGCCCTCGCCCGGACCCACCAGCGAGCTCGGTGCTTTGAGGAACATGCCGGCCTTGTGAATCTCATGCACCAGGTTCCCATGGTGGATGCCCTTGTCGGCGAGCGCTTCCTCGAGGTGCTTCTTGTAATTCACCGGCGCGGCGATGATCTTGCCGGGATTGGCGATCGGGCTGAGGAGCTTGACCTTCTCGGCAGCGGTCGGCTTCGCCGATTGCGCGGTGCGCTCGATCTGCGGCCGCAGCTCGGCGAGGTGCGCGATCAGCGCATCGTGGCGCGGGAAGGGATAGGTCACGGCGGGCAGGCGAGCGAGGACGGCGCTCACGTCGCGGATGCCGTCGTCGCCGACGAGGCCGAGGCGGTTGTCGTCATAGCGGCAGATTTTCATGGCCGCCTATTCTAGGATGCGCAAATGAAGCTCTGTGTGTTTGGTGCCGGCGCGGTGGGCGGGCACATCGCCGCGAAGCTCGCCGCCGCCGGGCAGGAAGTGAGCGTCGTGGCACGCGGCGAGCACCTGGCGGCGATGCGCCGCGGCGGCATCCGTCTGCTGCACGGTGAGCGCACCATTGTCGGCCAGGTACGCGCGGGCTCGAGCGCGCGAGAGCTCGGCGCGCAGGACGCGGTCTTCGTGACCCTCAAGGCGAACCTGCTCGGCGCCTTTGCCGCGCAATGCGCGCCGCTCCTCGGCCCGGGCACGGCGGTCGTCTTCGTGCAGAACGGCATCCCCTGGTGGTACGACGAGCGGCTCGTGCGCCTCGATCCGCATCGCGCGCTCGCGCGCGCCATCGCTCGCAGCCGCGTGATCGGCGCGGTGGCCTATTCGGCGAACGAGCTCGTGGCGCCGGGCGTGATCGAGAACCACGTGCCGGGAAACAACATGCTGGTGATCGGCCGGCCGGATCGCGAGGCGACGCCCCTGCTGCGCGATTTGCGCGAAGCGCTCACGGCCGCCGACATGCCGTCGCCGCCGGTCGAAGACATCCGCCAGTCGATCTGGGCGAAGCTCATGCAGAACCTCTGGACCTCGACGCTTTGCACGCTCACCGAGCGCACGGTGCGCGAAGTGCAGGAGGCAGCCGAGCTCGCGCCGATTGCCGAGCGGCTGCGCGAGGAGGCGGGCGCCATCGCGCGCGCGCTCGGCGTGGCGATCGAGCGTGCGCCACGGCGGCCGAGCGGCAAAACTTCGTCAGGAGCAGCGCACAAGCCGTCGATGCTGCAGGACTACGAACGCGGCCGGCCGATGGAGATCGAAGCCCAGCTGAATGCGCCTCTCGAGCTGGCGCGAGCGGCAAAAGTGCACACGCCGACGCTCGATGTGCTGGTGCCGCTGGTGGCGGCGAAGGCGGCCGCGAAGGGACTCGCCACGCATTAAAATGGCTCACTGCCATGCCCCGCGCGAAACAACTACAACGGGCACGGGGGGATGACGAGGCCGTTGCGCCGCTCGACGCAGCCTTCAAGCTGGTCGACGCTCTCCCGGTGCCGGTGTTTTTCAAAAGCCGCGACGGCCGCTATCTCGGCGTAAACCGCGCCTGGGAAGAATTCTTCGGCGTCGCCGGCGAATCGTTCATCGGCAGGCAGGTGGCCGATCTTTACCCGGATGATCCGGCGATTGCCGAGAAGCACGCGGCCATGGACCGCGCGCTCTACGCGCGGCCGGGGCGCCAGAGCTACGAGATCACGGTGCGCGCCCGCGACGGCAAGCTGCGCGACACGATCTATTACAAGGCGACCTACAACGACGCGCGCGGCGAGCTCGCCGGGCTGATCGGCACGATCATCGATATCACGCCGCGCAAGAACGCCGAAAGCGCGCTGCGCGAAAGCGAGGAGCGCTACCGGCGCACTTTCGAGCTGGCGGGCTCGGGTCTCGCGCAGGTCGACCTCGAGGGCCGCTTCATGCGGGTGAACCGCCGGCTCTGCGAGATGTTCGGCTACCGCCAGGCCGAGCTGGTCGGCATGGCGGTGAAGGAGCTCTCGCATCCGGAGGACCGCGACGCGGTCGACGAGCGCCGCCGGCAGCTTGTCGCCGGCGATGTCGACACGCTGCATGTCGAGAAGCGCTACCTGCATAAGGACGGCCGCACCGTCTGGGCGCACGTCGCCATCGCCATGGAGCGCGATGCGCACGGCCAGCCGCTCTACGCCATCTCGGTGCTCGATGACATCACGGCGCGCAAACACGCCGAAGAGGCGCTGCGCGAGAGCGAAGCGCGCTACCGCAGCACCTTCGAGCTGGCCGGCTCGGGCATCGCGCATATCGGTCTTGACCGCAAGTTCATCCGCGTCAACCGGCGCCTGTGCGAAATCCTCGGCTATCCCGAACACGAGCTGATCGGCATGACCGGGCGGCAGATCTCGCACCCGGACGACCTGGAAGTGATCAACAGCGAGAGGAAGCGCCTCTACGCCGGCGAGATCGACCATGTGCATGTCGAGAAGCGCTACCGCCGCAAGGACGGCTCCACGGTGTGGGTCGCCTTCAGCATGGTGCTCGAGCGCGACGCCGAAGGGCGGCCCGCCTACGAGATCGCGATCTTCGACGACATCACCGAGCGCAAGGACGCCGAGCGTGCGCTGCGCGAAAGCGAGGAGCGCTTCAGGAGCCTGACACAGCTCTCCTCCGACTGGTACTGGGAGCAGGACGAGAGCTTTGCGCTGCGCTTCATGTCGCAACGCATGGGCGAGAAGACCGGGCTTGCCGCCTCCGCCTTCATCGGCCGCAAGCGCTGGGACCAGCCGGCGCTCAACCTGAGCGATGAGGATTGGGCGCGCCACCGCGCGCAGCTCGAGCGCCACGAGCCGTTCCGCGACTTCGAGATGGAGCGCGCGAACCCGGCGGGCGGCACGCGCTGGGTGGCGCTGACCGGCGAGCCGGTGTACGACGAGAACGGCAAGTTCCGCGGCTACCGCGGCGTCGGCTCCGACATCACCGAGAGAAAGCGCGCCGAAGCGGAATTGCGCCACGCGCACGATGAGCTCGCGAAAAAGGCCGACGAGCTCCAGCGCTCGAACGCCGAACTCGAGCAGTTCGCCTACGTCGCCTCGCACGACCTGCAGGAGCCGCTGCGCATGGTCTCGTCCTACACGCAGCTCCTCGCCAAGCGCTACAAGGAGCAGCTGCCGGCCGAGGCGCAGGAGTTCATGCACTTTACGGTCGACGGCGCCGCGCGCATGAAGCAGCTGATCGAGGATCTGCTCGCCTATTCGCGCGTCGGCACCAAGGGCAGGGAGCTCGTGCCCGTTTCGCTGGACGCACCGCTCAAGCGCGCGCTCGCCAATCTGGGCGCCGCGATCCAGGAGTCGGGCGCATCGGTCAGCGCGGACCCGCTGCCGATGGTCGACGGCGACGAGGTGCAGCTCGGCCAGGTGTTCCAGAACCTGATCGGTAACGCGCTCAAGTTTCGCAGCAAGGAGCGCGCGCCCCACATCCATGTCGGCGCGGTGGAGGAGGCGGGCGAGTGGCATATCAGCATCGCCGACAATGGCATCGGCATCGAGCCGCAGTATTTCGAGCGCATCTTCATGCTGTTCCAGCGGCTGCATGCCATGGGCGAGTACCCCGGCACCGGCATCGGCCTTGCCATCTGCAAGAAGGTCGCGGAGCGCCACGGCGGGCGCATCTGGGTCACCTCGACCCCCGGCGCCGGCAGCACGTTCCATTTCACGCTTCCGAAGAAGGAGTTTCCATGATGGATGGCCGCTCGCCCATTGAGATCCTGCTGGTGGAGGACAACCCGGGCGATGAGCGCCTGACGCGCGAGGCGCTGAAGGAAGGCAAGGTCTATCACAAGCTGCACTGGGCGAAGGACGGTGTCGACGCCATGGAGTTTCTGCACCAGCGCGGCAAGTACAAGGATGCGCCGCGCCCCGACATCATCCTGCTCGACTTGAATCTGCCGAAGAAGGACGGCCGCGAAGTGCTGCAGGAGATCAAGTCCGATGAGCATCTGCGCCGCATTCCGGTGGTGGTGCTCACCACCTCCAAGGCGGAGGAGGACGTGCTGAAGAGCTACAACCTGCACGCCAACTGCTACGTCGCGAAGCCGGTCGACCTCGAGAAGTTCATCACGGTGGTGAAGTCGATCGACATTTTCTGGCTGTCCGTGGTGACGCTCCCTCCGAACGGAAATTGAAATGCACCAGGTCCTCCTGATCGAGGACAACCCCGGTGACGAGCGGCTCATCCGGGAGATGGTTGGCGAGGATCCGCGCGCGCTGTTTGCGCTGCATTGCGCCGATCGCCTGGCGAAAGGCCTCGAGCACCTCTCGGCCGGCGAGACCGCGCTCGTGATCCTCGACCTGTCGCTTCCCGACAGCTCGGGCCTCGACACCTTCGCCAAGGTGTATGCGCATTCGCCCGCCGTGCCGATCATCGTGCTCACCGGCAACGACGACGATTCGCTCGCGCTCTCGGCAGTGAAGGGCGGCGCGCAGGACTACCTGGTGAAGAACCGGCTGGACCGCGAGCTGCTGCTGCGCTCGATGTATTACTCGATCGAGCGCAAGCGCTACCAGGTGCAGCTCGAGCGCCAGGCGAATTACGACGCGCTGACCGGGCTGCCAAACCGCAACCTGCTGCACGATCGCCTGCGCCAGGCCGTGCACTCGCAGCGCGCGCCGCGCAACATCGCCGTGGTGTTCATGGATCTCGACCACTTCAAGTTCGTCAACGACTCGCTTGGCCATTCGGTCGGCGACAAGCTCTTGAAGTCGATGGGCGAGCGGCTGCGCTCGGTGCTGCGCGAGGGCGACACCGTCGGGCGGGTCGGCGGCGACGAGTTCGTGCTGATCCTGAACGACCAGTCGAACGAGGAAGTGATGTTCCGCGCCATGCAGCGCATCAGCGCCAAGGTCGCCGAGCCGCTCACCATCGACGGCAAGGAGCTCTACGTCACCGCGAGCGCCGGCATCAGCCTCTATCCGCAGGACGGGCGCGATGTCGATACGCTGCTCAAGAACGCCGATGCCGCGATGTACCGCGCAAAGGAGCATGGGCGAAGCAATTTCCAGTTCTACACGTCGGAGATGAACGAGCGCGTGAACGACCGCCTCGCGCTCGAGCACGCGCTGCGCCGCGCGCTCGAGCGCCAGGAGTTCACGTTGCACTACCAGCAGAAAGTCGACCTGCGCTCCGGCGAGATCATCGGCGCCGAGGCGCTGGTGCGCTGGCTGCACCCGGAATGGGCGCTGGTGCGCCCGGCGCGCTTCATCCCGATCGCCGAGGAGACCGGGCTCATCGTGCAGCTCGGCGAATGGGTGATCCACGAAGCCTGCCGCCAGGCGCGCGCCTGGCAGCTCGCGGGACTAAAGCCGGGCGTGGTGTCGGTGAACCTCTCGGCCCGGCAGTTCCGGGCGGAGGGGCTGGTTCGCACGGTCTCGCGTATCCTGCAGGAGACCGGGCTCGAGCCTGCGGGCCTCGAGATGGAGCTGACCGAGAGCATGGTGATGCACAACGTCGAGAGCGCGATCGCCACCCTGCAGGGGCTGAAATCCCTCGGCGTCGGTCTCTCGGTCGACGATTTCGGCACCGGCTACTCCAGCCTTTCGTATCTGAAGAACCTGCCGATCGATACGCTGAAGATCGACCGCTCTTTCGTGCGCGATATCGGCACCGGCGCGGAAGCCGAGGACGGCGTGCTCGCTGCCGCGATCATTTCCCTTGCCCACGCGCTCGACCTGCAGGTCATCGCCGAAGGGGTGGAGACCGATGCACAGCTCCACTTCCTCAAGCGCCACGGCTGCGACCAGGTGCAGGGCTTTCTCTACGGCGAGCCGGTGCCGGCGGAGCAGTATGCCGAGCTCCTGGAACGCACGCTGCGCAAGGGCAAGCGCGCATGAGGTGCTTTGCCTTGCTCCTCGCTCTCGTGCCGGCCATGCTGTGGGCGCAGGACCTGCGCGTCCTCTCCGGCGGTGCCGCCAAGTCGCTGGTCGAGCCGCTGGCGAAGTCCTTCCCCAACGCCAAGGTCGAGGTGCGCTACCAGCCGATGGGCCCGCTTGTCGAGTCGCTGGCGCAAGGTGCCGACGTCGACCTGGTCATTGTCACCGAGGAGACGCTGCCGCGCCTTGAGCGCCAGGGCCTGGTGAAGCGCGGCGCGAAGCCGATCGCGCGCGTCGGCATCGGCGTGGCCGTGAACGAAAGAGCGGCGGCGCCCGACGTCTCGACCGTCGAGGCTTTGCGCCGCACGCTGCTCGCCGCCAAGTCGGTGGTGTATATCGACCCCAAGGTCGGCACAAGCGGCAAGCATGTCGCCGAGATGCTCGAACGCCTGGGCATTGCGCCGCAGGTCAATGCCAAGGCGCGCCTCGGGCAAGGCGGCTATGTCGTCGAGCCGGTCGGGCGCGGCGAGGTCGAGCTTGGCATCCACCAGATCAGCGAGATCCTGCCGGTAAAGGGCGTGAAGCTCGCCGGGCCGCTGCCGCCGGAGCTGCAGAAGTACACGACCTACGTGGCGACGCCGGTGCGCGAGTCGCGCCTGGTGCTCGACTTCATCGACTATCTCGGCGGCCCGCAGGCGCGGGCGCTCCTGCCGCAGCTCGGCTACACGAGCGCCGAATGAGTACGGTCAAGCGAGCGCGCATTCTGGCGGTGGATGACGACAGCGATCTGCTCGCCCTGATGGCGAAGGCGCTGGGCGGGGACTACGACGCCGACACCGCCTCCGACGCCGGCATGGCGATCGAGAAAGCGTTCGCCAGCCCGCAGCCCGACCTGATCCTGCTCGATGTGGAGATGCCCGAGGTCTCGGGTTTCGAGGTGTGCCGGGCGCTGAAGGGCGAGCCGGCGACCGCCGATATCCCGATCATCTTCCTCACCGGCAAGACCGAAGCGGGCGCGCAGGTCGAGGGCCTCGAGCTCGGCGCGGTCGACTACGTGATGAAGCCGATCAACGCCAAGGTGCTGAAGGCGCGGGTGCGCCTGCATCTCGCGCTGATCGACCGGCGCCAGGAGCTCGAGCGCATGGTGAAGGAGCGCACCGAGCAGCTCGAGCGCTCGCGCACCGAGCTTATCAAGCGGCTGGGGCGCGCCATGGAGATGCACGAGAGCGCCGCAGCCGGCAACCGCGTGATGCGCGTGGGTCAGTACGCGAGGCTGCTCGCAGTCGCCGCCGGCGCCAAACCGCAGGTTTGCGAGATGATGCAAATTGCAGCGCCGCTCTACGACATCGGCAAGCTCGGCGTGCCGGCCGAGATCCTGCGCAAGAACGAGAAGCTCTCGGCGCCCGACTGGGAGCGCGTCAAGCGCCATCCGGCGCTTGGCGCCGAGATCATCGGCGAACATGACGACCCGCTGCTCAAGCTCGCGCGCCAGATGGCGCTGACCCATCACGAATACTGGGACGGCAGCGGCTACCCGCAGGGACTCAAGGGCGAGGCGATTCCCTGGCCGGGCCGCGTCATCGCGGTGGTCGACGCGTTCGAGTCGATGACCACGACGCAGTTCTACCGCTCGCCGAAGAGCGTCGACGACGCGAGCTACGAGATCGAAAAGTTCGCCGGCAAGCGCTACGACCCGAAGATCGTGGAGGCGTTCAAGAAAGCACTGCCCGCGATGCAGAAAGTACGCGAGACCTACGCCGACTCGCTCGGCGACATGATCAATCTCGACTTCGCCCCGAAAGGCGCCGCCGCGCCGGCGAGGCCCGCCGCGCCCGCCGCGGCAGCGCCAGCGGCAGTAGCCGCGCCAGCCAAGCCGCCGCCACCGCCACCGAAGAAGCCGGCGCTCGATGCGGCGGCCCTGGCGCGCGCCGCGGCGAAGAAGGCGGCGAAGAACAACTGATGAGCAAGCTGATCGACCGCCTGCAGGGCGCCGAGCGCGAGCGCGTGGAGCGCGAAAAGGCTGCCGAGGAGGCCGCCAGCACGCGCGTCGCCGAGGAAAAGCGCAGCCTCGACCTCGCGCGCGAGCGCCAGGCCGCGGAAGCGGAGCTGCGTCGCATGGCGCATGCGCGCGCCGAGGCGGAAGCCAAGGCGGCGCGCCTCGTGGCCGAGCGCGAGCGCGCCGAGGCGCAGGCTGCGGCGGACGCCAAAAGCCGCGAAGAAACCGAGAAAAAGGCGACCGCTCTGGCCGCGGAGCGGCGCGCGAAGGAAGAGGAAGCGGCCGGCCATGCCCGCGCCCGCGCCGAGTCGCAGGCGCAGACCGCAGCCGCAATGCGCGAGCGCGCGCAAGCGGAGGAGCAGGCGCGCCGCGCGGTGCGCGAGCGGGTGCAGGCGGAAGCGCGCGCGCTGCAGGCGGCGCGCGAGAACAAGGCCGCCGAAGAGGAGCTGCGCCGCGACGCCGAGGAAAAGGCGGCGGCGCAGGCGGAAGCCTCGCGCCTTGCGCGCGAGCGTGCCGAGACCGAGCGCGCGGCGCTCGAGCAGGCGCGGCAGAAGACCGAGGCGGAAGCGAAAGCCAAAGCGCTCGCCGAGGAGCGCGCCGCAGTGGAAGCGCAGGCGGCAGCGCTTGCCACCGAGCGCGCGCGGACCGAGGCGGAAGCGCTCGCGGTGGCGCAGGAACGCCAGGCCGAGGAGCAGAACCTGCTGCGCACCGCGGATGCGCGGGCCGCCGCCGACGCGCAAGCGACGCGTCTGGCACGCGAACGCGCCGAGGCCGATGAGGAGCTGCGGCGCGCGGCGCAGACACGGCTCGAAGCGGACGGCAGGGCGGCGGCAGCGGCGCACGAAGCCGCGGAGGCGGCCGCCGCCGCCGAGCGTGAGGCCGAGGCGCGCGCGAGCGTGGAGAACGCCGCAGCTCGCGCCGCGGCCGAGCGCAAGGGAGCCGAAGAAGCGCTTGCCGAGCGCGTACAAGCGGCCGCCGCGGCCGAGCAGGCGGCACGCCAGGCCGCTGAAGCGCGTACGCGCACCGAGCAGGAAGCCGAAGAGCGTGCGCGCGAGCGCGCCGGCGCCGAGGCGGCGCTGAAGCGCGCTGCGCAGGAGCGGCTCGCGGCCGAGGCGGCCGCCGGCGAAGCCGCGCAGGCCGCGGTGAAAGCGCGCTCGACGGCGGCGAGTGAAGCGCGTGCGCGCGCCGCTGCAGACAAGGCGGCGGCACGGGCGGCCGAGGAGCGGGCCAAGGTCGAGGAAGCGGCCGCCGAGCGCGCCACGGCCGCCGAGGCGGCGGAGCTTTCAGCGCAGCGCGCGGCGGAGGAGCGGCGCGCGGCCGACGAGATGCTGCGGCTCGCGGCGAACGCCAAGGCCGCGGCGGACGAGAAGGCGGCGCAGGCCGCGCGCGCGCACGAGCAGGCGCAAGCACGCGCGGCGGCGGAGCTCGCCACGCGCACCGCGGCGGAAGAGCGCCGCCGGCGCGCCGCGGAAGAGCTGGCCGCGGCCGAAGCGGCCGCCGCGGCGGAGCTGCAGGCACGCATCGCCGCCGAGAACGCGCTGAAGAGCGAAGCGGAGCGCTCGGCGCAGGCAGAGAGGCGCGCCGCGGAGGCCGCGCACCAGCGCGCCACCCTCGATGCCGAGCTGCGCCGGGGTGCGCAGGCGCGCGCCCAGGCCGATGGGCAGGCACTCGAGGCGGCGCGGGAGCGCGAAGACACCGAAGCTGCGGCTGCGGCTGAGATGCAGGGACGGCTCGAGGCGGAGCGCCAAAGCGAGGCGTTAGCCGCCGAGCGCGCGGAGGCGGAGTTGCGCGCCACCGCGATGCTGCAGTCGCGGCTCGCGGCCGAGGAGGCGTTTGTCCACAAGGCGCGCGAGGCGGAGGCCGCCGAGCGCCAGGCGGCCGCTGCGGCGCGCGAGCGCGCCGACCACGATAGCCGTTTGCGCGCCGCGGCCGCCGAGCGCGCGCGGGCCGAAGGCGCGGCGGCGCGCGAAGCGCGCACTCGCGCGCGCGCCGCAGCCAAGGCGGCCGCACGCGCCAACGCGCGGGCGCAGGCCGACAACGCCGCCGCGGATGCGCTGCAGGCGCGCCTCGCCGCCGAAGCGTCGCTCGAGGGCCAGGCCCAGGCGGCGCGCGAGGCGTCGCAGTCGGCGGGCGACGCCGCCGAGCGGCTCGCCGAGTTGCGAGTGCGCTCGCCGCGCCGCCACTGGCTCTGGCTGCCGGCAGCGATCATGGTGGCGGCGCTTGCCGGCTATTTGTGGGGCTTGCAGGAGCAGCGCCCGGCGCTGCTCGACGAGCCGCTCAAGCTGAAGCTCGAGCGCTCGCTCGCCGTGCTGCGCTCCTAGGCCGCCGGTTTGCTTTTTGTGCAGTGCAAGGGTAGCTTGCGCCCCTCACTTTGGATCGCGACCTCCGCCATCGCAAATCCTCGCTCGCCGCGCTGACGCTTGCCGCCCTCGGCATCGTCTTCGGCGACATCGGCACGAGCCCGCTTTATGCCGTGAAGGAGACGTTCTCTCCCGATCACGGCATTCCGCTCAGCCACTCGAACATCCTCGGCGGGCTGTCGACCATCTTCTGGGCACTGATGATCGTGGTGTCGCTCAAGTACGTGGTGCTCATCATGCGCGCCGACAACCGCGGCGAGGGCGGCATCATGGCGCTGATCGCGCTCGCGCAGAAAGCCATCAAAACGCACCAGGAGTGGCGTATCCCGCTGCTCCTGATCGGCGTTTTCGGTGCTTCGCTCTTCTATGGCGATGCGGTGCTCACCCCGGCAGTCACGGTACTTTCTGCGATCGAAGGCCTGCAGGTGGGCACGCGGGCGCTCAAGCCCTACATCGTGCCGGTCACCGTGTGCGTGCTGCTTGCGCTATTTACGCTGCAGGCGCGCGGCACGGCGGCCGTGGGACGCATGTTCGGCCCGATCACCATGGCGTGGTTCATCGCCATCGGCGCGGCCGGCATCTACGGCATCGCGCAGGCTCCCGCGATCCTCGCCGCGCTCAACCCGCTGCACGCGCTCGGCTTCCTGACGAGCCACGGCACCGCCTCCTTCGTCGTGCTCGGCTCGGTGGTGCTCGCGGTCACCGGGGCGGAGGCGCTGTATGCCGATATGGGCCACGTCGGCAAAGGCGCGGTTCGGGTCGCCTGGTTCAGCCTGGTGGCGCCGGCGCTGGTGCTGAACTATTTCGGCCAGGGCGCGCTCCTCATGGTTGCGCCGAAGGCGGTGGAAAACCCCTTCTATCTGCTGATTCCCGGCTGGGCGCTCTATCCGATGGTGGCGCTCGCCACCGCCGCCTCGGTGATTGCTTCGCAGGCGGTGATCTCGGGCGCCTACTCGCTCACCCGCCAGGCGGTGCAGCTCGGCTTCCTGCCGCGTATGACGGTGGTGCACACCTCGGCAAAGGAGGCCGGCCAGATCTACATACCGTCGATCAACTGGCTGCTGTGCGCGGTGGTGATCGGCGCGGTGATCGGCTTCGGCTCCTCGTCGCGCCTTGCCGGCGCGTACGGCGTCGCGGTCACCGCCACCATGCTGGTCGATACGCTCCTCACGTTCTTCGTCATCCGCTTCGGCTGGGGCTATCCGCTGCTGCTCTGCATCTTCGCCACCGGCTTCTTCGCCATCATCGACGTCTCGTTCTTCAGCGCCACGCTGCTCAAAATCGCCGACGGCGGCTGGTTCCCGCTCGCCATCGGCGCCTGCGTCTTCGTCACCATGACGACCTGGCGTCGCGGGCGCGAGATCCTGTTCCAGCGCCTTGAAGAGGGCGCGGTGCCGCTCAAGGGCTTCCTCGACTCGCTCTTCAAGGATCCGCCGCTGCGCGTCCCGGGCACCGCCATCTTCCTCACCGCGACGCCGGACGCCGTGCCGCACGCGCTGCTGCACAACCTCAACCACAACAAGGTGCTGCACGAGCGCGTGGTGTTCCTGACGGTCGAAGTGCGCGACGTGCCGTGGATCTCGTTCGCCGACCGGGTGACGTGTGAATCACTCGGCCATGGCTGCTGGCGCATCCGCGTGCGCTACGGCTTCATGAACCGGCCCGACGTGACGCGCGCCCTCGAGCTCTGTGCGGCGCTCGGCCTGGAATTCGACCTGATGGAGACCTCGTTCTTCCTCTCGCGGCAGAAGATCGTGCCGGTGCACGGCGGTATCGGCATGGCGTTCTGGCGCGA
>DASREB010000033.1:0-8080 GCA_035652275.1 Burkholderiales bacterium
CGACGGCAACGAGGTCTCGGTGTCGGCCGAAGTGAAGCAGGAGAAGGTCGTCAAGGAGCGCGAGACGGTGCTGCGTGCCGAGCGCTATTTCGGCAAGGTGCAGCGCGCGTTCACGCTCGGCCACGAGATCGACCAGGCCAAAGCCCAGGCGAAGTACGCCGACGGCGTCCTGGCGCTCACGCTGCCGAAGAAAATCGGCGCGGCGGCGAAAAAGCTCCCGGTGCACTGAGCGCCCCGGGCGTCAAAACAAAAAGCCCCGCTTCGGCGGGGTTTTTTTGAGGATCATTTCTTTTCCGGCGCCATAGCGGCGCTCCTGGGCTGTTGCCTTCTTGGTTCTTTCAGCGACCGCGATCCTCCGCGGCTGTCCTGGGCGCCGATGCGGTTCTTGCGGTTACAGGTGGTGTGTCTCGTCTCGGACTCTCCGTTCCATCCATCACATTCCCATCCCGCCCATGCCGCCCATGCCTTGCATGTGGCCGGCGCCGGGGCCTTCGTCGGCCTCGCTGGGACGCTCGGCGACCATGGCGGCGGTGGTGAGGACCAGGCCGGCGACCGAGGCTGCGTTCTGCAGGGCGAAGCGCACGACCTTGGTGGGATCGATCACGCCCATCTCGACGAGATCGCCGAACTCGGCGCTCTGGGCGTTGTAGCCGAACGCGCCTTTGCCTTCGACGACCTTGTTCAGCACCACCGAAGGCTCGGCGCCGCTGTTCTCGACGATCTGGCGCAGCGGCTCCTCCAGCGCGCGCAGGACGATCCTGATGCCGGCGTCCTGGTCGTGGTTGGCGCCCTCGAGGCCTTGCAGCTTCAAACGGGCGCGCAGATAGGCGACGCCGCCGCCCGGCACGATGCCTTCCTCGACCGCCGCGCGCGTGGCGTGCAGCGCGTCCTCGACGCGGGCCTTCTTCTCCTTCATCTCGACCTCGGTGGCCGCGCCGACCTTGACGAGGGCTACGCCGCCGGCGAGCTTCGCCAGGCGCTCCTGCAGCTTCTCCTTGTCGTAGTCGCTCGTCGCCTCCTCGATCTGCGCGCGGATCTGTTTCACGCGGCCTTCGATCGCCTTCTTGTCGCCGGCGCCGTCGATGAGGGTGGTGTTCTCCTTCGTGCTCTCGACCCGCTTCACGCGGCCGAGGTCCTTGAGCGAAGCGTTCTCGAGCTTGAGGCCGAGCTCCTCCGAGATCACCGTGCCGCCGGTGAGCGCAGCGAGGTCCTCGAGCATGGCCTTCCTGCGGTCGCCGAAGCCGGGCGACTTCACCGCCAGGGTCTTCAGGATGCCGCGGAGGTTGTTCACCACCAGGGTGGCGAGCGCTTCGCCTTCCACTTCCTCGGCGATGATGAGGAGCGGCTTGCCGGCCTTCGCCACCTGCTCGAGGAGCGGCAGCATCTCGCGGATCGAGCTCACCTTCTTGTCGTAGAGGAGCACGTACGAGTCCTCGAGCACGGCGGTCTGCTTCTCGGGGTTGTTGATGAAGTAAGGCGAGAGGTAGCCGCGGTCGAATTGCATGCCCTCGACGAGCTCGAGCTCGTTCTGGAGCGACTTGCCGTCCTCGACGGTGATCACGCCTTCCTTGCCGACTTTGTCCATCGCATCGGCGATGATCCTGCCGATCTCGGTGTCGAGGTTGGCCGAGATCGAGCCGATCTGCGCGACCTCCTTCGACGAGCTGCACGGCCGGGAGATCTTCTTCAGCTCGGCCACCACCGTGACGACGGCGAGGTCGATGCCACGCTTGAGATCCATCGGGTTCATGCCCGAGGCGACGTACTTCATGCCCTCGCGCACGATCGCCTGGGCGAGCACGGTGGCGGTGGTGGTGCCGTCGCCGGCGACGTCGGAGGTCTTGGAGGCGACTTCCTTCACCATCTGCGCGCCCATGTTCTCGAACTTGTCCTTGAGCTCGATCTCTTTCGCGACCGAGACGCCGTCCTTGGTGACGGTCGGCGAGCCGTAGGAGCGCTCGAGCACCACGTTGCGGCCGCGCGGACCGAGCGTGATCTTCACCGCGTCGGCGAGGATGTTGAGGCCGTGGACCATGCGCGTGCGCGCGTCCTCGTGGAAGCGGACGTCCTTGGCGCTCATGACTGTCCTTCGACGATGCCCATGATGTCTTCCTCGCGCATCACCAGCAGCTCGTCGCCTTTCACGCGCACCGTCTGCCCGGAGTATTTGCCGAACAGCACGCGGTCGCCAGCGCGCACGTCGAGCGGGGTCAGCACGCCGTTGTCGCTCCTCTTGCCGGCGCCGACCGCAACGACTTCGCCCTGGTCGGGCTTCTCCGCGGCGGTGTCCGGGATGACGATGCCGGAGGCGGTCTTCTTCTCTTCGTCGAGACGCTTGACGATGATGCGATCGTGCAGCGGGCGGATTTTCATTCTTTCTTTCCTTTCGGGTGAAAAGGCCCGCGGTTCGAGCGCGGGGCGGCGATGGGCGCTAGCTTGGCAGGCATTGAGTGCCGCGACTGTACGGTGGAGCGCATAGCCGGTGCGGCGCGCATCCTCGCGGCCGCGGGATGCCGCCGGAGCTTGCCGTGCGCTGCTGTCGCTAGCGCCGCTTATGCCAGGGCTGGGGCGTCAGCCACCCGGGAGTTGGAGGCGACGCCGGCTGGGGCGGCTGCTTGGGCTTCTTCTTCTCGCGGTTGCTGCGGAGCTGACTCTTGGCCATGGGACGTTCAGTCGTTCTGCACGTTGGGGCGAGGGGACGTTCTGGCGGCCATTTGGAACCCAGAGTGCCACCTAACGGCGGCCCGCCACTGTGCGCTCGCGCGCATAGCACTGTTCTATTAATGCTTGGACTTCCCTCGCGGGTGCGCGCATGCTCGCCGTCCCCTCCGAAGGAGCTTCCATGAATCTGCGCCGCGTGCTGTGCCTTATTGCCCTGACGACGGCCGTCCCGGCTTTTTCCCACGACGAGCCGGCGGCGACGCCGGGCAAGCTCGGCACGGTCCGCTTCGCCACTTCATGCGACGCGTCCGTGCAGCCGCTCTTCGAGCGCGGCGTCGCGCTCCTGCATTCGTTCTGGTTTCCCGAAGGCTTGAAAGCCTTCAACGAGGTGCTGGCGCGCGATCCGTCGTGCACGATCGCATACTGGGGCATCGGCGTGAACCGGCTCCTCAATCCCTTCGGCGGGCAGACCGCGGACGCGGTCGCGTTGCAGGGGCAGGAGGCGGTGGCGAAAGGCCTCGAAAAGCCGGCGAAGACGGAGCGCGAGCGCGATTACGTCGCCGCCATCGCGACTTTCTATGGCACCGACCGCGCGCCCTTCCGCGTGCGCGCCGAGCGCTACGAGCAGGCGATGGAGAAGCTCGCCGCGAAATACCCCGACGACCGCGAGGCATCGATCTTCTACGCGCTCGCGCTCAACATCGCCGCCGATCCGATGGACAAGAGCTACGCGCGCCAGCTCAAGGCGGCCGCCATCCTCGAGCCCGTCTTCCGCGAGCAGCCCGAGCATCCGGGCGCCGCGCACTATCTCATCCACAGCTACGACTACCCGCCGATCGCCGCGAAGGGGCTGCCGGCGGCGCGCCGGTATGCCGAGATCGCGCCCGACGCGGCGCACGCCCTGCACATGCCGTCGCACATCTTTACGCGCGTCGGCGCCTGGGAGGACGCGCTCGCCACCAACGTGCGCTCGGAGGAGAACGCGCTGCGCAACAAGTCGGCGCAGGACATGCTGCATGCGATCGACTACGAGGTCTACGCCGCGCTGCAGCTCGCGCGCGACCCCGAGGCGCTCGCCGCCATGGAGCGCATGAACGCACTGCCGCCGAACGCGGACCAGCGCCCGAGCTTCTATGCGCTCGCCGCGGTGCCGGCGCGCTACGCGCTGGAGCGGGCCGACTGGAAGGCGGCCGCGGCGCTCGAGGTGCATGCCACGGATTTCCTCTATACGCCCGCCCTCACGCACTTCGCGCGCGGCTATGCCGCCGCGCGCCTGGGCGACGCCGCGGCGGCCGAGCGCGAGGCCGCCGAGCTCGGCAAGCTGCAGCAGGCGCTCGCGGCGAAGAACGACAAATACTGGGCCACCGAGGTCGAGGTGCAGCGCCTCGCCGTGCTCGCGTGGGCCGAGCTGGCGCGCGGCGAGCGCGATGCGGCGCTCGGGCGCATGCGCAAGGCCGCGGACCTGGAGGAGACGAGCGAAAAGGCCCCGGTGACGCCCGGGCGCCTCGTGCCAGCGCGCGAGCTTCTCGGCGAGATGCTGCTCGAGGCCGGCCGCGATTCGCAGGCGCTCGCCGAGTTCGAGGCGTCGGCCTTGCGTGAGCCGAACCGCTTCCGCGGCTACTACGGCGCGGCGCTCGCCGCGCGGCGCTCCGGCGACGAAGGCAAGGCGCGCGAGTACTTCGCCAGGCTCTCCCGGCTCGCCGCCAAGGGCGAGCGGCGTCCGGAGCTCGAGCAGGCGCGCATGACGATGCGCTAAGTCATTGCGGGCGATAGCCGCCGGCGCGCAAGAGCTCCGCGATCGCCTTGCCGTCGGCGCGCGTCTCGGCGAGCAGTCGCGCGAACTCGTCGAGGCCGATGCCCGAGACCTCGTAGGAATCGGCCGGCATGTACCGCTCGCGCCATTGCGGATTGGCGAGCACCGCCGCGATCTCTGAGTGAAGGCGCGCGAGCGTGTCCTTCGCGATGCCGGCCGGCGCGACGATGCCGAACCAGGTGGTCCTGAAGAGCGGGATGGATTCCTCGGCGTAGGTCGGCACCTCGGGAAGGGCCGGCAGGCGCGCGCGAGAGAGGGCGAGAATCGGCTTGAGCCGCCCGTTCTTGATGTGAGGCGCGATCACCGGGACGATGCTGAGCGCGAGGTCCACTTCTCCGGCGATCGCCGCCTGCAGCGCGGGGCCGGTGCCCTTGTATGGGACGTTGGTGAGCTTGATGTTCGCGCCGTGCTGGATCGCTTCCAGGAGCTGGTGCGAGCTCGAGCCTTCGCCGAAGGTGCCGAAGTTGATCTTCCCCGGGTTGGCGCGCGCAGAGGCGACGAGGCTCTTGTAGCTATCGAACGGCGCGCCCGCGGCGGCGACGAGCACCGGCTGCGAATAGCCGAGCAGCGTGACCGGCGCGAAATCGTGTTCGGCGTCGAAAGGCAGTGCCATGCCCAGCGCCGGAACCACCGTCATGCCGTCGCTCGTGACGAAGCAGAGCGTGTAGCCATCGGGCGGCGACTTTGCGCAGGCGTTCATGCCGATGGTGCCGGTCGCGCCCGGCCGGTTGTCGACGATCACCGGCTGGCCGACCCGCTCGGTGAGGCCGCTCGCGAGCGCGCGCACCAGCGGATCGACGGCGCCGCCCGGCGGGAACGGCACGATGATGTGCAGCGGCTTCGCGGGAAAGGTCTGGGCGAGCGCCTGCGTGGCGATGCAGGCTGCCAGTAAAACCGCAAACCTCACGGGGAGAGCTCCTCCAGGATCTTGCCGCGCGTCTCCATGCCGAAGAGGATCGTGATCACGCCGCCGACGAGCGCGGCGATGGCGAACATCAGGAATACGCCGCCGAGGCCGGACTTGGGCAGGATCATGCCGACGACGAACGGGCCGATGATCGAGGCGAGCCGCACCCAGGCCGTGCCGGTGCCGGTGCCCAGCGCGCGCACCCGCGTCGGATAGATCTCGGAGCTGTAGAGGTAGAGGCCGAGCGAGATGGTGGTGATGAAGAACCACGAGACCGTGGAGAGGATCATCACGTTGAACGGCGTATCGGCCGAGCCCGCCGAGAGCACGAAGAGCGGAATGGCGCCGAGGAGGAATGACGCGGCGAACCACGCCTTGCGCCCCGTCTTGTCGATAAAGAGGGCGCAGGCGAGCGCCGCGACCACGCCGATCACCGGCGTCACCATGGTGTATTGCAGCGCCTGCTGTACCGGCAGCTTGAACACCGTGCGGTAAACCGTCGGCAGCCAGCCGGCGATGCCGTAGGTGACGAGGTAGGAGCAGAACCACATCACCCAGATGGCGAAGGTGCGCCGCGCATAAGTGCTGGTAAAGAGCTCGGCAAAGCGCGCGCGGCTGCGGCTGATCGGCGGGATGTTGGTCGGTAATGGCGGCAGCGATTTGCCACTGGTGCGGGACACTTCGTCCTCGATCGCGCGCATGGTGCGCTCGGCCTCGTCGAGGCGTCCGCGCGAGGCGAGCCAGCGCGGCGACTCGGGCAGCATGCGGCGCAGGATGAGCGCGATCACCGCGGGCACGGCGCCGACGTAGAACATCCACTGCCAGCCGAGATGCGGCACGATCCAGGTCGCCGCCACGGCGACGCCGGCGAGGCCGATGGCGAAGATCACCTGGTAGAGGAGGAAGAAGCGGCCCCGCTTGTCGGCCTTGGCGATCTCGCCGATGTAGGCGGCCGCGATCGGCACCTCGCCGCCCAGGCCCAGCCCCTGGATGAAGCGGAAGGCGAGCATCGACTCGTAGCTCCAGGCGAACGCGCACACCACGCTCATTACCGAGAAGATGGCGATCGTCCAGATCGCGCCGTTGATGCGGCCGATGCGCTCGGCGAGCCAGCCGAAGAAGATCGCGCCGACGAGCTGCCCCGCGAAGCCCGCCGAGATGAGGAGGCCGATCTGGCTCGGCGCGAGCTTCCACATGCCGATCAGCACCGGCAGCACGTAGGCGATGGCGAGCATGTCGAAGGCGTCGAAGAAGAGCGCGATGCCCATGATGACGCGCAGCGTCAGGTGCCAGGGCGAAAGCGGCAGCCGCTCGATGCGCGCTGCGATCTGCTCGGGTGTGACGGCTGCTGTGCTCATTTCCCTCTCCTTAGTTGGACGATCTCCAGCGTCTGCGGGTCGATCACCACGCCATATTTTTCCGCCGCGGCGTCGATGGAGACGTAGCCCTCGCGCACGTCGTGCAGCACGCGCTCGGGCTCGCGCTCGTGCGGCGGGCCGAAGCCGCCGCCGCCGCCGGCGCGGATGGTGATCGCATCGCCCTTGTTCAGGCGCCGCATGTGCACCTTGGCGTTCGGCAGCTCCGTGAGCTCCTTGCCGGCGATGCGCAGCGCCACCTGGTTGCCGGCGCCGCTCGCGCCGCCGGCGAGGCCCCACGGCGCACAGTGCACGCGATCGACCTGCACGTTGATATTGATCGGCGAGCGCGCCTGCACGACCTGCTCGGTGCCGAGACCGCCGCGGTAGCGCCCCGGCCCGCCCGAATCCTGGCGCAGCGCGTGGCGCTCGAAGAGCATCGGGTACTTCGCCTCCATCTGCTCCACCGGATGGTTGTGCGTAT
The DNA here is from genome assembly GCA_035652275.1 of Burkholderiales bacterium. GTDB lineage: Bacteria > Pseudomonadota > Gammaproteobacteria > Burkholderiales > SG8-39 > SCGC-AG-212-J23. Next base: position 7,221 of record DASREB010000033.1, read on the forward strand.
CGCCGTCGTTCATGCACACGGTGGCGCTCACGCCATCCTCGGTGCGCTTCGCGCCGAAGCCGCCGCCCATGGGTCCGATGCCGGCGAGGAAGAAGCGGCCGTCCTTGGGCGAGATGCCGTTGATGAGGGCGACGCAGAGATCGGCGTGGTGCGCGGCGATGGTGCGATCGGGGATGGCGGGCTCCATCGCCTTGAACACGGTGTCGACCACGGTCATCGGGAAGGTCATCCACCAGCGCATCGCGGCCGGCTTCACCGCGCTCACCACGGTGCCCGGTGCGAGCACCACCTTGAGCGAGCGGAAGCTGCCTTCGTTGATCGGATAGTCGGTGGGCGAGGTGAGGCACTTGTAGGCGACCTGCGCGCATGAGTAGCCGGTGGTCGCGCCGGAATTGAAGAAGCCGCGCACCTGCGGGCTCACCTGCGAGAGGTCGACGGTCATCTCGTCCGCTTTCTTCACCACCCGCACCTTGATCGGCACCGGTTTGCCGAGCTCGACGCCGTCATCGTCCATGTAGGACTCCGCCTCGTAGACGCCGTCGGGGATGGTGCGCGTGCGCGCGCGTGCCGCGGCTTCCGATTGGTCCATGATGTTGGCGATCGCGCCCAGCACCTGATCGCGCCCGTAACGGTCGAGGAGCTCGAGGAAGCGCCGCTCGCCGGTCTTCACCGCGGTGATCTGCGCGCGCAGGTCGCCCATGGCGCGCTCGGGGATGCGCACGTTCATGCGGATGATGTCCAGCAGATCCTGGTTCACCACGCCGGCGCGCGCGTATTTCAGGATCGGGATCTGCAGCCCCTCGGAAAAGATGTCGGTGGTGACGCCGCCGAGCACGCCGCCGACGTCGGTCCAGTGCGCC
>DASREB010000034.1:0-30201 GCA_035652275.1 Burkholderiales bacterium
CCTCGCCACGCTGCGAACCGATGCGCCGCTTTTTGCGGATGTGGACTCGCTGCGCTGGCGCGGGCCGACCGACGGCTTCGCTGCCTGGGCAGAGCGCATCGGTGATGCCCGGCTTGTGGCGCGCAGCCAGAAAGCGAATTCTGGGTCAGGCCATTCTTACCCTTGACCCGAATTCAGCGCAGGACGCAGCCGTCGGTGATGTCGATCACCGCGCCGTTGATGGTCTCCGGCGCCTCGAGCGCCAGCCAGCGAATCGTCGCTGCCACCTCTTGCGGCCTTCCCACGCGTCGCGTGTAGACCTGCCGCATGAGCGCCTCGATGCGCTCGGGCTGCGCCTTCTTCAGGAGATCGGTCTCCACCGGCCCTGGAGCAACCGCGTTCACCTGGATGCCCTGCGGACCGAGCAGTGCGGCGAAGCTGCGCGTGAAGCTGACGACGCCGGCCTTGGTCACGCCGTACCACAGATCGGTATGAGCGGTATACGCGGCGACCGAGGCGAGATTGACGATCCGGCCGGCGCGCCGCGCGATCATCTGCTTCGACACGGTACGAATCAGCTCGACCGGCGCTTCGAGGTTCACGGCGAGGATGCGACGGCGCGCCGCGTCGGTGTAGCGCTCGATGGAGACAGCGGTCTGCACGCCGGCGTTATTGACCAGGATGTCGACCGGGCCGAGCGAGTCCACCAGCCGCGGAATGCCGGCGATGTCGCTGAGATCGTAGACGATGTCGCACTGCTCGCGATCGAGGCCGATCACCTTGCAGCCCGCCTCGCGCAATGCATCGGCGCTAGCGCGGCCGATGCCGCGCGCCGCGCCGGTGACAAGCGCGGTTTTCAGGCAGTGAGGCCCGGCATGGTGAAGCCCACGCCCTTCAGATCGCGGATCAGCTCTTCTTCCTGGCTCGCCGTGAGCTCGACGAGCGGCGGCCGGCAGTTCTTCCAGCCCGCATCGTTACCAAAGTGGGCCACGATCGCCTTGAGCGCCGGGATCATCGGCTGCTTCTGCACGATCTTGCGCGTCGCGCTGATCCCGGCTTGCAGCTTGTCGGCGTCCGGCGAGCGCCAGTTCTTGTAGAGGCGATCGATCGCGCCGGGGTTGACGTTGCCGGTCGCCGTGATGCAGCCCTTGCCGCCGTGGCGCATGTTGTCGAGGAGGAACACCTCGCTCCCCGCAAAGACGTCGAAGCCTTCCTTGGCAAAGGCGTCGAGCATCGCCTTGGTGTTCGACCAATCGCCGCTCGAGTCCTTTACGCCGGCGACGATGCCCGGGTATTTGCCAAGCAGGCGTTCGATCAGGCCCAGCGTGATCGGCACCTGCGACACCGGCGGGATGTGATAGAGGTAAAGCTGCAGCCGCTCATCACCGACGCGCTCGATCACCTCGGCGAAATTGCGGTACAGGCCTTCGTCGGACACACCCTTGTAGTAGAACGGCGGCAACATCAGCACGCCGGCGCAGCCGAGCTCCACCGCGGCACGCGTGAGCTCGATCGAGTCGGTGAGCGCGCAGTGCCCGGTGCCCGGCATAAGGCTCGCCGCCGACACGCCACCCTTGATCAACGCCTCGAGCAGCCGGCGCTTCTCGCCGACCGACATCGAGTTCGCTTCGCTGTTGGTGCCGAAGATGGCGAGCCCGGCGCAGCCGCTCTTCAAGAGCCAGCGGCAATGGCGCACGAAGCGTTCTTCGTCCGGTGCGTAGTCCTTCCTGAACGGCGTGACGACGGGCGAGAGCACGCCCTCGATGCGCTTCACTTTGCTGATGGCAGGTTTCATCTCAGTCCACCTTCGCCCCGGACGCTTTGACGATCGGTCCCCAGCGCCTGAGCTCCTCCTGGATCATTTTGCCCATGTCCTCCGGCGAGCCGGGAATGATGTTGTAGCCGAGGTCATGCATGCGCTTGATGAATTCCGGCGACTTGGTCGCTTCGACGGCGGCGTGGTTCAGCTTGGCGATGATGTCTTTCGGTGTGGCCGCCGGCACCATCAAGCCGAACCACACGCCCGACTCGTAGCCCTGCACGCCCGCTTCCTGCATCGTCGGCACGTCCGGCAGCGCGGGGTCGCGCTTCGCGCCGGTCGTGGCGAGCGCGATCAGCTTGCCCGCTTTGATGTGCGGCAGCGACGACGGGATATTGTCGAACATCATGTTGGTCTGGCCGGCGAGAAGATCGGTCACTGCGGGCGCGCTGCCCTTGTACGGGATGTGCACGATGTCGGTCTTGGTGAGGTAAGTGAACATCGCGCCCGACATGTGGATGCTGGTGCCGTTGCCGCTCGAGGCATAGGTCCACTTGCCGGGATCTTTTCTCGCGAGCGCGATCACTTCCTTCACGCTGCGCGCCGGGACCGAGGGATGCACGACGAGCACGTTGTTCAGCGACACGATCGGCGCGACCGGCGCGAGATCCTTGTTCACGTCGAGCGGCATCTTCGCGTAGAGGAACGGATTGATCGCCTGGATGCCGCTCGTGCTCATGACGATCGAATAGCCGTCGGGTGCGGAGCGGGCGACCTCCAGCACGCCGAGGTTGCCGCCCGCGCCGGGCTTGTTCTCGACGGCGACCGGCTGGCCGAGCACCTTCTGCATCTCGTTGGCGGTGGCGCGGGTGGCGATGTCGACCGCGCCGGCCGGCGTGAACGGCACGACCATGCGCAACGGCTTCGACGGGAACGACTGCGCGAGCGCGAGCGCCGGCAGCAATAGCGCGACAGCGAAAATCCGGAACACTGGGGAACCTTTAGACGGTAGAGTGCGAGCCGCGAATTATATGGCGGACTTCAACGACGTCGTCAGCATCGAGGATCTCCGCCTGCTCGCACGGCGGCGCCTGCCGCGCGCAATCTTCGATTTCTTCGACGGCGGGGCGGAGGACGAGGTGACGCTGCGCGAGAACCGCGCGGCGTTCGAGCGCGTGCGGCTCCTGCCGCGCGTGCTGGTCAACGTCTCGAAGATCGAGATGCGCACCGAGCTCCTCGGCGCGCCGGCGAGCCTGCCGCTCGCCATTGCGCCCACCGGCGGCATCAGCGCCGGGCGCGCCGGCGCGGAGCTCCTCCTCGCCCGGGCAGCCAAAGGTTTCGGCGTGCCGTTCACGCTCGCCACGCCTTCGGCGTTCACCATCGAGCGCGTGGCCGAGGAGGGTGGCCGGCTCTGGTTCCAGCTCTACGCGGTGCGCGAGCGCGAGTTCCGCGAAAAGCTCATCGCTCGCGCCCGCGATGCAGGCTACGAAGCCATGCTGGTCACCGTCGATCTGCCGGTCTCGGGCAAGCGGGAGCGCGACCCGCGCAACGGCTTTCGCACGCCGTACAACCCGAACTGGCGCAACTCGCGCGATGTCATTTTCAAGCCGGCGTGGCTCCTCGACATCATCCGGCACGGCGTGCCCGGCATGGCGAACTTCGAGGGCTATCGCTTCACCACCCCGCACGGCACCGATATCGCCACCGCGGTCGGCCGCGAGATGGACGCAGCGCTCGACTGGGAAGCGATCAAGCGCATACGCGAGCTCTGGCCGCGCAAGCTGCTCTTAAAGGGAGTGGAACGCCCCGACGACGCCGAGCGCGCGGCATCCATCGGCTGCGAGGGCGTCGTGGTATCCAACCATGGCGGCCGCCAGCTCGACGGCGCCGCGCCGACGCTCGATGCGCTGCCGCACGTAGCACGCGCGGTCGGCGGCAAGATGACAGTGCTCCTCGACGGCGGCGTGCGCCGCGGCGTCGACATCCTGAAAGCACGCGCCCTCGGTGCGCACGGCGTCCTCACCGGACGCGCGACGCTCTTCGGCGCCATGGCGGGCGGCGAACCGGGCGCGCGCCGCGCGCTCGAGATCCTCGCGAGCGAGCTCGAGCGCTCGATGCAGCTCTGCGGCGTGCGCACCGTGGCCGAGATCGCCCCGGACCTGCTCGCTAAATGGTGACACTCACACTAAATCGGTGCCTGACCCCGATTTCGCATCGAGCGCAGCTGCACGCCGAGCGCGAGCGCTGCACATAGTGCAGAGATGGCACATACCGCGAGCCAGCCGCTCGCGGCGAGCGCGCTGGTGGCGATGAAGGCGCCGATGGCGTTGCCGCTCCAGACCGAGAGGCCGAACACGGTGTTGGAGCGGCTGCGCGCCTCCGGCGCGAGCGAGTTCACCACCGTCTGATTGGCAACCATCGCGGCGCGCAGCCCGCTGTCGAGGAGCGCGGCGCCGATGGCGAGCGCGGCGGGCCACCAGACGCCGAAGGCGAAGACGCCGTAGGCGCCGATGATCAGCCCGATGCCGGTGGTGACGATCGGCGCCGGTCCGCGCAGGTCGAGCCAGCGCCCGGCCGGTCGCGCGATCAGGATCCCGGCCGCGCCCGGAATGCCGATCAGCCCGGCGATGGTCGGGCCAAGGCCGTGGAACTGCAGGAGCATGGTCGCAATCGTCGCCCAGAAGCCGCCGTAGCAGATGCCAAGCAGCAGCTGGATCGCCACCACGCGCCGGATGTCGGCGTGCACGCGCGCGAGCGCGAGCATCGACGTGAGCAGCTCCGGATACGCCAGCCTGGTTTTGGGCGCCGAATGGGGCAGCCGCGCGACGAGCACCGGCGCGATGCAGGTGAGCAAGCCCGCGCCGAGCACGTACATCCAGCGCCAGCCGAGCTGCGCGGCGACGATGCCGCCGGTAATGCGCGCGAAGAGGATGCCGAGGAAGAGCGCCGTCAGCACCGTGCCGACCGAGCGGCCGCGCTCGGCGGGCGGCGCGAGCTCCGCAACCATCGGTACGATGTTCTGCGCGTAGCAGGCGCAAAGGCCGATCAGGAAGCCGCTTGCCGCCGCCGTGGCGACGCCGGTGGCCGCGCCGGCCGCGAGAAGCGCCACGATGGTGGCGAAATGCTGCGCGATGATCAGGCGCCGCTTGTCGATGCGGTCGCCCAGCGGCACGAGCAACATGATGCCGACGAGGAAGCCGCCGAAGGTGAGCGTCGGCACCCAGCCGATGGTCGCGCTGTCGGCGCGAAACTCGGCGGCCATCGCGCCGAGCATCGGCGTCTGGTAATGGATTCCGCCCGCGGCCGCGAAGGTCGTGGCCGTGAGCAGCAGCATCAGGCGCCCGTCTAGTCGCGCTGGCGCGATGGCGGCCGGCGGCGCGCGGCCGCCGCGCGAGCGAGGCGCCGCGGCGCGCGTTGCGCCTTGAATTCACGCACGTAGTCGGGGGCGCTGAACACCCACTCGAGCGCGTCGTAGTAGCGCTCGGGCGGGCGGCCGCGGAACATGTCGTTGCGTACCTCGCGCGGCAGGCCGTCGGGGACGTGGAAGATCTGGCCGATCAGGCTGTTCGCCGAGATCTGCACGCGCGACGCGCGCACGATGCGCCGCTCCTGATAGTCGCGAAAGGCGCGCGTGAAGTCGCCGTCGGCGGCATCGGCGCACAGTCCAAGGCACACCGCGTCCTCCATCGCCATCGCCGCACCTTGCGCCATGTACTGCAGCATGAAATGCGCGGCGTCGCCGAGCAGCGCCACGGGCCCGCGGATCCAGTTCTCCACCGGCTCGCGGTACTGCAGCATCCAGCGGCGGAACTCCTTCGGCGTGCGCATCAGCTTCATCACCGCGTCGCAGTAGTGCGAGAAGAACGGCAGCGCCTCTTCCGGCGTCGCCGCCTCGTTGTGCCCGCCGCTCGTGTGCTTGCCGATCACCGTGGCGACGAGATTGAAGAGCTTCCAGCCGCGCAGCGGGTAGTGCACGATGTGCGTGTTGTGCGCGGCCCACAGCGTCGCCGCCGGCAGCCGCAGGTCCTTCGGCACCTCGTTGATGTTCAGCACCGCGCGATAGCACATATGGCCAGTCGCCGGCGGCAGCGGATCGCCGACGATCGCCTCGCGGATCACCGACTTGCCGCCATCCGCGGCCACGAGTGCCATGCCGCGCAGTGCCTGCTTATCGGCGAGCGTGACGCGCACACCGCGGTCCTCGATTGCGAATCCGCTCACGCGGCTGCTGGTGCGCAGCTCGATCAATTGCGGCAGCGCCTTGCAGCCGTCGAGCAGCGAGCCATGGATGTCGGCGCGGTGGGTGACCGCATACGGATTGCCGAAGCGCTTGGCGAAACGCTGATCGAGCGGGATATCGATCACTTTTTCGCCGCTCACGCCGTCGAACATCAGCAGCCGCTCGATGAACACCGCCTCCTTCTTCACCAGCTGCCCGACGGCGAGCGCATCGAGCGCATGCCAGGCGTTCGGTGCGATCTGGATACCGGCGCCGATCTCGCCGAACTGCGGCGCCTGCTCGAGCACCACGCTCTTGAACCCTTTGCGCGCAAGCGCGAGCGCCGCCGCGAGGCCGCCGATGCCGCCCCCGGCGATGATCACCGCCTCCTGGTTTCGCGGCGCTTTGCTATAGGAGGATGGCGATGCCATCGAGCTCACCTTCGGAATTCACCAGATCGACGCGCTTGTGCGCGATGCGGAATGTATCGCCCTCCGGTCGCAAGCGGTGCTCCACCAGCGCGCCATAGAGCCGCTGTTTCTCGTTGCGGAACTCGACCACTGTTAACGTCGAGCCAATGTGCAGCTCGCCGTTCGCCTTACCGAGCTGCACGACGTTCGTCACCTGGTGCACCGTGCGCGCGAGCGGCTGGCGTGCATGCGCGCGCGGATGGCGTAGCTGCTTCACGCGCAGCTCGAGCAGCGTGCGGTCGTCGTGGATGATCGACGACGTCTCGTAGGGATCCTTCTGCCCCTGCTCGAGCGGCACCCAGTAGGTCGCATCGTCGGTAAAGAGCGCGAGCCATTCCTCGTAGCGCTGCGTGTCGAGCAGCCGCGCCTCCTGATAGAGGAATTGCTCAGGCGACATCAGGGGGACTGCGGGGTCATGTAATCCAGCCAGGCTCGCATCTGGCCGCGGATGAACACCTCGCTCGTCCCGGTAGCGCCGCGCCGGGCGCCCGGCTCATCGACGTCGCCTCCATAGCCGCGGCCGATGTAGACCCATTCGGGCGCGCCGGCGGAAAGACCGCGCTGGATGCGCTCATAGACTTCGAGATCGTCGGTAAGCACCCAGGAGCCCGTGCCATTGACGACGTTCGCGAACGCCACGGTGTCCTTGAACATCTGCGCCGGCGCCTGCGGCATGCGGAACGAATAGGTGTAGACGACGGAGCGGTCCACCGCCAGCGGATGGATGATGCGCAGCTGCCGGAACTGGCTCATGAAGGAGCAGTTGGGGTAGATGATCGTGTTCCAGAGCGTGACGCGCAGGATGCGATCGGCTTCCGGCTGTCCCAGCCGCCGGATCAGCGCGGCGCGATATTCGTCGAATACCGGATTGCCGAGGCCGGTAACCAGCCGATCGTCGTCGTGGTAGTCGCCCATGTAGCCGTGCCCGCGCGGTGTCGACCAGATGCCGGTGCCTTCCCAAACGGCATCGGGAGCGCCGTTCTGGCGCATCTGGCGCACGGCGATGTCGTAGTAGTGCTCCTCGCCCGGCTTGCCCGGCTCGGGTGCGTTGCGCGCCACCGCGACCGACGATGCATGCACCCACGCCGGATGCGCGCCGTCGAGATGGTTCTCGAGCATCAGCTTCCAGTTGGCGTTGAAGGCGTGCTTGAAGACACCGCCGGCCACCTGCAGCTCACCCCCGGGCGCGCGATCGACGAAGTCATCGAACGAGGCGCGTGCCGGCCCAAGAAATTGCGCCAGCGATTCGCCGCTTGGCGCAGCCGAGGCGAAGATGAAGCCGCGATAGACGCTGACACGGGGCACCGGATGAAGCCGCAGCTCGGCGAGCTTGCCGGGCGCATAGCCCGAGGCGAACGGTGCCGCCTTCAGCGCGCCGGCGCGGTCGTAGCTCCAGCCGTGGTAAGGACAGACGAAACGCTCGACGTTGCCGCGGCCTTCGGCGCACACCATGGAGCCACGATGCGCGCAGCGATTGATCAATACCGTTACCGAGCCATCATCGTGACGCACGACGATGACCGGCTCGCGTCCGATGCGCGTAGTGAAGTAGTCGCCGGCGGCAGGAATCTGGCTCTCGTGGCCGAGCACCAGCCACGCGCGGCCGAAGATGCGCTCGAGCTCGAGCTCGAAGATCGCAGGATCGGTATAGAGGGCGCGATGCACGCGGTCGGGCTGCACCAGCATCGCGAGCTGCTCGTTGGCGGCCATGCCGGCCTTATGGTAAACCGGAAGCCCGAGGAGACCTCACCATGAAGATCGACCGGCGTGCCGCATTGCTGGCCGCCTGCCTGCTCGCCGCCTGCGCTACGCAACCACCTAGCGCGTCGCCATTGGCGAGCACGCCGCCCGATCTCATCCTCTACAACGGCAAGATCGTCACCGTCGATGGCGCGTTCTCGATCGCGCAGGCCGTCGCGATCCGCGGCGATCGCTTTGTCGCCGTCGGCACGACCGACGCGCTGCGCAGGACCGCGGGCTCCGCGACGCGGCAAGTCGACCTCGGCGGCCGTACCGTCATCCCGGGTTTGATGGATGGCCACCTGCACAATGCGGGCGGCGGGCCGGGCCTCGATCTTTCGCGAGTGCGCAGCATCGACGAGCTGCTCGCCGCGGTGGCGGCCCGTGCACAGAACGCCGGGCCAGGGGAGCTGATCGTCTCGAACAGCGACTGGCACGAGGCTCAGCTGCACGAACAGCGCCTGCCACACCTTAAGGAGCTGGACCGCGTCGCGCCGAACAATCCGGTGGTGCTCGTGCGCGGCGGCCACGAGTACATCATCAACAGCGCGGCGGCGCAGCGCTGGAACATCACCCGCAGCACGAACAGCCCGGCGGGCGGCGAGATCGGCCACGACGCCGACGGCGAGCTGAACGGCGAGCTCGTCGATACGGCGCGCGCGCTGGTGCACCTGCCGCCGGCGGCACCGCTCAATGCGAGCGCCATCGAGCGGCAGATGCACCTCCTGAACAGCATCGGCCTTACCGGCATCCGCATTCCGGGCTCGTTCCAGTTCGGCGGCGACCAGGTGGCGGCCTATCGCATGTTCCAGGAGCTCGAGCGCACCGGCCGCCTGACGATGCGCGTGAACTACCTGATGCGCATCTTCGATTTCTCGAGCGTCGATAAAGTCAAAGCGCTGATCGCCAGCTGGAACATCAAGCCCGACGAAGGCGACGAATGGCTGCGCATCGGCGGGATGAAGACGCTGGTCGACGGCGGCTTCGAAGGCGGCAACATGCGCGCCCCATATGCCGAGCCTTACGGCCGCGGCGGCAAGTTCAAGGGCATCGAAGTGGTGCCGCGCAGCCAGTACATCCCGGTGGTGCTCGAGTTGAACCGCCTCGGCTGGCGCGTCGCCACCCATGCGGTCGGCGACGCGGCGGTGGACGAAGTGCTCGACGCCTACGAGGCGGCGGACCGCGAGCGCTCGATCAAGGGCACGCGCTGGACCATCGAGCACTGGTTCATCGCGGCGCCCGACCAGTTCCGGCGCGCGCGTGCGCTCGACGTGGCGATCTCGGCGCAGGACCATCTCTATCTCGCCGCACCGAGCATGGCGAAGTACTGGGGACGCGAGCGCGCCGAGCAGGTGACGCCGATGCGCACCTTCCTCGACCAGGGCTTCATGGTTGCCGGCGGCACCGACTCGCCGGTGATCCCGTACAACCCGTTCTGGGCGATCTACCACTTCATCACGCGCGACACGATCTCCGACGGCGTGTACGGCCCGAGCCAGCGCATCGGCCGCGAGGAGGCGCTGCGCGTCTATACGATCAACAATGCGCGGCTCACCTTCGAAGAGAACCTGAAGGGGTCAATCGAGCCGGGCAAGCTCGCCGATCTGGTCGTGCTGTCCGCCGATTACCTGACGGTGCCGGAGAAGCAGATCGAATCGCTCAAGGCGCTCGCCACCATGGTCGGCGGCCGCTTCGTCTACATGGATAGCGCATTCCGGCCTCAATAGCCGTGAACGCTCGGCACATCGGCATCGTCGCCTGCTCGGCGGAAGGCGCGGCGCTCTGCTACCGAACGATCGTGCATGAAGGCGCCGAGCGGCTCGGTCCCCATGGTCACCCGGAAGTCACGCTGAGCTCCCTGCCGCTCTCGCGCTATGTGGAGCGCCTCGAGCGCAACGACTGGCCGGCCGTCGCCGAACTGATGCTCGAATCGGCGCGCAAGCTCGCCGCCACAGGCGCCGACTTCCTCATCTGTCCGGACAACACGCTGCACGCCGCGCTGCCGCTCGCGGCACCGCGCTCCCCGCTACCGTGGTTGCACATCGCCGAAGCGGTCGCCGACGAGGCGCGCGAGCGACAATACCGGCGCCTCGGCATCCTCGGCACGCGCTGGCTCGTCGAGAGCGACGTCTATCCGAGCGCCCTGGCAAAGCGCGACGTCGCCTTTCTCCTGCCAGAGCGAGCGGAACGCGACGAGCTGAACCACATCATCATGGACGAGCTGGTGTGCGGCGTTTTCAAGCCGGAGGCGCTGGCGTTCCACCAGCGCGTGATCCAGCGCATGAAAGGCGCCGGCGCCGATGCCGTCGTGCTCGGCTGCACAGAGATTCCGCTGCTGCTCAACGATGGCAATTCGGCGCTGCCGACCCTCGATTCGACGCGGCTGCTCGCGCGAGCCGCGCTGCGCCGGGCAGTTCAGCAATGAGCTCGATCGCGCTCGAAGTCGAAGGCCTGAAGAAGTCCTACGCCAAGGACGCCCGCGCGTTCGAGATCCTCGACATCGAGCGCTTCGCGGCGCGTGAAGGCGAGTTCATCACCATCATCGGGCCGAGCGGCTGCGGCAAGAGCACCTTCCTCCACATCATGGGCGGCTTCATTCCCGCCGACCGCGGCGCGATCCGCGTCTATGGGCGCGACGTCAGCGGCCCCGGTCCCGATCGCGGCATGATGTTCCAGGAGTTCGCGCTCTTCCCCTGGAAGACCGTGGCCGGCAACGTCGCCTGGGGCTTGGAGACGCAAGGCATGCCGCGCGCCGAGATCGAGCCGATCGTGCAGCGCCAGCTCGAGATGACCGGCCTCGCCGACTTCCGCAACCACTATCCCGCGGAGCTCTCGGGCGGCATGAAGCAGCGCGTCGCGCTCGCCCGCGTGCTGGCGTTCGATCCCAAGGTGCTGCTGATGGACGAGCCGTTCGGCGCGCTCGATGCTCAGACGCGCGAGGCGATGCAGGAAGAAGTGATGCGCCTGTGGGCGCGCACGCGCAAGACCATCGTCTTCGTTACCCACGACATCGAGGAGGCGGTCTACCTCGGCGACCGCGTCATCGTGCTTACCGCGCGCCCCGGGCGCATTCGCGAGGAAGTGACGATCGACCTGCCGCGCCCGCGCGAGCTCGAGATCAAGAAGTCCGCTCGCGTCCACGAGTACCGCAACTACGTCTGGGATCTGATCCGCAGCGAGGCCCAAAAGTCCTACTAGCGCGCGCCGTTTCGCCGCCAGCTCGCGGGAGGCACGCCGAACTCGCGCTTGAAGGCGCGGCTGAAGGCGCCTTCGGACTCGTAACCGCTTTCTTCCGCAATGCGGATGATCGGCTCACGGCCTTCGCGCAGCATGCGCGCCGCGAGCGCGAGGCGCCAGCGCGTGAGGTACTGCATCGGCGGTTCGCCGAGAAGCGAGGTGAAGCGCTCGGCGAGCGCCGAGCGCGATAGCGCCACCTTTTGCGCGAGCTCGTCGACCGTCCAGGGTTTCGCCGGCGCGCCGTGCAGCAGTGCGAGCGCCCGCCCGACCTGAGGATCGCGCACGCCGGCGAGCCAGCCTTTGTTCTGCGGCGGCAGCTCGCTCATATAGCGGCGCAACGCTTCGACGAAGAGCAGCTCCGCCACCTTCGCCAGCGTCGAGGCCGCGCCGGGTCCCTGGGCCGCGGATTCGCGCACGCCCTCGCGGAAGAGCGTGCGCACCAGCGCCGAGGCCGGTCCGTCGCCGATGCGGATGCAGAGCACTCGCGGCAGCGTCTCGAGGAGCGGCCGGAACACGGTGCGGCTGAGCGCGAGGTAGCCGCAGACGAAGCGCGTCGCCGCGCCGCCGCCGCCATAGCGCATATGGAACACCTCGGGATCGGCGCCCGGCAGCGGCTCGATGCTGGCCTTGCCTTCCATCGGCGCGAGGTGCAGGTCAGAGCCCATCAGGTGGCGGCCTTCCTGCGGAAAGAGGATGAGATCGCCGACGCCTGCCTCGTGCACTTCAGTACCGTCGAGCAGGCGCACCTTGCAGCTGCCCTCGGTGATGAAATGGAAGAACGCGACGTGCTCGGCGCCCGCGAGGCGCTCGCGGACGCTGGCGAGGCCGAGCTCGCCGCGAATGCACCACGGCGCGGTGAACTCGGCGTTCAAGTACACCGCGCCTTCGAGGCGCACCGAGTTCAGGACGTCCGAGAGCGCATCCATGGCGTTTCGGTCAAGAAGCGCGGCGTCCCGGTGAAGGCGGCGGCGTGCCGCTCTCGCATACTGCCGCCACGAAAGGACAACCCATGAACGACAAGTCGTATAAGGGCAGTTGCTTCTGCGGCGCGGTGCAGTTCACCGTGACGGGCGAGCCGGCGGCGATGGGCTATTGCCATTGCGAGTCGTGCCGCACCTGGTCGGCCGGTCCGGTCAATGGCTTCACGCTGTGGAAGCCGCAGTCGCTGCGCATCACCCGCGGCTCCGACAATATCGGCAGCTTCGCCAAGACGCCGAAAAGCCATCGCAAGTGGTGCAAAGCCTGCGGCGGCCATCTCTTCACCGAGCACCCGCACTGGGGGCTGGTCGACGTTTACGCCGCGGTCATCCCGGATTTCCCATACCAGCCCGGCGTGCACGTGAACTACCAGGAGTCGCGGCTGCACATCAAGGACGGCCTGCCGAAGCTGCAGGACCTGCCCAAGGAGATGGGCGGCTCGGGCGTCGCGCTGGCCGAGTAGGCGCGAGCTTCAGCGCGGCAAGTACGACTGGTCGACCATCGCGTCGACGTTCACCGGCTTGTCGAGCCACTGGAGCTTGTCGTGCATGAACGCGGCAAGCTTCTTCAGGCTCTCGACGTCGAGCCGGCCGTTCGGATCGCGCTTCCAGTCGGCGTTCTTGACGTAGATCTCAACCGGCGTGCGCACGAAGCCCGCCTTGGCGAGATCGCGCTTCGCCTGCTCGGTGTGCGACAGGTAGTACTTCGTCACCGCCACATAGTCGGCGAGGAAGGCGCGCACCACGTCCGGATGCGCTTTCAGGAATTTCTCGCCGAACCAGACGTCGAGGAGCTCATGGTCATAGCCCACCGCTTCGCGCGCGGTGAAGAGCTTGCGCAGCCCGCCCTTTGCGAGCTCGGCCGAGTAGAACGGCTCGACGAACGTGCCCGCCTGAATCTTGTTGGTCCTCACCGAGTCGCCCATCGCCGGGAAGCCGAGCGAGAACACCTTGGTGTCCTGGTCGGGCACGAGGCCGGCATTGAGCAGCCCCGCACGCGCCCAGAGATCGGTGGCGGTCTTGTAGCCGACCACGCCGATCGTGCCGTCTTTCAGGTCCTTCACCGTCTTGATCGGCCCGTCGTCCTTCACCATGTAGGTGGTGCTGAACCACTGCTGCCCGGCGGCCTCGAGGCAGATGTTCGCCACGATCTTCATGTCGACGCCTTGCGCACGCGCGAAGATCACCGCGAGGCCGGGCGCGGTGCCGCCGTCCAGCTCGCCGGCGAGGAATGCCTGGAAGCGCTCCGGGTTCGCCTGGAAAAGGATCTGCTTGAGCTGGTATTTCTTGCCCTGGTTCGGCGCGAGGTCGGGTCGGGCGCTCATCAGCCACACCTGCTCTTCGGCTGCGAAGCCGCGGCCGAATCGGATCAGCGTCGGCTCCTGGGCAAGCGCGGCGCCCACCGTCACCAACGCGGCGAGCGCGCAAATCGTTCTGGTCATCGGGGCTCCGTCAGACGTAATAGGTGTCGAGCTTTTCCCAGTATACCAACCGGTTTCTCAGGACCACGAGCGCGCGGTCGAGCGCCAGGCCAAGCAGCGATATCACCACCACGAGCGCGAGCATGCGGTCGGTGCGCAGCGACGAGAGCGAGTAGGTGACGAGGTAGCCGAGCCCATCGACCGAGCTGATCATCTCGGTAATGATCGCGACGATCAGCGCCACCGGCAGCGCTACGCGCAGCGCGGCAAAGATGTAGGGCAGCGTCGCCGGCAACACCACACGCATGAGTGTGCGCCAGCGCGACGCGCCCATGTTGCTCGCCGACCACAGCAGCACCCGGTTCACGCTGCGCGACCCGTGGTAGGTGATGATGGTCATCGGGTAGAGGCACTCGAGGAAGATGAGCGCGATTTTCGACAGACTGCCGAGGCCGAAGATGAAGATGAAGATCGGAAAGAGCGCGAGCTTCGGCACGGCATACGTTCCCGAGAACAGCGGGTCGAGCGTCGCCGCGACGAACGCCGATCGTCCCATCAGCATGCCGAGCAACACGCCGGCGAGCGCAGCCGCCGCAAAGCCGCCGAAGGCGCGATAGAGCGTGGTCCAGCTCTGCGTGAAGCCTTCCGGCCGGCTGACGAATGCCCAGAGCGCGCCACCAATCTTCGCCAGCGACGGAAAAAGTATCGGGCTCCACAGGCCGCTGCGCGACACCAGCTCCCATGCCGCGAGCACAATGAGGACCACGATCAGCGGACGCATTACTCTCACGCGTGGCTCGTTTCCCACGGCAAGAGACGATGCCGCGAATACCTCAGCAGCCGATCCCCGGCGTAGCCGAGGATGGCAATCGTCACGAGCGACACGTACATCAGGTCGAAGCGCAGGCTGTTCTCTGCCTCCCGGATCAGATGCCCGAGCCCGGAGCGTGCGTTGATCATCTCGGTGGCGAACATGACGATGAAGGAGAGCGCCAGGGCCACGCGCATGCCGGCATAGATCTGCGGCAGCGCGCCCGGCAGCACCACGCGACGGAAGATCTCGCCCTTGCTGGCGCCCATGTTGCGCGCCGACCAGACGAGGATTCTCGGCGTCGCTTTCGCCCCGTAGTAGGCGTTGATGTACGCGGGATAGAAACACGCCAGCGCGATGATCATGATCTTCGAGACATCGCCGATGCCGAACCACAGCATGAAGAGCGGCAGCATCACGATTTTCGGCACCGGATAGGTGAGGAAGACGAGCGGGCTCACCGTGTCGTCAAAGCCGCGCGCAACGCCGGCGGCGAGGCCGAGCACTACGCCCGCCAGCGTGCCGATCACGAACCCGGGAAGCGCGCGCAGCAGACTCGCAGCCGCGTCGGCGTAGAGCTCGCGCGTACCGAGCGCAGCGACGAAGTGTCTCGCGATATCGAGCGGCGCGAGGATGTAGTCCGGATGCCCGCCCAGCGTGAGGAGCTGCCACAGCACGAGCAGGGCGACGAGCAGTCCTGCGCGTGCCAAAGAAGTCAGATTCACAACGCCAGACTAGCCGCTACACCCACACTTGCAGGACGTAGTCGTACGCGGCCTGAGCGTTCGTCATGTCGACGCGCTGCAGCTTGATGCGGTAGCCGTCGCTGGTCTTCTGCAGTTCGTGGCGATACGCACCGGCGAAGTGCCGCACGTCATCGCGGCGCAGTTCCATCATGTGGAAGCGCGAGCGCACGTGCAGGTCGCCGTTCGGCAGCACTTTCTCCACCACGACGTTCGACACGACATGATTCGTCTCCCAGAGCGGCCGCTGCGACCAGGCGTCGGGATGCAGCACGCGCTTCATGCGCACGGTCATCAGGTTCTTGTCTTCGGCGAAGATCGCCGGCTGGCCGTCCCACGTCTTGTAGGACGGCTCAGGCGGCATCCAGTAGACGCCATCGTCCGCGAAGAGATCGATCCACGGCTGCCATTGCTTGCTGTCGAGGAGCTCCGCCTGGCGGTAGAGGAACTGCTCGACGTCGTACTGCACGTCGCGGCCATTTCCCTTTTGGCTTTCCGCTTTCGCGGCAACGACGGCGGATTTCTTCGGCTTAGCCACGCATGTACTCCGCCCAGGCCTTCATCTGATTGCGCATCGGCGCTTCCGAGGTGCCGCAATTCGGCGCCGTTTCCACCACACCGTTCTTGTCGATGTCGCGGCCGAGATGCCGGCCGAAGGTGACCCAGTCGCCGCCGTCCGAGGAGAGGCCCTGGTGGCATTTCCAGAAATTCTCGAGGTCGTCCGCGTTGACGAGCGTCGAGGGCGAGTTCACCAGGTTGTAGTAGGCGAGCGAGCGCCGGTAGATCGCCTCGGGGGCGCCCTTGAGGCGAAAGTGCCAGATCTCGGTCAGCGTGCGATCAACCGACAGCGGGCGCACCGCGCGCAGCTGCTGCAGCGGCGACTGCACCGAGAGGCCCGGGTAGATGAGCACGTGGTGGATGTTGACGCCGACGATTTCCTCGAAGCGCTTCTGCCCGTACTTCGCGATCATGATCTTGTCGTAGGCGAGCGTGTCCGGGTCCTGCGGCCGCAGGCCCATGTAGCCCGTGAGGATGCAGTGGCCGTAGGGGTAGTTGAGCGTCTGGAACGCATCCCACTTGTCGATCGTCACCGTGGCAAAGGCCGAGAGCATGTGATAGGAGAGCGGCGCCTCGCCTTTCTTCGCCTTGGCGGCGATCATCTTCTCGACCTCGTGCGCAGCGCGGCCGGTCGACTGATGCGTCACCGAGGGATGCAGCGCGTCGAGCTGGTTTTCCAGAAATATTTTCCAGTTGGAATGCTGAATCACCCGGAAGCAGTTCGGCACGATCTCGACTTCTCCCTCCGGGGCACGGTCGCACATGTCGTCGAACGCGACCTTCGATGCACCGAGGAATTCCTGCAGTGAGGGACCGTCGCTCGCGAGGCTGGCGAAGACGAAGCCTCGATAGTTCTCGACGCGCGCCGCGCGCTTCATGCCGCAGTCGGGATTGTCCTTGCCGAAGCGCGTGCCGGCGTAGCCCGATTCCATCATCGGAATGGAGCGCAGCCGGCCGTCGTGCTGGAAGGTCCAGGCGTGGTAGGAGCAGCGGAAGAAGTCGCCGGCGTTGCCCTTGCGGTCGCCGCACATCATGTTGCCGCGATGCGGGCAGCGGTTGTAGAGCACGTGGATCTTGCCGTCGCTTGCCCGCACCATCAGCATCGGCTGGCGGCCGAGCTGCACGGTGTAGTAGTCGCCGGGCTTCGGGATCTGGGTCTCGTGTCCGCAATAGATCCAGACGCGCTCGTGGATGCGCTGCATCTCGAGCTCGAAGATGTCCGGGTCGGTGTAGACCTCGCGGCGCACGCGATCGGGCTCAACGTACTTCGCGAGGTCGGGAATTTGCTCCTGCAGCATGGCATTCCTCCTGGGAGGCGAATAATAATCTAGCCCTTCACGGGAGGAGGACCCACATGCTGCGCTATTTCCTGTTGCTTGCCGTGCTCGCTGACCCGGCGGCGGCGCAAACATCGCTCAAGGTGAAGATGTTCCCCGGCGCGCAGGCGCTGCCGGCGCTCTCGGCAGCTTCGCAGGGCATGTTCGCGCGCCATGGACTTAAGGTCGAGGTGCTCTTCACGGTGAACTCCGACGAGCAGCGCTCCGGTCTGGCGGCAGGCGAGTTCGAGATTGCCCAGGCGGCCGTCGACAACGCCGTGGCGATGGTCGAGCTCGCCAAGGAAGACGTGGTCATTGTCACCGGCGGCGACAGCAGCATGAACGAATTCATCGTGCAGCCCGATATCCGGGCGTTTGCCGATCTCAAGGCCCACACGCTGCTGGTCGACGCGCCGAACACGGCCTACGCGCTGCAGCTGAAGAAGGTCCTGCTCAACCACGGGATGCGCGAAGGCAGCGATTACAAGATCCTGCCGATCGGCGGCACCGGGCTTCGGCTGCGTGGCATGAAGGAGAACAAGGACTACAAGGCCGCGATGCTCAACGTGCCGTTCGTGCTCGACGCCAAGGCCGCCGGCCTTAAGAGCATGGGCCGCGCGATCGACCTCATCGGGCCGTATCAAGCGAATGGCACCTTCGTGCTGCGCAGGTGGGGCGAAGCGAATCGCGCCACGCTCGAGGCCTACATCGCGGGCTTGATCGAAGGGACGCGCTGGGCGACCTCGCCGGCGAACAAAGAAGCGGCTTCGAAGATGCTCGCCGAGCGGCTCAAGGTCAGCCTCGACGTTGCAAGGCAGTCTTGGGATCTTATGACCGACCCGAAATACGGCATCGCGCCGGACGCGCGTTTCGACATGGCGGGATTTCGCAACGTGCTGGCGCTGCGCGCCGAGATCGAAGGGAGTTGGGGCGGCAAGGCGCCGCCGCCGGATCGCTACGTCGACCTTTCGTACTACCAAAACGCGTTGAAGCGCGTGGAGCGCCCATGACCTCGCGTCGTCGATTCCTCGCCGGCGTCGGCGCGCTGCTCGCCGCGCGCGGTGCGCGCGCCGCGAATTTTCACTATCGCCTGGGCCTCAGCCAGCCGCTCGACAGCCCGAACTACATCCGCTTGAAAGAGATGGCGGAGCGCGTGCAGGCCGACACCGGCGGCGCGATGCAGATCGACGTCCTCGGCGCGGGTGCGCTCGGCTCGGACAACCAGATGATCGCCATGGTGCAGAAAGGCGAGCTCGAGCTCTATATGGCCGGCAACGTCTGGGGTCCGCTCGTACCGGTGACCGAGATGCCCGGCCTGCCGTTCACCTTCAAGACGACGCAGGAAGTGTTCGCGGCGCTGGATGCCGACCTCGGTGATTACATCCGCGGCGAGATGCTGGCGAAGGGCCTCCACCAGTTTCGCCTCGCCTTCGACAACGGCTTCCATCAGCTCACCACGCGCACCCGGCCGATCCGCAACGCCGACGACCTCGCCGGCCTGACGATCCGCACGCCGTTCCAGAAGATGACGGTGGATTTTTTCGAGTCGCTCGGCGCGCAGCCGAAGACCTTCACCCTGAACCAGCTTTACAAGGTGCTGCAGGAGCAGGTGGTCGACGGACAGACTGATCCGTATCAAATCATCGTGCTCTTGAAGCTCTACGAGGTGCAGACGTACTTGAACATCACCAACCACTGGTGGTCCGGCTTCACGCTGAACGCCAACGTCGACAAATGGAAGGCGCTGCCGGCCGAGATCCAGGCGGTGATCACGCGCCATGCGGACGCGGCCGCGCTCGCGCAGCGCGCGGACGTGGCGAAGATCGATGCCGGCGCGCTCGAGATCCTGCGGGCGAAGGGCATGAAAGTCACCGAGACCGACACCAGCGGCTTTCGCCGCCAGCTCGGCGCGTTCTACCAGCGCTGGAGCAAGGTCTACGGCCCGCGCGCCTGGTCGCTGCTGGAAGCGCGCGTCGGCAAGCTCATCTAAAGAAAGACCAGCATGCGGCATCTGCCGATCGACCCGGGCCTTTTCGCCGAGCACCGCCAGCGCCTCGCGAGCCGCATGGCGCCGAATTCGCTGGCGGTCGTGAACGCCAACGACTTGATGCCGCGCAACTCCGATGCGTTGAACCTGATCGTGCCGCAGACCGATCTCTTCTATCTCTCGGGCCTCGAGCAGGAGGAATCGATCCTCGTCATCTGCCCCAACTCCTTCGACGAAAAGACGCGCGAGGTACTCTTCATCCGCGAGCCCTCCGAGCTCCTCAAGACCTGGGAGGGGCACAAGCTCTCCAGGGACGAGGCAGCGAACATCTCGGGCATCAAAAATGTGCAGTGGCTCTCCGAGTTCCCGGCGGTGTTTCACCGGCTTATGTGCGAGGTGGAGACGGCCTACCTGAACACGAACGAGCATCCGCGCTCGAGCGTAGTGGTCGAGACGCGCGATGCGCGTTTCATCGCCGACTGCATGCGCCGCTATCCACTGCACCGCTACGAGCGCCTCGGGCGGCTCATGTTCAAGCTGCGCGGCATCAAGAGCGAGCGCGAGATCGAGCTCATCCGCAAGGCGGCGGAGGTAAGCGGCAAGGGCTTTCGCCGCGTCGCGCGCATGCTCAAGCCCGGCGTCATGGAGTACGAGCTCGAGGCCGAGTACTCGCACGAGTTTCTGCGGAGCCGCTGCTACTTCGCCTACAACCCGATCATCGCGTCGGGGGCGAATTCATGCGTGCTGCACTACCACCAGAACGATCAGGAGTGCAAAGCGGGCGACGTGCTGCTGGTCGACGTGGCGGCGAGCTACGCCAACTACAACGCCGATGTGACACGCACGCTGCCCGTGTCGGGCCGCTTCACCAAGCGCCAGCGGCAGGTGTACGACGCCGTGCTGCGCGTGCAGCGCGCCTCGATCAAGGGCGCCACCGTCGGCAAGCTGCATCGCGACTGGCAGAAGGAATCGCAGCTCATGATGAACGAGGAGCTTTTGGCCCTCGGGCTCATCACGCGCGAGGACATCAAAAGGCAGAGCGAGGACGAGCCCGCCTGCCGCAAGTACTACATGCACGGCCTCGGCCACGCGCTCGGCCTCGATGTGCACGACTACGGCTGGACGATGGAGGCTTTCGAGGACGGCTTCGTCGTCACCGTCGAGCCGGGCATCTATATTCCGGAGGAAGGCTTCGGTGTGCGCCTCGAGAACGACGTTGTCGTGCGCAAGGGCGGAGCCGAAGATCTCTGCGCCAACATCCCGATCGAAGCCGAAGAGGTTGAAGCGCTGATGAACCGCTGATGCGCGGCGCGCTCGGCCACCCGCCGGGCCTGTTCCTCATCTTCATCGTCGAGATGTGGGAGCGCTTCAGCTACTACGGGATGCGCGCGCTGCTCGCGCTGTACCTCGTTCATTCCGCCACCGGCGCCAATCCCGGCCGCGGCTGGCCGAAGGAGGCGGGCGACAATCTCTACGGCTGGTACACCGGCGGCGTGTACCTGCTCTCGATCGCGGGCGGCCTGATCACCGATCGCGTACTGGGTGCGCATCGTTCGGTGGTCGTGGGCGGCCTGCTCATCGCGCTTGGGCATCTCGTGCTCGCCGCCTCCGGCATCGACGGGCTGGCGACCAATGACCTCGGCATGTCGGTCTTCATTGCAGGGCTCGTGCTGATCGTGCTCGGCACCGGCCACTTCAAGCCGAACATGCCGGTGATCGTCGGCAAGCTCTACGCCGCGGACGATCCGCGCCGCGACGGCGCCTTCACCATTTTCTACATGGGCATCAACGTCGGTGCGGCGCTCGGGCCGCTCGTCTGCAGCTACCTCGGCGAGAAGGTCGGCTGGCACTGGGGCTTCGGCGCCGCGGCCGTCGGCATGCTCGCCGGCCTTGCCGTCTATGTGCACGCCCGCCCGCGGTATCTGGCAGACCTTGGCGAGCCGCCGGGGGCCGGGGGTCGTTGGGCGCTGCCGCTTTTCTTCATCGGCATCCTGATCGCCGCGGCGATTGCGGCGCTCTTCCACTGGCGTGTGCTCGCGGCGATCGGCGCGGGCTTCGACGCTTTCGTCGCGCTTGCCCCGTCCCTGATCGGCGGCGGCTTCGCGGCGGCGACGATCGGGCTTGCCGTCTGGTTCGTGAGGCGCCAGGCGCCGGCCGATCGCGGGCCGGTCGCCGGCATCCTGATCCTGGTCTTCTTCAGCGCCGTCTTCTGGGTCGCCTACGAGCAGGCCGGCACGTCGCTCAATCACTTCGCCGACGAGATGACCGATCGCCACATCCACGGATGGGAGATGCCGGCGGGCTGGTTCCAGTCGGTCAACGCGGTCATGGTCGTGGCGCTCGCGCCGCTCTTCAGCGGCCTCTGGTACGCGCTCGGCCGCAGGCAGCGCAATCCCACCCAGGCGGTGAAGCTCGCGCTCGGGCTCTACTTCCTCGCCGTCGGCTTCCTCTTCATGGTCGTCGGCGCCTACGGCACGACACCCGTCGTGCGTGCCTCGATGTTCTGGCTCACTGCGACGTACTTCTTCCACACCGTCGGCGAGCTCTGCATGTCGCCGACGGGACTCGGCTTCGTGACCAAAGTTTCGCAGGCGAAAAGCGCGTCGCTCCTGATGGGCGTCTGGTATCTCGCGAACGCAATCGCGAACAAGCTCGGCGGCCAGGTGGCGGGCAAGATCGACGCGATCGAGGCGGGCGAGCTCGCGCTGCCGTGGTACGGCTGGTTCCGGCTCGGCGGCCAGGCCGACTTCTTCCTGTTCTTTGTTTTCCTCGCCGTCATCGCGGGCACGCTCGTGCTGATCCTCAAGCCGCTGCTCGACCGGTTGCTCGCTGGGCGGCAGTAAACTGTGCCTCCCATGCGGCGCGTCAAGGTCATCGATTCCCACACCGGCGGTGAGCCGACGCGCGTCGTCGTGGACGGACTACCGGACCTCGGCCGCGGCAGCCTCGCCGAGCGGCGCGATCGCTTCACGCGCGAGTTCGACCGCTTCCGCTCCGCGTGCGTCAACGAGCCGCGCGGCTCGGATGTCATCGTCGGCGCGCTGCTGGTCGAGCCCGCGGAGCCCGGCTGCGCCGCGGGCGTCATCTACTTCAACAACGTCGGCACGATCGGCATGTGCGGCCACGGCACGATCGGCTTGATGATCACGCTCGCGCACCTCGGGCGCATCAAGCCCGGCGAGCATCGCATCGACACGCCGGTCGGCGTCGTGAGCGCGACCCTCGCAGGCGATGGGCGAGTGACGGTGACCAACGTGCCGAGCTGGCGCGAGCAGAAAGCGGTCAGCGTCGAAGTGCCCGGCCTTGGCCGCGTCACCGGCGACATTGCCTGGGGCGGGAACCGCTTCTTCCTCGTCGAGCAGCACGGCCAGGAGCTGCGGCTCGAGAACGTCGAGCGCCTCACGGATGTCTCCTGGCGCATCCGCCAGGCGCTCAATGCGCAGGGACATCCCGATGTCGACCACATCGAGTTGCTCGGCCCCGCTGTTTCCGCCGGCGCGCAGGCGCGCAACTTCGTGCTCTGCCCGGGCAAGGCGTACGACCGCTCGCCCTGCGGCACCGGCACGAGCGCGAAGCTCGCCTGCCTCGCCGCCGACGGCAAGCTCGCCGAGGGCGAGACGTGGGTGCAGGAAAGCATCCTCGGCAGCCGCTTCGAAGCCTCGTACAAATGGCTCGACCGCGCGGCCGGCAAAGTGTCACCGCGCATCTCCGGCACCGCGTTCATCACGGCGGAAAACACTCTCCTTCTCGACGAGCGCGACCCGTTCTGCTGGGGCATCCGCTAGGTGACGCGGCACGTCCTCATCGTCGGGGGCGGCGTCATCGGGCTGTGCACCGCGCTCGAGTGCGCGCAGCGCGGCTTGCGCGTCACGGTCGTCGAGCGAAACGCCTCGCAGCGCGACGGTTGCTCGTACGGCAATACCGGTATGGTGGTGCCGAGCCACTTCGTGCCGCTCGCCGCGCCCGGCGCAGTGGCGACTGCGCTGAAGTGGATGTGGAATCCAGCGTCACCGTTCTACGTCAAGCCGCGCCTGTCTGCAGAGCTCGCCGCATGGGCACTCAAGTTCTGGCGCGCCGCAAGCGATGAGCACCTGCGGCGCGCGGGGCCGCTCCTTTGCAGCCTCGCGCTCGCGAGCCGCGCGCAATACGAAGCGCTCGCCGGAGACGCCAACGACTTCGAATTCGAGAAGCGCGGCGTGCTGATGCTTTGCCGCACCGCGCACGCTTTGCACGAAGAAGCGACGGTGGCCGAGAACGCCCGCTCGCTTGGCCTGCATGCGCAAGTGCTCGATCCAAAGGCAGCCGCGGCGCTCGAGCCTTCCATGCGCATGGACATCGCCGGTGCGGTGCACTACACCGACGATTGCAACGTCGATCCGGCGCGCCTGATGGCATCGCTCGAGCGCCGGTGCGCGGCGGCCGGAGTCTCGTTTCACTGGCAGAGCGAGCTTCGCGGCTGGCATCTGAATGGCGCTCGCATCCGGGCCGCCCGCCTCGCATCCGGCGAGGGACTCCTGGCGGACGACTTCATCCTGTGCGCCGGCTCCTGGACGCCGGCGCTCGCGCGCGAGCTCGGGCTGCGCCTGCCGATGCAGGCCGGCAAGGGCTACAGCGTGACGCTGCCCAGGCCGCGGTTCGTGCCGCGCGGCTGCGCGCTCCTGACGGAGGCACGCGTCGCGGTGAGCCCGATGAACGGCACCCTGCGCTTCGGCGGCACGATGGAGCTCGCCGGCATGGACGAGAGCATCAACCCGATCCGCGTGCGCGGCATCATTGACGCCGTGCAGCGCTATTACCCGGAGTTCGGACCGCAGGACTTCGAAGGCATCAAGCCCTGGCGCGGGCTGCGGCCTTGCACGCCCGACGGCGTGCCCTACGTGGGCCGCACGCGAGCCAAGGAGAACCTGGTGGTCGCCGCGGGCCACGCCATGCTCGGCATCACACTCGGCCCGATCACCGGCCGCATCGCCGCGGACCTGCTGCAAGGCATAGAGCCCAAGTACGATCTGGGCGCGCTATCGCCCGACCGCTATCACTGAGACGAGGACTGGCATGGAATGGCAAGGCGTCATCTCGGCGATCACCACGCCGTTCAAACCGGACTATTCGGTCGACCACGCCTTCCTCGCCGATCACGCGGCGTGGCAGCTCGATAACGGCGTCGACGGCATCGTCGCGCTCGGCTCCCTCGGCGAGGCGGCGACGCTGAGCTTCGATGAGAAGGTCGCGATCCTGAAGACGCTCGCCAAGGTGATGAAAGGCAAGCCCCTCGTCGCGGGCATCGCGTCGCTCAGCACCGCCGAGGCGGTGGCACTCGCCAGGGCCGCGCAGGACGCGGGCTGTGCCGGGCTGATGGTGCTGCCGCCGTACGTGTACAGCACCGATTGGCGCGAAATGAAGGCGCACGTCTCCACGGTCATCGGCGCGACCAAGCTCAGCTGCATGCTCTACAACAATCCGCCCGCGTACAAGACCGATTTCCTCGCGCCGCAAATCGCCGAGCTCGCTGCCGAGCATAAGAACCTGCAGGCGGTGAAGGAGTCGAGCGGCGACGCGCGGCGCGTCACCGCGATCAAGGCGCTGTGCGGCGAGCGCCTGGCGGTGTTTGCCGGGCTCGACGACATGGTGCTCGAGGGCGTGCGCGCCGGCGCCGTCGGCTGGATCGCCGGTCTGGTCAACGCCATGCCGCGCGAGACTATGGCGCTCTTCAACCAGAAGTCCGATGCGCTCTACCGCTGGTTCCTGCCGCTCCTGCGCATGCATGTGCTGCCAAAGTTCGTGCAGTACATCAAGCTCGTGCAGCAGGAAGTGGGCAAGGGGCACGAGCGCGTGCGCCCGCCGCGCCTGGTGCTCGCCGGCGCCGAGCGCGAGGCTGCGCTCGAGACCATTCGCGCCGCGCTGCGCGAGCGTCCTAAAGGCTGAGCAAGGAGACAACGTGTCGCCCGACTGAGACCGGACCCGACGCCAATTCTGCTATGACACCTCGTGAACTGATCGCGGCCGGCCCCGAATTGCACGGCCCCCACGCCGAGGCTTGGTTCGATCGCCTCGAACGCGACGAGCAACAACTCGAAGCACTGCTCACCGGCGAGAGCGCGCTCGAGATCGCCGCTGCCGTTTGGCCGTTCTGGATGAACCGCGCGCGAATTCCGCGCGGGCGCCAATGGCTCGAGAGCCTGCTGCGAGCGCACGGCGAACGGACCGCCACGCGCGCGCATGCATTGCATGGCGCGGGGACACTCGCATTCGTCCAAGGCGACCGCGCTGGCGCGGAGCCGCGCTTCGTCGAAAGCCTCGCGATTGCCGAAGCACTGGGCGACCATGAGGCGGTAGCCAACGCACTGATCGGGCTTGCGCGCTGTTCGCTGCTCGCGGGCGATATCGTGCAAATGCGCGCGCGCAGCGAACAAAGTCTCAGCGTCGCCCGACGTGCCGGCAAGCGGCGCGCCGAAGCGCAGGCGTTGCACCACATTGTGGAGGCGCGCCGCCGACAGGGGGAGTTGGAAAGCGTGATTCCGCTCTACGAAGAAAGCATCAAGCTGCAGCGAGAACTGGGGAGCGAGGCGGGCGTCGCGCTTGAGCTACATAACCTCGGCAACGTACAGCGCAAGCTCGGGAACCTCGACGCCGCCGAGCAGCTGCTGCAGAAAAGCCTCGCCGCCTATATGCGCCTGCGCAGGATCCGCAACCTCGGTTACTGCTTCCTCGGTCTTGGGAACGTCGCAGCAGCGCGCAATGAACACGAACGCGCCGGGCGACTGATCGCCATTGCCGATCGGCAATTCCAGTCCGCCGGCACCGTGCTCGATCCGGACTACCATCTAGATCGCGAACTGAGCATCCAGGCGGTTCGCAGTGTGCTCGGCGACGCGTACGAGACTGCGATACGGGAGGTGCAGGCCCTTTCGCTCGACGACGCAGTTGCTTATGCGCAGCGGCTGCGTTAGGTAAACACGCTCTTGAGCGAAGGCATCACTTCGCGCGAGAAAAGCTCGAGCGAGCGCATGGCGTGCTCGGGCGCGAGATCGCCGAAGGAAAAGATGCAGAGCAGGTAGTTCGCCGTAGTCTGCTCGAGCATCGCCTGGATCTTTTCCAGCGCAATGCCCGGCGTGCCGGTGACGAGCGGCTGCACCGTGTCGGGCGCGTAGGGATCGGTCTTGTGGTGCTCGGGCCGGCCGACCTTGTGCATGAGGTGGTGGATGCGGCTCGCCCACCGATGGTGCGCCTGCTCGCCGAGGCGCTTGGCTTCTGCCTCGTTTTCGGCGATTACCATGTGCTGGGTCCTCGCGAGGAAAGGCTGCGCGACGTGCGCGTTGTGGCGGCCGGGATCGTTCTTGTGTTTCTCCCAGACTTCACGGTATTGGGCGAAGAGCGAGCGGCACTCGGCGAGCGTGGCGAGGAGCGCGGTGCTGTAGCCCTGGCGCGCGGTGAACTCGATCGATTCGCGGTTCGACGTCGGGAACCAGAGCGGCGGATAGGGCTTCTGGTAAGGCTTCAGATGCAGCTCGGCGTCGTCGTAGTGGTAGTACTTGCCGTGGTAGGTGAGCGACTCGCTTTTGCACGCGGCGAAGAAGATGTCGAGCGTCTCGCGGTATTTGTCCCGCGACTCCTCGATGTTCGCGAGGCCGAAGATCTTCGACTCGATCGGCGATACGCCGCGCCCCACGCCCATCTCGAGCCGCCCGCGCGAGAGCTGGTCGAGCATGCACACCTCGTTGTAGAGGCGGTACGGGTTGTACCAGGGCAGGCAAAACGTCAGCGCGCCCAGGCGCAGCCGCGTGGTGCGCTGGCTCATCGCCGAGAGGATCACGCTCGGCTGCGCGTTGATCGAGAGCGGCGTGCCCTGGTGCTCGGCGATGAAGTACGCGTGCAAGCCGGCCTTGTCCGCCGCCTGCGCCAGCTCGAGCTTGTGCGCATAAAGCTCCGCCGCCGTGCGCTTCGCCGGTGCCTCGATCCAGTCGAAGATGCCGCATCGTAGCGTTTCGTTCATTGCCAGACCTTTCGCGCCACCTCGACCACGCGCTCGAGCTTGCGCTTCTGGTCATCCTCGGTGATCAGGTTGCCGACCACGTCTGAGCCGAAGCCGCATTGCGGGCTGATGGCGAGCCGCTCGAGCGGCACATGTTTGGCCGCCTCGTCGATCCGGCGCAGGAGCGCGTCCGCGGTCTCGAGCTCGGGCACCTTGGTGCTCACGAGGCCGAGCACCACCACCTTGTCCTTCGGTACGTAGCGCAGTGGAGTGAAGCTCCCGGCGCGCGGGCTGTCGTACTCCAGGAGGAAGCGCTGATACGGCAGCTCGTTGAAAAGGCGCTCGGCGATCGCATCGTAGGTGCCTTCGCGGTGCCACTGGCTCCGCTGGTTGCCGCGGCAAAGATGGATGCCGAAGGTCACGCCGGGGAAGCCGCGCACCAGCTCCGCGTTCGCTCGCAGCGAGCGCGAGAAGTTCTCCATCGGATCCTCGCCGCGCTTGCGCATCGCCGCGAGCGACGGCTCGTCGACGTAGGCGGTGTAGCCGGGCTCGTCGATATGCACATAGCGGCAGCCTGCTGCGACCAGCTCGCCGATCATGCGGCGCTGGATGGCGACGACATCGGCGAGGAACGCATCCACCGTCGGATAGACCGACTTGGAGCCGGCATGGTCGTAGCGCTGCTGGATGCGATCGGGCCCGATCAGCGATACCTTCACCGGCTTCTTGGCGAGCGGCGCCACTCGCCGATACTCGTCGAGCGGCACGTTGCGCTCGAGCTGCAGCCGCGTTACCACCGGTCGCCGGTGCACTACCGGCGTGCCGGGCGCGGCGAGATCGGGAATGTCCCAGCGCGCGAGCGGCGTGCTGCCCGCGCGGCGCTCCTGGCTGCCGACCGTTTCCGTGCCGGCGTCATAGCCGGTCACCGCGAGGCCGAAGCTGTCCTGGAAGTTGAGCCGGCTGATCTCGCCGTCAGTGACGACGTCCAGGCCGATCGACTCCTGCAGCGCGAGCTGGCGCTTGATGCAGTCGACCTCGATGCGCGCGAAGTCGGCCGCGGCCATCTTGCCGGTTTCAAAAGCGAGGCGCGCTTCTTTCCACGCCGCCGGGCGCAGCAGGCTGCCGACGACGTCGGTGCGGATGCGGTCGAGCGTATTCATCAGTCCTGCCGTACGCCGGCCGCTTTCACGGCGTGCGCATAGCGCTCCATGTCGGCCTTCATGAAGCGCAGGTAGTCCTCGGTGCCGTTCTCGCGCAGCTCCATGCCGAGGTTGCTCATGCGCTCGGCGATATCGGGCTCGCGCACGATCTTCGCGACCGCGCGCTGCAGCCGCGTCACGATCTCGCGCGGCATGCCGGCCGGCGCCTGCAGGCCGATGACGGTGGCGATGTCGAAGTCCGGATAGCCCTGCTCGATCGCGGTCGGCACATCCGGCAGGCTCGGCGAGCGCCGCGCCGTGCTGATGGCGTAGACCTTGAGCTTGCCGGACTTGATGTGCGGCGCGACGTTCGGGATGCCGGACCAGCCGACCTGCACCTCGCCGCCGAGCAGCCCGGCGACGAGCGCGCTGCCGCCCTTGTAGGGCACGTGCAAGAGATCGATGCCGGCGCGCGAAGCGAACACCGCCATCGTCAGGTGATGCACCGACCCGCTGCCGGCTGAACCGTAGCTGAGCTGCCCGGGCTTGCTCTTCGCGAGCGCCACGAATTCCTCGAGCGTGTTGGCGGGCAGCGCTGCATTCGCCACCAGCACCGTCGGCACGGCGGCGAGCGCGGTGATCAGCGTGAAGTCGCGCAGCGGGTTGTAGGTCAGCTTGGAATTGAGTGCCGGGTTGATCGCCATCGCGCCCGAGTCGCCGAGCATCAGCACGTGCCCATCGGCCGGCGCGCGCGCCACCAGCTCGGCCGCCACCACGCCGCCGGCGCCTGGAATGTTTTCCACGATGAACGGCTTGCCGAAGGTCTCGGCGAGCTTCGCCGCCATGAGACGCGCCAGCACGTCCGGGTTTCCGCCTGGCGCTGCGGCAGCGATGAGCCGCACGCTCTTCGCCGGCCAGGTGTCCTGCGCCTGGGCCGTGCCGAGCGCAGCGGTGAGCAGAAACGTCAGCAACAGCCGCATGGTCATCCTCGTTTGTCGACGAAGCGCGGCGCCTTGACGTTCGCTTCGAACTCACGCGCCAGCGTGCCGCGCGCGAGGAGCGTGACCTCCGGCGCCACCTCGAATGCCTGGCGGATCATCGCCGCGATCTGGCCGGCGCCGCCAGTCCTCGTTTCGACATGGAGGTGCAGGACATCGTTGCCGCCCGCGTTATAGACCTCGGCGCGGAAGTCGACCACATCGGCATCGCGGAACATCGTGTCTTCCAGATCCGAGTGGTTGATGTTGACGCCGCGCACCTTGAAGAAGCCGACCGTGCGGCGCGCATGGCGCATGATCGGCAGCGCTGACCACGGGTCGTTGCCGCCGGTCGCCGGCACGAGCGACACGAGGTCGCCCGAGCTCCAGCGCAGGAATGGCGTCATGGTGTTCGACCACAGCGGCGTGACGACGAGCGAGCCGACCTCGCCGGGCGCCACCGGCTCCCCGCGCTCGTCCAGCACCTCCAGGTACCAGAGATCGGTAAACGCGCGCATGCCGTCGTGCGCGATGGTCTCGCCCGCGATGAGCGCCGCCTCGGTCATGCCGAAATGGTCGAACACTTGGGCGCCCCAGGCACGTTCGAGCTTCTGGCGCTTCACCGGCGAGAGCGGCTCGGCGGCGACCAGCAGCTTCTTCACCGTCGAGCGCGCGAGATCGTAGCCTTTGACCTCCGCCAGGTTGGCGAGGTGCAGGCCGTAGCTCGCCATGCCGATCCAGATGGTGGGCTTGAGCTGCTCGATCAGCTCGAGCTGCGTCTCGGAGGGTGTGTTGGTGCCGGCGCCGCACCACACCGTGCCGATGCCGAGGTTGATCGCGGCGCGGGCATAGAGGTGAGCGACCGGGTGCACGCCGAGCGGGAAGGAGATGTGCGCGCA
>DASREB010000035.1:0-22141 GCA_035652275.1 Burkholderiales bacterium
GTCAGCGGCATCGCACGCGCCGAGCGCGGCGCCTGGCCGCTTGGCGTGCCGGACGTCTACGCCATCGACGACGCGCACCTCGCCCTGTACGCAAAAGCTGCCCGCACGCGCGCGGGCTTCGAGCAGTATCTGCGCGATTTCGTGTGGCAAGAGCGGAAGAGCTCCTTGCCTGTCTGATCGCGCGGCTGATCGCCGAGGCGAACCATGTCGCGGTCGGCGCCGCCTCGCCGATTCCCGCCACTGCCTGCGAGCTGCTGCGCGCGCAAGGCCGGCCGCTGCGCGTCACGCGGCTGCACAAGCGTAAAGGCAACCCCTTCAGCGAAGGCTCGCGCGAGCTCTTCGACCTCGCGGGGCAGGGGCGCATCGACTACTTCTTCCTCGGCGGCGCGCAGCTCGACGGCGAAGCGAACATCAACCTCGTGCGCGCCGAAGGGCGGCGCTTTCCCGGCTCGTTCGGCTCGGCCTTCATGTACTTCACCTGCCGCACAATCCTCTTTCGCGAGGAGCATTCGCGCCGCGTGCTCGTGCCGCGGGTCGAGTTCATCTCCGCACCCGGGTGGTCGCCGCCCGAGGTGGTGCGCCGGGGCGGCCCTGTGGCGCTCGTCACCGGCAAGGCGCATTTCACCTGGCAGGCCGACAAGCGCCGTTTCCGCCTGGCGAGCGTCCATCCGGGGGAAACGCCCGGCGGCGTGCAAGAAGCGACCGGCTTCGCCTACGACGAGGACGCGGTGGGCGAGACGCCGGCGCCGACGGCGCTTGAGCTCGAGCTGCTGCGCGGGCCGGTGGCGAGCGCCATCGCCGCGGATTACCCCGACTTCGCGCGCCGGGTGTGGAGCTAGACTAGCGGCATGAACGCTCCCGAAAAAGTGCGGCAATACGACCGGGCCGCTCAAACGGTCGGGAACATTGTGCATCTCGAGCACTTCAACGTCGTGATCCCGGACCAGCGCCTGGCGACCCTGTTCTACGTCGTCGGCCTCGGCGGCACGCGCGACCCGTACCTCTTCACCGGCCTGGAGAACATGTGGGTGAACTTCGGCCGCACGCAGTGCCACCTGCCGAGCCGTGCAATGCCGCCGCGCGCCGAGGTGCTGCGCGGCACGGTGGGACTGGTCGTGCCGAATCTCGAAGACCTGGAAAAGCGCCTTACGCACGCGGGCAGCGAGATGAAGCGCGTCGTGCCGGAAGCCAAGACCAAGTTTTCCTGGTCGCGCAAAGGCGACGTCGTGGAAGCGACCTGCCCTTGGGGCAACCGCGTGTGCTGCCACGCGCCGTCGCCCGAATACGGCCGCACCGAGCTCGGCATCGTTTACGTGGATTTCGACGTGCCGCGCGGCACCGCGGACGGTATCGCGCGCTTCTACGATCAGGTGATGCGCGCGCCGGCAACCGCCGAGGGCGGCCGCGCTACCGTGAGGGTGGGGAAAAACCAGCGGCTGATCTTCACCGAGACCGACCGCCCGGTTCCGGAATACGACAACCACCACATCCAGATCTACATCGCCGATTTTTCCACGCCATATGAATGGCTGAAGGCGCGCGATCTCATCACCATGGAGACCGACGCCAACGAGTGGCGCTTCCAGTGGATCACCGATCCGCGCGATAACAAGCCGCTCTTTCAGATCGAGCACGAGGTGC
Source organism: Burkholderiales bacterium (assembly GCA_035652275.1). GTDB lineage: Bacteria > Pseudomonadota > Gammaproteobacteria > Burkholderiales > SG8-39 > SCGC-AG-212-J23. The sequence goes on from DASREB010000035.1 coordinate 1,642, forward strand.
GCAGCATGAAGCACCACCTCTACGCGCGGCCGCTGGTGAACCGCAACCACGGCATCACCAACATGACCTACCAGCCGGGTCAGGACAGCTTCCGGGGCGTGTACTGAACAAGCCGCTCGCCACGCCGCTCTGGAACGACTACGAGCGGCCGCACGCCGATCTGCGCGAGGCCATCGAGCGCATCGAGCGCGCCGGCGAGCTCTTGCGCATCAAGGGCGCCGACTGGAACCTCGAGATGGGCACGCTCGCCGAGATCGTCTATCGCCAGGAAACGCCGCCCGCCATCCTCTTCGAAGACATTCCCGGCTATCCGGCGGGCTACCGCGCGATTTCCGGCACCACCAACTCGGCGAAGCGCCTCGCCATCGTGCTCGGCTTCGCGCCGCCGTCACATCCGCTCGACGTGGTGCGCGCGTACCGCGACCGGATGAAATCGCACAAGCCGATCCCGCCGCGCGTGGTGAAAGATGGGCCGGTGCTGCAGAACGTCGTCAAGACCGGCATCGATGTGCTCAAGTTTCCGGCGCCGCTCTTGCACGAGCACGACGGCGGCCGTTATCTCGGCACCGACGATCTCGTCATCATGCGCGACCCGGACGAAAGCTGGGTGAACTGCGCGACGTATCGCTCGATGGTGCAAGGCGCGGATCGCGTCGGCCTGTGGATCTCGCCCGGCAAGCATGGCCGCACCATCCGCGAGAAGTACTGGAAGCAGGGCAAGCCCTGCCCGGTGCTCATCTCCTGCGGGCACGACCCGCTGCTCTTCCTCGCCGGCGGCAACGAGATCCGTTACGGCCTTTCCGAGTACGACTACGCCGCCGGCCATCGCGGCGTGCCCTACGACGTCATCGAGAGCGAAGTGCATGGCCTGCCGATGCCAGCGCACGCCGAGATCGTGCTCGAAGGCGAAATGCATCCCACCGAACGTGCGCCTGAAGGCCCGTTCGGCGAATTCACCGGCTATTACGCGGGCGGCAGAAGCGAACAGCCCGTGGTGCGCATCCAGCGCATCTATCACCGCAATGACCCGATCCTGGGCCTCGCCTGCCCGATGGTGCCGCCGTCCGATTTTTCCTATTCGAAGTGCGTGATGAAGGCCGGCATGATCTGGGACGAGGTCGAGCGCGCGGGGCTGCCGGGCGTGCAGGGCGTGTGGGTGCACGAGCCGGGCTGCGCGCGCATGTTCAACGTCATCGCGATCAAGCAGGCCTACGCCGGTCATGCACGCCAGGCGCTGCACCTGGCGGCGGCGTGCCAGTCGGGTTCCTATTTGGGCCGCTTCGTCGTCGTAGTGGACGACGATATCGATCCCACGAACCTCGAGCAGGTGCTGTGGGCGATGTGCACGCGCTGCGACCCGGTCGAGGACATCGATTTCATCAAGCGTGCGTGGAGCGGGCCGCTCGATCCGCGGCTGCCGAAAGGCAGGGTGTGGAACTCGCGTGCGCTGCTCGACGCCTGCCGGCCCTACGAGATGCTCAAGGACTTCCCGCCGGTGGTGCGAGCCTCCGATGAGCTGCGCGACAAAGTGAGCGCGAAGTTTGCGAAACAGCTGAGGAAACGATGAACGCCATCACGCAGCAGGAGATCGACCAGCAGGTCTATGACCTCTACGACGAGTATTGCCACGGCCGCATCGACCGCCGGCAGTTCCTGGCACGCGCCGCGGCGATAGGCGCATTGGCCTTTGCGCTGTCGCTGCTGCCGGATTATGCGAAGGCGCAGACCATCTCGTTCACCGATTCGCGCATCAAGGGCCACTATGTGACGTATCCGTCGCCCGGCGGCAATGCGGACAAGATCCGCGGCTATCTGGTGCAGCCGGCGAGCGGCGGACCATTCCCGGCGGTGCTCGTGGTGCACGAGAACCGCGGGCTCAATCCCTACATCGAAGACGTGGCGCGACGCGCTGCGGTGGCCGGCTTTCTCGCCCTCGCGCCCGACGGCCTGACGCCGTTCGGCGGCTACCCGGGCAACGACGACGACGGCCGCGACATGCAGGCGAAGCTCGACCAGGCGAAGCTGCGCGCCGATATGCTGAATGGCGCCAAGTTCCTCAAGTCGCACAAGCTCGCGAACGGCAAGCTCGGCGTCACCGGTTTCTGCTGGGGCGGTGGGACGACCAACTGGCTCGCCACCGCGCTCGGCGCCGACATGCACGCCGGCGCTCCCTTCTACGGCGCGGCGGCGCCGACCGCCGAGGTGTCGAAGATCAAGGCGGCGCTCCTCATTCATTACGCGGAGAACGACCCGCGCATCGACGAAATGTGGCCCGGCTACGAGCAGGCGCTGAAGGCCGCGGGCGTGCGCTACGAGATGCACATGTACCCGGGCACGCAGCACGGCTTCCACAACGACTCGACGCCGCGCTACAACGAGGCAGCGGCGAAGCTTGCATGGGACCGCACCGTGACCCATTTCAAGAGGTATCTCGCTTAGATATTTCTTTCCGGGGAGGAGAGATGGATGAATCAGGAGGCCGTCGCCGCTTTCTGAAGTCGGTTGGCGCGCTCGGCGCCGCCAGCATGCCGGCTGCCGCGGTGGCGCAGCATGGCGGCCATACGCCCGCGAAGGGCGAGAAGTACATGTTCCTCGCGCCCGCCGAGGTGGCGTTTCTCGACGCCGCCGTGGCGCGGCTCATTCCCGCCGATGAGCTGGGTCCTGGCGCCAGGGAAGCCGGCGTCACCTACTTCATCGACCAGCAGCTCTTCGGCGGCTTCGGCGTGATGGCGAAGATGTATCGCCAGGGACCGCACGCCGAAGGCACGCCGCAGCAGGGCTACCAGTCGCCGCTCACGCCGCAGGAGGTCTATCGGACGGCGATCGCCGAGCTCAACGCCGGCTGCGCGAAGCAATACGGCAAATCGTTCGACAAGCTCGCCGCCGCCCAGCAGGACGAGGTGCTGCGCGCGCTCGATGAAGGCAAGTTCCCACTCGATGGGGTGCCGGCGCGCTTCTTCTTCAACATGCTCCTCGACAATACGATCGAGGGCTTCTTCTCAGATCCGATCTACGGCGGCAATCGGAACAAGGTCGGCTGGAAGCTCGTCGGTTTCCCCGGCGTGGCGGCGGTCTACACGCACCTGGTGGAAAAGCACGGCGTGCCTTACGACGCGCTGCCGGTGTCGATCGCCGACATCCTCGAGGGCAAGGCCGCGCTCGACGAGCATGGGCATCCGAAGCATGTGCTCCTCGTGAGGAAGGACTGACATGGCGACCAAGCTGAAACCGGTAGATGTGGTCGTCGTCGGCGTGGGCCTCAGCGGCTCGATCCTCGCCAAGGAGCTCGCCGAAGCGGGCTTGCAGGTCGTCGGTCTCGAACGAGGGCGTTGGCGCGACACGGATCCGGACTTCGCCATGCCGCATGCGCACGACGAGCTGCGCTACGTGAAGCGCCACGAGCTGATGCAGGATCTCTCGCGCGAGACGATCACGTTCCGCAACAACTTGAACGAGACGGCGCTGCCAATGCGCAATCTCGGCTCGTTCCGTCCCGGCGAAGGCGTCGGCGGCGCCGCGGTGCACTGGGGCGGGCTGACATGGCGCTTCTTGCCATGGGACTTCGAGACGCGCAGCCGCACGCTCGCGCGCTACGGCAAGGAGCATTGGCCGGCAGAGTGCACGAGCCAGGACTGGGGCGTCACGTACGATGAACTCGAGCCGCACTTCGACCGCTTCGAGCATCTCTACGGCATCAGCGGCAAGGCGGGCAATCTCAAAGGCAAGATCATCCCCGGCGGTAATCCGTACGAAGGCCCGCGCTCGCGCGAATATCCCAACCCGCCGCTGAAAACGGCGTACGCCGGCGCGCTTTTCAAGGAAGCGGCCGAGAAGCTCGGCTACAAGCCGTTTCCGACCCCGAGCGCGGCGCTGTCGCAGCCCTATACGAACGAGTACGGCGCCACGATCAACGGCTGCGTGTACTGCGGCTATTGCCAGTTCTTCGGTTGCGAGATGGGCGCGAAGGCGAGCCCGCAAACCGCCGTGCTGCCGAGCCTGATGAAGCAGAGCCGCTTCGAGCTGCGCACGCACGCCAACGTCGTGAAGGTAAATCTCGACTCGGCGAAGAAGCGCGCGGTGAGCGTAACGTACATCGATTCACGCGGCCGCGAGTTCGAGCAGCCCGCCGATCTGGTGCTGCTCACATCGTACGTCTTCAACAATGTGCGGCTCATGCTGCTGTCGGGCATCGGCAAGCCGTATGACGCCGTCGCGAACACCGGCGTGGTCGGGCGCAACTATGCATATCAGACGCCCTCCAGCGTCACACTGTTTTTTGAAGACAAAGTCTTCAATCAATTCATGGCTGCTGGCGGTCTCGGCATGACCATCGACGACTTCAACGGCGACAACTTTGACCATACAGGCCTTGGCTTCATCGGTGGCGGCTTCTTCCAGGCCGCGACCAGCGGCTCACGGCCGATCGAGGTGCGTCCGGTGCCGCGCGGGACGCCCCGCTGGGGCGGCGAATGGAAGCGCGCCGTCGCCAAGTACTTCAATCGCTCGTTCGGCATCGCAATCCAGGGTGCGTGCCAGAGCTACCGCGGCAATTATCTCGACCTCGATCCGACGTATCGCGACGCCTACGGGCTGCCGCTTCTGCGCATGACGTTCGACCGGCGCGAGAACGAGCACACGATGTCGACGTACATTACCAACAAGGCGGCCGAGATCGCGAAAGCGATCGGCCCATCCAAGATGAACGTCACGCCGCGCACCGAGAAGTACACCATCGTGCCTTACCAGAGCACGCACAACACGGGTGGCGCGGCGATGGGGGCCGATCCGGCGACGAGCGCAGTGAACAAGTATCTGCAAAGCTGGGACGTGCCGAACGTCTTTGTCGTCGGTGCGAGCGCTTTCCCGCAAAACGGCGGCTACAACCCGACCGGCACGGTGGGCGCGCTCACCTTCCAGGCGCTGCAGGCCATCAGGACGCGTTATCTCAAGCGACCGGGGCCGCTGGCTTAGCCCAGCCGCGGGACCGGGCAACCGCCTCGCGCCAGCGAGCGAGCTTTGCCTGCGCTTCCTCGCGTGGCATGCGCGGCTCGAAACGTCGGTCGAGCTGCCAGTGGTGCGCCAATTCGTCGCGCGACTTCCAGAGGTTGACGGTGAGGCCGGCGAGATACGCGGCGCCAAGCGCGGTGGTCTCCAGTACCTTGGGCCGCAGCACCGGCACGCCGAGGAGATCCGCCTGGAACTGCATGAGCAGATCGTTGGCCGCCGCGCCGCCATCGACCCGCAGCTCGGTGAGGCGCTGGCCCGCGTCTTTTTGCATCGCCTCGAGCAGCTCCGCGCTCTGATAGGCTATCGATTCGAGCGCAGCGCGCGCGATGTGCGCCTTGGACGTTCCCCTGGTCAGGCCCAGCATGGCGCCGCGCGCATGCGGATCCCAGTAAGGTGCGCCGAGGCCGGTGAACGCCGGCACCAGGAAAACATCTCCGCTGTCGAGAACGCTGGCGGCGAGCTTTTCCACTTCGGCGGAGGAGGCGAAAAATTCGAGCTGGTCGCGCAGCCACTGCACGACCGCGCCGGCGATGAACACGCTTCCTTCGAGCGCGTACTCCTTTTCGCGGATCTGCGCGCAGGCGGTGGCGACCAAGCCGTTCTGCGATTGCACGACGCGATCGCCGGTGTGCATCAGCATGAAGCAGCCGGTGCCGTAGGTGTTCTTCGCCGTGCCAGGACGGTGGCACATCTGGCCGAACATCGCCGCCTGCTGGTCGCCGGCGATGCCGCCAATGATGAGTGCCTCGCCGACGAGCGAGGTGGGCAGCGCGCCGAACGCGTGCGCTGAGGAATGGACCTCCGGCAGGATCGCGCGCGGCACGCGCAGGAGCTGCAGCAGCTCCTCGTCCCACTCGTTGGCGTGGATGTTGAAAAGCATGGTGCGCGACGCGTTCGACACATCCGTCACGTGCGTGCGGTTGCCGGTGAGATGCCACACGAGCCAGGTGTCGACCGTGCCGAACGCGAGCTCGCCGCGCTCCGCCCGCATACGCGCGCCGGGCACGTTGTCGAGCAGCCACGCGAGCTTGGTGCCACTGAAGTACGGATCGATTACCAGGCCGGTGCGCTCGCGCACCAGGCTCTCGGCGCCGACCGCGCGCAGCTCTTCACACAGCGGCGCGGTGCGGCGGTCCTGCCAGACGATCGCGTTGTGCAGCGGCTCGCCGCTCTGGCGGTCCCAGAGCAGCGTCGTTTCGCGCTGATTGGTGATGCCGAGCGCCATCAGCTGCTTCAGCGGCACGTTGCTGTTCCGCACCGCTTCGCGCGCGGTCTCCCGCTGGGTGCGATAGATCTCCCTCGGATCGTGCTCGACCCAGCCCGGCTGCGGATAGTGCTGCTGGAACTCGCGCTGCGCGGAAGCGACGGCGCGTCCTTCCTCGTCGAAGACGATGGCGCGCGAGCTGGTGGTGCCTTGGTCGAGCGCAAGGATGTGGCGCATCGGAAAAGTCTAGCAAGGCCCGATGCTAGAATCCGCCGGCATGCCGCTCCCGGTTTCCGAAGTCGAGCGCGAGCTCACTCATACGCGCCGTGTTCGTTACGAGGGCTATAAGCGCAACGATGGCCTCTGGGACATCGAGGCGCATCTGCTGGACACCAAGAACCACGATTACCACCTGAAGACCGGGGTGCGCCGCGCCGGGCAGCCGATCCACGACATGTGGCTGCGCGTGACCATCGACCGAAGCTTCAGCATCCACGACGTGCAGGCAGCGATGGACGCCGTGCCCTATCCCGGCGGCTGCGAGAAGATCCCGCCCGCCTACAAGAAGCTGATCGGGGTGAACCTGTTGCGCGGCTTTCGCAAGCGCACCTGGGAGCTGCTCGGGAACGTCAAGGGCTGCACCCATCTGACGGAGATGCTCGGCGGGCTGCCGACCGCGGCGATCCAGACTTTCGCCGGCGAGGTGCCGGAAGAGCGCGACGACGGCTCGAAGCCGTTCCAGCTCGACCAGTGCCACGCGCTGGAGACGAGCAGCGAGACGGTCAAGGTCTGGTATCCGAAGTGGTACCGAGGCAAAGCTGCGTAGCGCTTGATTGCCATCAATGCCGTGCGCGGCATTACGGCTGACGATCCCATCCGATGAAAATCCACGAGTACCAAGGCAAGCAGCTCCTCCGCGAATACGGCGTGCCGACGCCGCGCGGCTTCCCGGCGATGAGCGTCGACGAAGCGGTGCAAGCGGCGAAGAAGCTCGGCGGCAGCGTCTGGGTCGTGAAGGCGCAGATCCATGCCGGCGGGCGCGGCAAGGGCGGCGGCGTGAAGGTCGCGAAATCGATCGATGAAGTCCGCGCGCGCTCCAAGGAAATCCTCGGCATGCAGCTCATCACGCACCAGACCGGTCCTGAGGGTCAGAAGGTGCGGCGCCTGCTGATCGAAGAAGGCGCCGACATCAAGAGCGAGCTCTATGCCGGGATGGTGGTCGACCGCGGCACGCAGAAAGTCGTGCTGATGGCGTCCTCCGAGGGCGGCATGGACATCGAGGACGTCGCGGCCAAGACGCCGGAGAAGATTCGGCGTGTCTACATCGATCCGGTGCAGGGACTGACCGACGCGGATGCCGATGAGATCGCGCTCAGCATCGGCATCCCGCAGAGCGCGCTATCGCAGGGGCGCACGGTGTTCAAGGGCCTCTACAAGTGCTTCGATAACACGGATGCGTCGCTCGCGGAGATCAACCCGCTCATCGTCACCGGCGACAAGCGGGTCGTCGCGCTGGACGCCAAGCTGAACTTCGACGACAACGCGCTCTTCCGTCATCCCGATATCCAGGCGATGCGCGACCTCGACGAAGAGGACCCGCTCGAGATCGAGGCATCGAAGTACGACCTCAACTACATCTCGCTCGACGGCGAGATCGCCTGCATGGTGAACGGCGCCGGCCTCGCCATGGCGACCATGGACACCATCAAGCTCTACGGCGGCCAGCCGGCGAACTTCCTCGACGTCGGCGGCGGCGCGACCGCGGAGAAGGTAACCGCGGCGTTCAAGATCATGTTGTCCAACAAGAAGGTGAAGGCCATCCTCGTCAACATTTTCGGCGGCATCATGAAGTGCGACACCATTGCCAACGGCGTCGTCAGCGCCGCCCGTGAAGTGAAGCTCTCGCTGCCGCTCGTCGTGCGCATGAAAGGCACCAACGAGGAACTGGGCAAGAAGATTCTGCGAGATTCGGGTCTGCCCATTATCTCTGCAGACAACATGGGCGATGCGGCCGAGAAAGTGGTGGCGGCGGTGAAAGGAAAGAAATGAGTATTGGCCTTTGCCCTCCTGATAAGGGGGGTGGCGCGAAGCGCCGGGGGGTTTTCGAGAATCTGAAACCCCCCGCTCGCCTGCGGCTCCTGACCCCCTTGTCAGGGGGTCAGGAAAACCGATGAGCATCTTGATCGACAAGAACACCCGCGTGATGACGCAAGGCATCACGGGAAAGACCGGGCAATTCCACACGCAGACGAGCCGCGGGTACGCCAATGGACGGGCGTGCTTCGTTGCCGGCGTCAACCCCAAGAAGGCTGGCGAAGACTTCGAAGGCATCCCGATCTACGGCACGGTGGCCGATGCGAAGAAGGCCACCGGGGCCACGGTCTCGGTGATTTACGTGCCGCCGCCGTTCGCCGCTGCGGCGATCGATGAGGCGGTTGATGCCGGCCTCGATCTCGTCATCTGCATCACCGAAGGCATTCCGGTGCGCGACATGATCCGGACGCGCTACCGCATGAAGGGGAAAAAGACGCTCCTCGTCGGGCCGAATTGCCCGGGCGTGATCACGCCCGATGAGCTGAAGATCGGCATCATGCCGGGCCATATCCATAAGAAAGGGCCGGTGGGCGTCGTCTCCCGGTCGGGCACGCTGACCTACGAAGCGGTCGGCCAGCTCACCGAACTCGGTCTCGGCCAGTCGAGCTGCGTCGGTATCGGCGGCGATCCGGTGAACGGCCTGAAGCACATCGACGTTCTCAAAATGTTCAACGACGACCCGCAGACCGAAGCGGTGATCATGGTCGGCGAGATCGGCGGCAACGACGAGGAAATGGCCGCACGCTGGGTGAAGGAGCATATGCGCAAGCCCGTGGTTGGCTTCATTGCCGGAGTTACTGCGCCGCCGGGCAAGCGCATGGGACACGCGGGCGCCATCATCTCGGGGGGCAAGGGCACTGCGCAGGAAAAACTGGCGGTGATGGAGGAGTGCGGCATTAAAACCACCCGCAATCCGGCTGAGATGGGCAGGACGCTCAAATCCGTACTGAGGTAATCCGGGTTCCGCTGGTCGCCGCGCTGCCGTACGCGGCGACGATCTTCTTGTCGTCGTTCCTGCTGTTCCTGGTGCAGCCGATCATCGCCAAGCAGATCCTGCCGTGGTTCGGCGGCTCGGCGGGCGTATGGACGACGTGCCTCGTGTTTTTCCAGAGCGTGCTGCTCGCCGGCTACGCCTACGCCGACTGGACGACGCGCCTCGGCTCGCGCCGCCAGGCTTACCTGCACGTCGCGCTCCTCGCCGCCTCGCTTGCCACGCTGCCGATCATCGCGGCGAGCGGCTGGAAGCCGCAGGGCAATGAGCAGCCGATCGTGCGCATCCTGGTGCTGCTCGCGGTGACGATTGGATTGCCTTATTTCCTGCTCTCGAGCACTACGCCGCTGCTGCAGGCGTGGTACTGGCGCCGCTTCGAGAGCGCAGTGCCGTACCGCCTGTTCGCGCTTTCCAACTTCGCTTCCCTGCTGGCACTGCTCGGCTTTCCGCTGTTCTTCGAGCCGGCATTCGATCTCAAGCAGCTCGGCTGGGGCTGGTCGTTTGTCTATGCGGCGTTCGCCGTGCTGTGCGGTGGCGTTGCGCTCGTCTCGGCCAATGGCGAAGCGCGTGAAACGCGCGGCAGCGCACCGCGCGCGGCAGTGGCGTTGTCGGTGCAGCTAAAGTGGTTAGCGCTTTCGGCGATGGGCTCAGTGATGCTGCTTGCGGTGACCAACCACATCACGCAGAACATCTCGAGCGTGCCGTTTCTCTGGGTGCTGCCGCTCGCGATCTACCTCGTTACCTTCATCCTCGCGTTCGATCATCCGCGCTGGTACGTGCGGCCGCTCTTTGCCGTGGCGCTGGTGTTGCTCGTGCCGCTGATGGCGTATTACGTGCCCTCGCTGCAGCTGCGCGTGGCGGCGCCGCTGTATCTCGTCGGTCTCTTCTTCGCCTGCATGTTCTGCCATGGCGAGCTGGCACGAGCGAAGCCCGATCCGTCGCAGCTCACGCGCTTCTACCTGATGATCTCGCTCGGCGGCGCAGCCGGAGCGGTGCTCGTGGCGATCGTCGCGCCGCTCACGCTGCCCGGCTACTTCGAGCTCGGTATCGTGCTGGTGGTGCTCGCTGCGCTGCTCGCCGGGCACCTGCGACACGTGACGCTGTGGGCCGGCATGACGGTAGTCGCAGCGACCACGTTCTTCGTCGTGCGTGGCGCTTACCACTATTCGAGCGGTATGCGGGTCATGGAGCGCGACTTCTACGGCGTGGTGCGCACCGCCGATCATCCGGACCCGGTGCCTTACCGCTCGATGTACCACGGCGGCATCATGCACGGCGGGCAGCTGCTCGGCGCCTCGTTCCGCAATACGCCGTCGGACTACTTCGGGCCGACCTCGGGCTACGGGCGCGTCTTCAGCTCGCTACGCGAAATGCAGCCGCGACGCGGCCTTGCGGTCGGCGTGCTCGGACTTGGCGCGGGCGTGCTCGCAGCGTGGATGCAGCCGGGCGACCGGCTGGTGTTCTACGAGATCAGCCCGCGCGTCGTCGATATTGCGAAGCGCGAATTCACCTTCCTGGCGGACACCGCGGCGCGTACCGAGGTGGTCCTGGGCGATGGGCGGCTCTCGCTCGAGCGCGAGCCGCCGCGCGGCTATGACGTGCTCGGCGTCGATGCGTTCTCCGGCGACTCCATACCGATGCATCTGATCACGCGCGAAGCGATGGCGCTCTACCTTAAGCATCTCAAGCCCGACGGCGTGATCATCTTCCAGGCGACCAACCGCTATGTCGATCTGTTGCCGGTGGTGAAGCGCCTCGCGGCAGAGTTCGGGATGGAGGCGGTCAGCATCGCCGACGTTCCCGAGGCGGCCGAGGGCCCCGATTACTGGTACACGGCGACCGATCAGGTCATCGTTACGCGCAACCAGAAGCTTCTCGCGTGGCCGCGCATCGACGAGGTCGCGGAGGAGATCGACGATCGCGCCAATCTCCCCGCCTTCACCGATTCGCACCATAATCTGCTGCGCATCCTGAAGTAGGAGAGCCCATGCGCCGCTTTCAGCAGATCGACGTCTTCACCAGCCGCCCGTTCCTCGGCAACCCGGTCGCAGTCGTGCTCGATGGCGAGGGCCTCGCGACGGAGGACATGCAGCGCATCGCGCGCTGGACCAATCTGTCGGAGACCACGTTCCTGCTGCCGAGCCGGGAGGCCGATTACCGCGTGCGCATCTTCACGCCGCGCAACGAGCTGCCGTTTGCCGGGCATCCCACGATCGGCAGCGCGTATGCCGCGATCCGGGCCGGCATCGCCAAGCCGCGCGGCGGCGCGCTCAAGCAGGAGTGCGCCGCCGGGGTGCTGTCGCTGCGCACCGAAGACAGCAAGATCTATGTGCGCTCGCCGCGCGTCAAAACCACCGAGATGAAAAACGTCGCCAGCTCGTTCGGCGTGCCGCTCGCGCCGCCGGCGCATCTTCTCAGGGTCGACGTCGGCCCGGTATGGCTGGTAGGCGAGATGACCGACACGCGTGCGCTTGCTGCGCTCAAGCCCGACATGACCGCGGTCGCCGAATGGACCAGTTCGCTCGGCGCGACCGGCGTGACGGTTTTCGCGCCTTCGGGCGAGTCCGATTGTGCGATTCATGTGCGCTCGTTCGCGCCCGCAGGTGGCATCGCCGAAGACCCGGTGTGCGGCAGCGGCAACATCAGCGTCGCCGCGTACCTGCGTCACTACGGTCGCGCGAAGCCGAGCTATGTCGCGCGGCAGGGCATGCAGCTCGGGCGCGACGGGCGCGTCGACATGCGCATCGAAGGCGACGAGATCTGGCTCGGCGGCGAAGCGGTCACCTGCGTCGAAGGAACTCTCGCCGCCTAGCTGCCGCTGCCGGCGAGGTCGGGCTCGCCGCAGTGCTTGAGGATCGCCGCGCGCACGCGGTCGCGCAGCTTCACCGCCGCGTTCCAGTCGGTGCCCTCCGGCGCGATCGGTTGAGCGATGGCGACGCCGATCGGCGAGCGGCGCAGGTACCAGGTGCCGTCGCGCAGTACCGAGCGCACGCCGCGCAACGACACCGGGACCACGGGAACCTGCGCCTGCACCGCGGTCTGGAAGGCGCCGGTGCGAAACGGCAGCAGGCCCGTGTGGCGAAGCAGCGTGCCCTCCGGAAAGACGATCAGCGTGGTCCCTTCGCGGGCGGCGCTGGCGAGCTCGTCGGCATGCTCGGCGCTCTTCTGCACATCGAAGCGCTCGACGAACCGCGCGCCCAGGCCGCCGAGGAAGACGCGCGTTACGAACTGCTCGCGCAGCTCGCGCTTGGCGACGAAGGCGCTCTTGTGCCACGGCAGGATGGCGAGCAGCACCGCGCCGTCAAAGTAGCTCGTGTGATTGCACGCCACCACGTACGAGCCGCTCGCTGGCAGGTTCTCGCGCCCGCGCACCACCAGAGGGATGGCGCAGAGCCACAGGAAGAGACGCGCGCAGCGCTGGCCGAAGCGCCAGGTGGGGCGGCCTGGAGCGAGCGCCGCGACGATAAAGAGCGCGAAGAAAAGCAGCCCGAAGAGCACCCAGGCGTAGCCGGCGAAGAGCAGACCGCGCACCACGCGCAGCCCGCGGCGCAGCTGCGGCATCACGCCGGCCGCCACCAGCCGCACGAATTGCAGCCATACCGCCTGCGGCTTCACCGCGTCGGGGCCGCGCTCGTAGTATTCGCGCGCGGCGACACGGCGGATCTTGCCGCTTGAGGTCTTCGGCACCGTGTGCGGCGGCGCGAGCACGATGTCGTCGACCGGCGCGCCGATCAGCCCGAGCGCGAGCTCGTTGATGCGGCTCTTCAACTCCGCGTGCTTGGCCTCATCGCGCTCGCGCGTCTCGGCGAGCACGATGACGCGCTCGGTGCCGCCGGCCTTGTCGGCCGCGCCGAACACCGCGACGCAGCCGCGGCGCACGCCGGGCAGGTGACCGACCGCTTCCTCGAGCTCGTAAGGGCTGATGTTGCGGCCGCCGCGAATGATGATGTCCTTTTCGCGGCCGGTGATGTAGAGGCGGCCTTCCGACAGATAGGCGCGATCGCCGGTGTTGACCCATTCGCCGGAAAAGAGGCCTTTGGTGGCCTGCGGGTTGCGGTAGTAGCCGCTGGTGGCGGACGGACCGCGGAACTGCAGCTGTCCTTCGTTGCGGTCCGGGAGCTCGAGCCCCGCGCCATCGACTACGCGCAGGTCGTGATCGGGCAGCACCATGCCGCATGACACGACTTTCATTGGTGCAGGATCGCTTGCGGTTGCCTCACGCGCTTCGCCGGTGAGCGAGAAGTATTCGCGGTCGAGGAGGTCGACCTGCCAGGCCTCGCCGGGCGGCGTGAAAGCAAGGCCGACCGATGCCTCGGCCAGGCCATACACCGGTGCAATCGCGTTCTTGCGCAAACCGTATTTCGCGAAGCGCTCGGCGAACTGCGTCATGGTATCGGGGCTCACCGGCTCGGCGCCGTTGAAGGCGAAGCGCCAGGAGGAGAGATCCAGGCCTTCGAGCTCCGGCTCGGGGATGCGCCGCAGGCAGAGTTCGTAGGCGAAGTTGGGTCCGCCGGAGATCGTGCCGCGATGGCGATGGATCGCGCGCAGCCACTGGCTCGGCCGTGCGAGGAACGCGAGCGGCGACATCAGCACCACCGGAAACCCGAGGTACATCGTGGCGAAGCAGCCGCCGATGAGGCCCATGTCGTGGTAGAGCGGCAGCCAGCTCACGAACACGTCCTCGCTCGTCGCGCGCGCGCCTTTGCCCATGGCGCGCACGTTGGCGAGCAGGTTGCCGTGGGTCAGCACGACGCCTTTCGGCTGCCCGGTGCTGCCCGAGGTGTACTGCAGGAAGCCGATCTGACCGGCGGGGCCGCGCACCGGCGAGAAGCCCTTGGCGTGCGCGGGAAAGTCTCCCGGCACCAGCACGCCGCGCAGCGTCTCCACCCGTGCGCGCAACAGCCACGCCAGCGGCTTCGCCTCGGGGATGGTGATCATCATCGCCGCGCCGGCGCTCTTCAAGATGCCGACGTGGCGCGTCAGGTGATCCTCGATGGTGGTAAGACGCGCCGGCGGATAGAGCGGCACCGGGATGCCGCCGGCAAGCAGCGTCCCGTAGAAACAGAAGAGATACTCCTTCGAGGTCGGCAGCATGATCGCCACCGTCTGCCCGGCCCGCAGACCCTGCTCGGCGAGATACGAGGCGTAGGCGAGCGAGCCGTCCCAGAGCGCGCGATAACTAAGCGACTCGCCTTCGAAGAACTGCACCGTGATGCGCTCGGGCTGGCGCTCGAGGTGATACTCGAGCGCCTCGATCAGCGTCTTCGCCTGATCGGGCGGCCGCACGCCTTGCGACTGCACCAGGCTCGCGACGCTGCGGTCGGCGCTTGCCGGCGCCTGACCCGCGCTCTCCAGCACAAAGCGCAAGAGATCGCGCGGTGTCTCGCTCGAGGCGAGCGCCTGCTCGGGCAGCCTCGCGCCGAATTCGCGCTCGATACGCAGCACCAGCTCGACCCGCGCAAGGCTGTCGAGCCCGAGGTCGCGCTCGAGCGAGCTGTCGAGCGTCACATGCGCCTGCACATTCGGGCGCGCCTCGCGCGCCACCTGGGCGACGAGCGCGAGCAGGCGGTTCGGGTCGGAGCTGAGGTCGAGGCTTGCAGTCATCGGGGGCGGGCGCGACTTTACCCCATTGGTATCATGATGCGCAGCCTCGCGGTATCGCCCGGATATGGTGCTTTTTCTCTACGACAGCAGCAGTGCGGCGCGGCGCGAGAAAAAGCGTGCCGAGCGCGCCTCTGACGCGGCGGGAAAAGGCCGGCGGCTGCTCTGCGCCCGCTGTGGCCATCCGGTGACGCGCCATGGCGAGCGCATCGAAGTGCACGGCGCGCACGAGCACCGCCGCGTCAATCCGGCGGGCTATCGCTATCACTTCGGCTGCTTTCGCGCGGCGCCGGGCTGTGCCACGCAAGGCGCGGCAAGCGACGCGCACACCTGGTTCGCGGGCTATGCGTGGCGCATCGCGAACTGCGCGAGCTGTCTCGGCCACCTCGGCTGGCGCTACGAGCGCGGCGCGGACGGCTTCTTCGGACTGATCCTCGAGCGGCTCGCCGAGCAGAATTAGTCGCTTGACCGCAGTCAAGACTCCGCCGCGCGCCGCTGCCCGATAATAGGGCGGCATGAAACGCAAAACGCGCCCGTTCCCCAAGGGCCGGGCGGTCGATGCCAAGGCGCTCGCCGATGTACAGCGGCTTCTCGGCGATGCGCCACGGCGGCGCGATCTGCTGATCGAGCACCTGCACAAGCTCAACGATCACTACGGTCATCTGCCGGCGGCGCAGCTCGCCGCGCTCGCGCAGGAGATGCGCCTTGCGCTCACCGAGGTCTTCGAGGTGGCGACGTTCTACCACCATTTCGAAGTCGTCAAGGAAGGCGAGGCCGCACCCGCCGCGCTCACCGTTCGCGTGTGCGACTCGATCTCGTGCGAGCTCGCCGGCGCGCAGGAGCTGCTGAGGCTCGATCTCGGGCCCGGCGTGCGCGTCATTCCCGCGCCATGCGTCGGCCGCTGCGAAGTCGCGCCTTGCGTGGTGGTCGGGCAGAACCCGATCGGCAACGCGAGCGTCGACAAGGTCCGCGCGGCGGTGAAGGCGAAGAAGCACGATTGTCCCGTGGATCCCTATATCCGCTACGCCGACTACCGCAAGGATGGCGGATACAAATTGCTCGCGGACTGCCTCGGCGGCAAGCAAACGCGTGACGCGATCACCAAGGTGATGGAGGACTCGGGGCTGCGCGGCCTTGGCGGTGCCGGTTTTCCGGCGGGACGCAAATGGCGCATCGTCGCCGCGGAGCCTGAGCCGCGGGTGATGGCGGTCAACATCGATGAGGGCGAGCCGGGCACGTTCAAGGATCGCTGGTACCTCGAGCGCGATCCGCATCGGTTTCTCGAGGGCATGCTGGTCGCCGCCTGGTGTGCTGGCGTCGGCGAGATCTGGATTTATCTGCGCGACGAATACGCCGGCTGCCGCGCCATCCTGGAAAAGGAACTGGCGGCGCTCAAAGCCGATGCGCCGTGCGCGCTGCCGCCGATTCATCTGCGCCGTGGCGCAGGCGCGTATATCTGCGGCGAAGAGTCGGCGATGATCGAATCGATCGAGGGCAAGCGCGGCATGCCGCGCCTGCGGCCGCCGTACGTGGCGCAGGTCGGCCTCTTTGGCCGCCCGACGCTCGAGCACAACATGGAGACGGTCTACTGGGTGCGCGAGATCGTCGAGAAGGGCGCACCGTGGTTCGCGAGCCAGGGCCGCCATGGGCGCAAGGGACTGCGCTCGTTTTCTGTCTCCGGACGGGTCAGGAAGCCCGGCGTGCATCTCGCGCCTGCCGGGATCACGCTGCGCGAGCTGGTCGATGAATATTGCGGCGGCATGCTCGATGGGCACGAGCTCTACGGCTATCTGCCGGGCGGCGCCTCGGGCGGCATCCTGCCGGCCGCGAAGGCAGACATCCCGCTCGACTTTGATACGCTGCAGCCGCACGGCTGCTTTATCGGCTCGGCCGCGGTGGTGGTGCTCTCCAACAAGGACACGGCGGCCGCCGCGGCGCTCAATCTGATGAAGTTCTTCCACGACGAGTCCTGCGGCAAGTGCACGCCGTGCCGCGTCGGCACCGCGAAGGCGGTCACGCTGATGCAGGAGAAAAAATGGAACCAGCCGCTGCTTGCTGAACTCTCACAGGCAATGATGGACGCCTCGATCTGCGGGCTCGGCCAGGCGGCGCCGAACCCGGCGTTAAGCGTGCTGAAATATTTTCCGCAAGAGGTGCAGTGATGGAACGCCTTGGCGACCAGCAGGTCGCGATGATGCCGATCGAGTTCAAGCTGAACGGCCAGACCGTGGTCGGGCGGCCGGACGAGAAGATCATCGAGACGGCGAAAAAGCACGGCATCACCATCCCGCACCTTTGCCACGGCGGCAACCAGCGCTCCGACGGTAACTGCCGCGCCTGCGTGGTCGAGATCAAGGGCGAGCGCGCGCTCGCGCCGTCCTGCTGCCGCTTTCCGACCGCGGGTATGGAAGTCACGACCAATTCAGCGCGCGCGCTCACCTCGCAGAAGATGGTCCTGGAGCTGCTGCTCTCGGACATGCCGGACGAGGAGTACACGCGCGTCAACAAGCTGCGCAACTGGGCGAAGAAGCTCGGCGTGGGCAAGCCGCGCTTCGCGCGCCGCGAGCAGCCGAAGTCCGACCTCTCGCATCCCGCGATGGCGGTGAATCTCGACGCCTGCATCCAGTGCACGCGGTGCGTGCGGGCGTGCCGCGAAGTGCAGGTCAACGATGTGATCGGCTACGCCTACCGCGGCGACCGCTCGGTGCCGGTGTTCGATTTCGACGACCCGATGGGCGAGTCGACCTGCGTCGCCTGCGGCGAGTGCGTGCAGGCGTGCCCGACTGGTGCGCTGATGCCGGCGCGCGGCGTTGGCCTGAAAAAGATCGAGAAGCGCGTGGACAGCGTGTGCCCGTTCTGCGGCGTCGGCTGCCTGCTCACCTACCACGTCGCCGAGAACAAGATCCAGTTCGTCACCGGCAAGGACGGCCCGTCGAACCATTACCGCCTGTGCGTGAAGGGACGCTTCGGCTTCGATTACGCGCATCATCCTCAACGGCTGACGAAGCCGCTCATCCGCAAGGCCGGGGTGGCGAAGTCGCCCGACTTCGGCGTGGTCGATCCGGGCAACTGGTCGCAGGTGTTCCGCGAGGCGAGCTGGGAAGAAGCGCTCGAGGCAGCGGCCGGGGGCCTGCGCAAGATCCGCGATGAGGACCGCTACGCGCTCGCCGGCTTCGGTTCGGCGAAGGGCTCGAACGAGGAGGCGTATCTCTTCCAGAAATTGGTGCGCACCGGCTTCGGCACGAACAATGTCGATCATTGCACGCGCCTATGCCACGCCTCCTCGGTGGCGGCGCTGATGGAGGGCATCAATTCGGGCGCGGTCTCGAACCAGGTGAGCGACGTGACGAAAGCCGAGCTGGTATTGCTGATCGGCGCGAATCCGACCTCGAACCATCCGGTGGCGGCCACCTGGATGAAGAACGCCGCCCGCGCGGGAGTCAAGCTGGTGTACGCCGACCCGCGCAAGAGCGAGCTCTCGCGCCATGCGTGGCGCATGCTGCAATTCAGGCCCGACACCGACGTGGCGCTGCTCAACGCGATGATCTACACCATCATCGAGGAGGGATTGGTCAACGCCGATTTCGTGCGTGACCGCACCAGCGGCTACGAGGCGCTGAAGGAGAACGCCAAGAATTTTTCGCCCGAAGCGATGGCGCCGCTATGCGGCATCGCGGCCGAAACCATTCGCGAGGTGGCGCGCGCCTACGCCACCTCCAAGGCCTCGATGATTCTCTGGGGCATGGGCATCAGCCAGCACGTGCACGGCACGGACAACGCGCGCTGCCTGATCGCGCTTGCGCTGATGACCGGCCAGATTGGCCGCCCCGGTACGGGCCTGCACCCGCTGCGCGGGCAGAACAATGTGCAGGGGGCATCGGACTCGGGGCTGATTCCGATGGTGTTCCCGGACTATCAGCGCGTGGACAATGCCGAGGCGGGCGCGCGATTCGAAACGCTGTGGGGAACGAAGCTCGATCGCAAGCCCGGCCTCACCGTGGTGGAGATCATGAATGCCGCGTACGACGGCAAGATCCGCGGCATGTACATCATGGGCGAGAACCCGGCGATGTCGGACCCCGACCTCGAGCACGCACGCGCCGCGATGGCAAAGCTCGAGCACCTGGTCGTGCAGGACATCTTCCTGACCGAGACTGCGTACATGGCGGACGTCGTGCTGCCGGCCACGGCGTGGCCGGAAAAGGACGGCACGGTGACCAATACCGATCGCATGGTGCAGCTCGGCCGACGCGCGCTGAAGGCGCCGGGCGAGGCGCGCGAGGACCTCTGGATCATCATCGAGATGGCGAAGCGCCTGGGGTTGCCGTGGACCTACGCACATCCGCGCGAGGTATGGAACGAGATGCGCCAGGGCATGGATTCGATCCGCGGCATTACGTGGGAGCGGCTGGAGCGCGACTCGTCGGTCACTTATCCGTGCGAGAACGAGGGTGACCCGGGCGAGCCGGTGGTGTTCCAGACGCATTTCCCGACGGCCACCGGGCGCGCCAAATTTGTTCCGGCCGACATCATTCCGGCGGCGGAGCGGCCGGACCAGGACTACCCGATGGTGCTGATCACCGGCCGCCAGCTCGAGCACTGGCACACCGGCGCGATGACGCGCCGCTCGGGCGCGCTGGATGCGATCGAGCCTGAAGCCGTGGCGTCGATCCATCCGCTCGAGCTCGACGCCCTCGGCGCGCGGCCGGGGGATCTCATCACGGTCGAGTCACGGCGCGGCAAGGTTTCGCTCTATGCGCGTGCCGATGCCGGCACCCCGCGCGGCGCGGTGTTCATCCCGTTCTGCTACTACGAAGCGGCGGCGAACCTGCTCACCAATCCGGTGCTCGACCCGTACGGCAAGATCCCGGAGTTCAAGTATTGCGCAGTGCGCGTGACGGCGGGCGGCAAGCGCCCCGGAGATCCGCATTACGGCAAGGGCCGCACTCTGGAAGAGCTCTACGGCGGCTAGTAGCCGAACTTCAGGTCCTTGCCGATCACGGTAAGCTCGACGAACGCGCTGCCGTTGTGGTTGGCGGGAGAAAATCCGACGGTGTAGCCGCCGGCGTCGAAGTCGCGCAGCGCATCGAGCTCGCGCATGAAGCTCTGGCGCGTGGGCTGCGCTCCGGCACGGCGCAGCGCCTGCACCGCCACTTTTGCCGCGATGTACGACTCGAGCGAAGTGAAGGAAAAATCCTTCTTGCCGGTCTGCTTCTCGATCGCCGCCTGGTATTCGTGCACGATCGGCAGCGAGCGCTTGGTCGGCGGCGGCACCACGGTGGCGACGATCACGCCCGCGCCTTCGCTGCCGAGCTCTTTCGCGAGCGGGCTCGCCCCGGGAAATGAGTTGCTCACCATCTGCGCGGCGACGCCCGCCTTGCGCGCAGACTTGACGAAGTCGGCGCTCGCCTTGTAGAGCGTGGTGAGAATGACCACGTCGGGCAGCCCCTTGGCGACGGCGGCGACGCCGCCGTCGATATCGGGACTGGCGCGGTCCTTGAAGGCGGCGAGCGACACCGGCGCGAGCGCGCGCTTCTTCAGCGCGCGCTCGACGGCGGCATAGTTTTCGCGGCCGACGATGTCGTCGTAGTAGACGACGGAAA
>DASREB010000036.1:0-35317 GCA_035652275.1 Burkholderiales bacterium
CATACGTTCGTGCTCGACATGCGCTCGCCGCAGAACCCGGTGCCGATCGCCACGCTGCCGACGCCGCGTGAGCGCGACTATTGCGCCGCGCCCGGCACATTCGGGCCGCACAACCTGCACGAGAACCGGCCGGGCTCCTACCAAAGCGAGGAGACGATTTTCGCCACCTATAACAACGCCGGCGTACGCGTCTTCGACATCAAGGACGCGTTCGCGCCCAAAGAGGTGGCCTACTGGGTTCCGCCACCGCCGAAGAAGATGATCGATCCGCGGCCCAAGGTGACGCTCGCCGCGAAGACCGCGGACATCTATGTGCAGCCGGATGGGCTGATTTTTGCCACCGACTGGAACGCGGGGCTGAATGTCCTCGAATATCAGGGATAATCGCGCCCCATGAAACGCAAATACGGCAAAGCCAAAAGCCGCGAGACGCTCGCCGAGCAGCGCATGCGCGAAGCGGCCGCGCAGATGCACGACAACCGGCACAACTTCGGCTCGCAGTCCCGCAAGGGTGCGATCACGCGCGGCAAGATCCGCAGCCGCTCGGCCAGCCGCCGCGGCGCCTAACGCCACCGTGCTCGAGTTCCGCGCCGAGATGGAGTCGCGCGCGCGCTGATCGCTTATGCTTCCATCCGGGGAACCGATGGACGCCGAAGAAACGATACGCTGGCCGACCAATCTCGATCGCGCGGGAATCGAGAAACGGCTCATCGAGGCCCGCAAGACCGCCGAGCAGGAAGGCTGGACCGAAGTAACGGGTCTCCTCGCCGACGTCGAGCACAAATCAGCCGCTGAAATCGCCAAGGCGGTGACCGGAGCGCTCGACTGGCTGCAACGCCAGCCGGAGCTCCGCGCCTTTGCGCTGCAGCTGCAGATGGTGGCGCTGAACCTCAAGAACCTGAAGTAGTGCGGCTTCTCACCTGGAACGTGCAGTGGTGCCGCGGGATCGACGGCGTCGTGGATCCGGCGCGCATCGCGCGCGAGGCACGCCGCCTTGCCGACCCCGATGTGCTCTGCCTGCAGGAAGTGAGCGTTGGCTTCATCAGCCTGCCCGGCAGCCACGGCGAGAACCAGGTCGATGCGCTGCGCGCCGCCCTGCCGGGCTACCAGGTGTTCTATGCCGCGGCGGTCGACGTGCCACGTGCCGACGGCGCGCGCCAGCGCTTCGGCAACGTGATCGCCTCGCGCCTGGCGGTAGGCCGCGTGCTGCGCCACGCGCTGCCTTGGCCGCCCGCCACCGTGCCCAGCATGCCGCGCGCCGCCCTCGAAACGGTGATCGAGGCGCCGTTCGGACCGCTGCGTGTGCTCACCACCCACCTCGAGTACTACTCGAGCGGTCACCGTGCAGCGCAGATCGAGCGCCTGCGCGAGCTGCATTGCGACACCAACGGGGAAACCGTGGCCGAGGAAGACGAAGGCCCATACCGTCCTTTCGCGCACCCGCAATCGGCGATTGTCTGCGGCGATTTCAATCTGCCGCCGCAGGATCCGCTGCGCGCGCGTTTTCTAGAAGCGTTCGTCGGCGGTGCGCCGAAATTCGTCGATGCCTGGGAAGCGCTGCACCCGGGCGCGCCCCATGCCCATACGTTCCGCGTCCATGAGCGAAAGGAAGGCCAGTCGCCTTATTGCTGCGACTATGTCTTCGTCACCGAGGATCTCGCCCCTCGGCTGCGCAAGGTGTCGGTCGACGGCGAGAACCGTGCCTCAGACCACCAGCCGGTCGTAGTCGAGTTCGTCTGAGACTATGATGGCCGGCATGCCGGCCATCGAAGTGCGCAGCATCGGCGAGGCGCTCGGCGCCGAGGTGACGGGCGTGGACCTGGCGCGGTCGCTGGCGGCACCCGTGTTTGCCCAGATCCGGCAGGCATGGCTGGATCATTTGGTGATCCGGTTTCGCAGCCAACGGCTTTCCGATTCCGAGCTGCTCGCCTTCAGCCGGCTCTTCGGCGAGCTCGACCCGCCCGGACCCAATCCCTATGGCAAGGCGTTTTTGCCAGACCACCCAGAGATGAACGTCATCTCCAACATCAAGGCGGACGGCGTACCGATCGGCGGGCTGGGTGATGGCGAGGCGATCTGGCACGCCGACATGACCTATGTCGACAGGCCGCCGATGGCGGCGCTGCTGCACGCGCTGGAAGTGCCGCCCGAAGGCGGCGACACGTATTGGGCGAACATGTATCTCGCCTACGAAACGCTGCCCGCGAAGCTGAAAGCCGCGATCCACGGTCGCCTCGCCGTGCACGACGCCACGTATAACAGCGCCGGCATGCTGCGCAAAGGCTACAAGCACATCAGCGATCCGCGCGAGGCGCCCGGTGCGCGCCATCCGCTGGTGCGCGTTCACCCGGAAACCGGCCGCCAGTGCCTGTTCCTCGGGCGCCGGCGCAACAGCTACATCGTCGGCTTGCCGCTCGCCCAGAGCGAAGCGCTGCTCGATGAGCTATGGGCACACGCCACCCAGCCGCAGTTCACCTTCCGGCAGCAGTGGCGCGTGGGCGACGTCCTGCTGTGGGACAACCGCTGCACGCTGCATCGGCGTGACGCCTTCGATCCGACCGCACGCCGGCTGATGCATCGCACGCAGATCAAGGACGCGCGCGCGTACTAGATCAGCGGCCGCGCAGCCGCGAACGCAGCTCCTCGACCCTGGCCCGATTCACGCCGAAGTCGCGCCGTCCGAGGCGCGAGGCCGAGCGCACGTGCACAAGGCCGGCGCGCTCGTCGTAGTAGAGCTCGAGATCGTCGACGTAGCGCATGACCGGGGTGCGAAACTCCGCGTACAGGTAGCGGCTGTCGGCCGTGATGACCGTGGTGCCCGTCATCGACTCGATCGCGGCCCGCAGCTCGCGCATGCTGCCGCGGAAGGCAATCGGGCTGATGTAGTGCTCCTCGTCCTGGGGTTCGGCCTGTGACGAGACGCAGTTCGGTGTGCGCTTGCAGGGGGCGAGCCGACCGTCCTTCACCCCGAGGTTGGTTGGCCGCCGCCAATTGAACATCGCGCAGGATGCTACCATCGCCTCATAAGGCAAAAAGGGGGGAGCGCCCATGCAGATCTCAGCCCAACAGCTCGCCGAACTCTTGCTCGGTATCGCACGCGCGCAGGCGGCGCTGGTGCACGGCCTCGAATCCGAAATGACCGGCATCCGCAGCGGCCACATCGTCCCGGCGCTGCAGAACGTCGCGCACCTGCGCGATCATCCGCAGCCCACCCTCACCGATCTGCCGGTGCGCGTGCTGCTCGCGACGCTCGGCCGCCAGGTGGTCGATGCGGCCGCGCTGGTCCGTGAGCTCGAACGCCTGGTCGGCGGCGGTGGCGCGAGCGCCACCGCCATGCCGACACCGGAGCCTTCGGGCCCGGCGCTCGACTTCAGCAAAACGTAGGCGTCCTTAACTGAGACCGGTGACCGGCAGCGCCGCGCCGTGGATGGCGCGCGCCGCGTCCGAGGCGAGGAACACGATCACGTCCGCCAGCGCCGCCGGCGCCACCCAGCGCTTCGGATCGGCCTTCGGCATCGCGGCGCGGTTCTCCGGCGTATCGATGATCGTCGGCAGGACGCAGTTGACGTTGATGTTCTTCTCGCGCAGCTCCGCGGCCATGGCTTCCGTCAGGCGGATCACCGCGCTCTTCGCCGCGATATAGGCGCCCATCTGCGCCGCGCCCTTCTGCGCGGCAAAGGCGCCGATGTTGACGATCTTGCCGCTACCGGCCTTCAGCATCACCGGCACGACCGCCCGCGCCATATTGAGCACGGTGCGCGCGTTGACGTCCAGCATGAAGTTCCAGTCTTTGTCCGTCGTCTCATGTACAGCGGCACCCATGCGGAAGCCGCCGGCGATATTGCAGAGCACATCGATCGTGCCAAAGCGCTGTACTGTCTTCGCGACCGCGGCTTGCACGCTTTGGGCATCCAGCAGGTCCGTCTCGAGCACGAGCTGGCGCTCGCTCTCTTGCAGGTTGCCGCGCTTGAGGTCGAGCAGCGCGAGATTCGCACCGCTCGTCGCAAACGCCGTCGCGACGGCGCGGCCGAGGTTTCCGGCCGCACCCGTGAGCATGACTGTGCGCATCAGAAATCCTCGGGCTGCGGCGGGAATTTGGGTGCGCGCTTCTCGCGGTGCGAGGCAACGCCCTCTTTGGCCTCGGGTCCGCTGAAGCCGAGCACCTCGAGTGCCAGCGAGGCGTCGAAGGCCGGTCCGGCCATCCGCAGCCAGTTGTTGAGCGAGTACTTCGTCCAGCGCAACGCCGTCTGCGCGCCGCCCGCCAGCTTGCGCGCAACTTCGAGCGCCTTCGCCTGCAGCTCGCCTTCCTCGCAGGTGAGCGATACCAGGCCCAGGCGCTCCGCTTCTTCGCCGCTGATTTGCTCGCAGAGCAGCAGGTAGTACTTCGCTTTCGCCATCCCGCAAAGGAGCGGCCAGATGATCGCGGCGTGATCGCCGGCGGCGACGCCAAGGCGCGTGTGGCCGTCGATAATGCGTGCGTTCTTCGCGGCGATCGAAATGTCGGCGAGCAGGCCGCACACCAGCCCGGCGCCCACCGCCGGCCCATGCATCGCCGAGACGATCATCTTCGAGCAGTTGATCAGGTTGTAGACCAGATCCTTCGCCTCGCGCCAGACGCGGGCGCGCACCGCGAAGTCGCGCGTCATCTCCTCGACCATGGCGAGGTCGCCGCCCGCGGAGAAGCCGCGGCCGGCGCCGCGCAGGATCGCGACGCGCGTCTCGGGATCGCGATCGATGTCGAGCCAGATGCGCGCCATCTCGCCGTGCATGCGCGCGGTCGTGATCGAGAGCTTGCCGCCTTCTTCGCCCATCACGATCTCGAGGATGCCGGGCTCGAGGCGCCGCACGTGCAGCTCCCGGTACGCGGAATAGTCCATGGTTCGATTCTACAATTCGGCCATGGTCACCTACGCCGACGTTGCGGCTGCGCACGAGCGTATCAAAAGCGCCGCGCGGCGCACGCCCGTCCTCACCTCCTCTACCGCCGACGCGTTGATCGGCGCCAAACTGTTCTTCAAGTGCGAGAACCTGCAGCGCATGGGCGCGTTCAAGTTCCGCGGCGCCTACAACGCGCTGTCGCAGCTCACGCCGGAAGAGCGTAAGCGCGGCGTACTCGCGTTCTCGTCCGGTAACCATGCGCAGGCAGTCGCGCTTGCCGGCAAGCTGCTCGGCATCCGCACGCTGATCGTCATGCCGGAGAACGCGCCGCGCGTGAAGCTGGATGCGACGCGCGGCTACGGCGCCGAGGTGGTGACCTACCGGAAGGACGAAGATCGCGAGACCGTCGCTCAGCGCCTCGCCGCCGAGCGCGGCCTAGTGACCATTCCGCCTTTCAATCATCCGCACATCGTGGCGGGGCAGGGCACCGCGGCGAAGGAGCTGCTGGAGGACGCCGGGGCGCTCGACATGCTGGTGGTGCCCTGCGGCGGCGCAGGGCTGCTGTCGGGCTGCGCGATCGCCGCGCGCCATCTCGCGCCGAACTGCCACGTCGTCGGCGTCGAGCCCGCCGCGGGCGACGATGTGACGCAGTCGTTCCGCAGCGGCCGTATTGTCACCATCGCGGTGCCCGACACCATCGCCGACGGTGCGCGCACCACGGCACCGGGCAGCGTGACCTTTCCGCTGGTGCAGCGCTACGTGGACGGGATGGTCACCGTCCCGGACGACGAGCTGCTGCGCGCCATGTTCTGGCTGTGGGAGCGCATGAAAATCGTGGTCGAGCCGACCGGCGCGCTCGGCTTCGCCGCCCTCATGAGCAAGAAGCTCGCACCGCGAGCGCGCATAGGAGTCGTGCTATCGGGCGGGAACGTCGACCTGCGCTGGGCGGCCGCGCAGCTGGACAAACGCTAGCGCCGCGCCGCCGATGATCGTGGCGACGAGCGTGATGTCAAAACGCGGTGACACCGTCGCCACTGCACAGGCGAAGAGCAGCAGCCGCAGCGGCCAGGCGATGCGCCGCAATCCCAGGGAGCCCTGCATCGCATACGACGCAAAGGCGACCATGGCTATGGCGAAGAAGACGCACTCGAGAATGTAGAGCGCGCCGCCTTCCATGTTGAGGCCCGGATTGAAAAGGAAATAGAACGGCAGGATGAAGCCGCCGATCGCGAGCTTGACCGCATAAGGACCGAGCGCCATGGGATTCACGCCGGCGATGGCGCCGGCGGCGAAGTTGGCGACTGCCACCGGCGGCGTCACCGCCGAGAGGCAAGCGAAATACAGCATGAAAAGGTGTACCTGCATCTCCGGCAGGTTGAAGACACCCCGCAGCACCGGCGCAAGCAGCGCTGCGCCCATGATGTAGACCGCCGGCGTCGGCATGCCCATGCCGAGCAGGATCAGGAACACAGCCGAGAGCAGCAGCGTCGGGATGAGATAGCCGCCGGCGATCATGTTGATGAGCAAGGTGAACTTGCCGGCGAGCGCGCTGATCTCGATCGCGCCGATCACGGCGCCGGCGGCGGCGACAGCGCCGACCAGGGGCACGAGCTGCGCGATCGTGTCGGTGCAGCAGTCGACGAAGCGACGCGGGCCGATGGCCGTCGGCCGGTGAAGCCAGGACAGCACGATCACCGCGGCGGTGGCGCCGGCGGCAACGTACACCGGCGTGTAGCCGGCAACCAGCAGGAAGATGAGCGCGCCAATCGGCAGCAGATGCCGCCACCCGTGGGCGAGCGCTTTCGAGAGCGGCACGATCTGCTCCTCTGGCAGCGGCGCCTCGTTGTTGCGCACCGCCTCGTTGTGCACCAGCAGGTAGATCGACAAGTAGTAGAGCAGCGCCGGCAGCACCGAGGCCCACGCAATGCTGGCATACGGAATGTTCGTGAGATCCGACATGATGAACGCCACGGCGCCCATCACCGGGGGCAGCATGGCGCCGCCGCAGGAAGCAGTCGCTTCGATGGCGCCGGCGCGCGCCGCGGGAATGCCCATGCGCTTCATGATCGGGATGGTGAGCGGCCCGGTGGTCGCGACATCGGCGGTGGGGCTACCCGAAATCGATCCGTACAGTCCGCTCGCCGTAACGCACGCTTTCGCCGCCCCGCCGCGCATGCGGCCGGTGACCGCGCTCGCCAGCTCGAAGAACAATTGCCCGCCGCCCGACTTCTCGTAGAAGCTGCCGAACAGCACGAACAGGAAGGCATAGGTCGCCGCGACCTCGAGCGGCGCGCCGAAGATGCCGTTCTCCATGATCGTCATCATCTCGATGAAGTACGGCACACCGAAGTTGTCGTGGCGCAGCGGCCCCGGCATCCAATGGCCGAACACCGTGAAGACCAGCAGCACGATGACGAGCGAGGTGAGTCCCCAGCCGACCGAGCGGCGGCAAAGCTCGATCACCAGCGCGAGCAGCGTGAAGCCGGCGATGACGTCGCCGCTGCTCGGCTGCGAGAAGCCGCGGCTCCAGTTCAGGAAGCGGTCATTGAGGACGATGTAGTAGAGCGCTACCGCCAGGGAGATCGCCGCGAGCGCGACATCGGTCCACGCGAGACGCGCGCGCGTGGGGTTGGCGGTGGTGGTGAGAAAGGCGATCGGGAAGGTGATCGCGATGAAGATCGAGATGTCGAGATGGAACTGCGCGGTGAACGCGCGCGCCCAGCTGCCGAACGCGATCAGCGGCTGGGCGCCGAGCCAGTTGCCGAGGTCGAGCGCCCAGGTTCCGAAAACCTGCGCCAGCGCGCCGATCCACAGCACGTAGAGCGCGGCCGCGACCGAGCCGGCGCGGATGAGCAGCAGCCAGAGCCCAGCCGGGCGGTGACGCCGCCCTTCGCGCAGGAGCTCGAGCAAGCGCTACTTCACCAGCCCCTTTTCCTTGTAGTAGCGCAGCGCCCCAGGGTGATAGGGCAGGTTGGCCGGGTTCGTTGCCATCTTCGCAACCGTAAAGCCGCTCTTCAGCGACCCACCGATCGCATGCACGCGCGCTTCGTTCTCGGCGATCGCCTTCACGTACTTGTAGACCACTTCATCCGGTACATGCGCCCCAGCGAGCAGCGAGACCCACATCAGGATCGTCGGGTAGTCCTTCTCCATGAACGGATAGGTGCCCTTCGGCACCATGGCGGCCTTGAAGTGGAACGCATCGGCGGCCTTCTGCATGCGCTGCATGTCGCCGTCGATCCAAAGGAGCGGCCGCTTGCTCGCCACGTCCTTGAGGAGCGAATCGCCGAGGTTGCGCGCGTTCATGAAGACGTCGGCCTTGTCGTCGGTCAGCGCATCGAGCCCGATCTGGCTGTTGCCGAGAACGTAGCTGCCGCCCCACTTGGCGATGTCGTTGATGGTGAAGCCGTAGGCCTTCATCACCTCGTACGGACCGCCGATCGTGGTCTGCGGGTTGTCCGGGCGGTTGATGGCGAGGCGCATCTTCGGCTTTTTCGCCGCGATGTCGGCCCAGCTCCTGATGCCGTTCGCGCCGGCCCATTCCTTCGTCATGACGAAGTGCATGTACTGGTTGTCGTACAGCATCATCACGTAGCTGAACTTCCCCTTGAGCGAGCTCTTGTACGGATCGCGGCCCTCGTTGGCGAGGCGTATCTCCGTCCCGGTCGCCGTGGCGGTGAAGTCGGCCTGTTTCTCGGCAATCGCGACCACCCCGCCGCCGGGTGAGTTGGGTTTGAAGGAGACGGCGGAGCCGGGGTAGGTATCGCGCACGACGGCATTAAGTCCCTCGACCATCGTGCGCGGATAGCCGCTCGGCGTAGCGCCGGTAATCGTGGCGTTGATCGGCTTTTTGTCGTTGAAGTCGGCGGACGCCGCCGTGGCGCATGCGGCGAGGACCGCCGCCAGTGCAATTCGCATGGTTCTCCTCCTAATTATGTTTGCGCCGCTTGGCGGCTTTCTTCGTGGCCTTCTTGGCCTTCTTGGCCTTCTTGGCCTTCTTGGCCTTCGCGGCCTTGCGGCGCTGCGGTTTCTTGCCCACCACGCGCGCGGGCGGCTCGCCCGGCTTGGGGAACTGCAGGATCGCGTCCTTGAAGAGCTGCACCAGTCCGAGCACCGCCGCCGCCTGCGATGCATAAAGCGCTTCGGTGCGCACGATCAGCTCTTCATGGTTCTCCGGGTTGTAGAGCTCGGCGAGATACTTGCCGCTCTCCTGATCCAGCACGAACTCGACGCGAAATTGGGCCACCGGGGCTCCTCCTCGTCGCGGGATAATAGCGACCACGATGCGCGCAGTCGAGATAAGCAAGCCCGGCGGTCCCGAGGTGCTGCGCGCTGCGGAGGCGCCGAAGCCGGCACCGCAGCCGAACGAGATCCTGGTGAAGGTCGCCGCCGCGGGCGTCAACCGCCCCGATGTGCTCCAGCGCATGGGCCACTATCCGGTGCCGCCCGGCGCCTCGCCGCTGCCGGGGCTGGAGATCGCCGGTGAAGTTGTGGAGCTGGGTGCCGAGGCGAAGCTGTGGAAGCGCGGCGACAAGGTCTGCGCGCTCGCCAACGGCGGCGGCTACGCCGAGTACTGCGCGGTGCCCGAGACGCAGGCGCTGCCGGTGCCGAAGAACCTCACCATGGTGGAAGCGGCCTCACTGCCGGAGACGTGCTTCACGGTGTGGGGAAATGTCTACGACCGCGGCCGTCTCGCGCCCGGCGAGACGCTGCTCGTGCAGGGCGGCACTTCGGGCATCGGCGTGACTGCGATCCAGATGGGCGCGGCGACCGGTAATCGCGTCTTCGCTACCGCCGGAAGCGATGACAAGGTTGCCGCGTGCGTGCGGCTCGGCGCCCAGAAGGCGTTCAACTACAAGACGCAGGACTGGGTCGCGGAAGTGCGTGCCGCCACCGGCGGCAAAGGCGTGAACGTGATCCTCGAGATGGTGGGCGGCGACTATGTGCCGCGCGAGCTGAAATGCCTGGCAGAGGAAGGGCGACTCGTATTCATCGCCTATCTGCGCGGCCCGCGCTGCGAGCTCGATATCGATGCGGTGATGCGCAAGCGGCTGACGATCACCGGATCGACGCTGCGACCGCGCAGCACCGAATTCAAAGGCTATCTGGCGCGCAACCTGCGCGAGAAAATCTGGCCGCTGATCGAAGCCGGCCGCATCAAGCCGCAGGTCTACCGGACGTTTGCGCTGGCCGAGGCCGCCGAGGCCCATCGCCTGATGGAATCCTCGCAGCACATCGGCAAGATCGTCCTCACCGTTTAGCCGCTTCGGCTTTAAGCCACTCGATGAATTCCTGTACCTCGGGGCGGCTCGCGGCTGCCTTCGACGGGACGACGAAATAAGCGCGCGCCGGATCGGCGGTGGTCTTGAACGGTGCGACCAGCTTCCTCTCGGCGAGCAGGTCCTTCACCAGCGGGCTGCGGCCGAGCGCCACGCCGTGCCCGGCGACCGCGGCAGGAATGATCTGCTCGAAGCCCGAGAGCGAGAGCGTCCCCGCCGGTCGCAGGTCGGGGATGCGGGCGACTTCGAGCCAGGTTTTCCAGTGCAGCCACGGATGGCGCGCATCCGGATCGTCGTACTGCAGCAGCGTGTGGTTCTTGAGATCGGCCGGCTCGCGCAGCGGATGGGTCTTCAGCAATTTCGGGCTGCACACCGGGAACACGCGCTCGCCGAAGAGGCGCACGGCATTCGGCCCGGAGAGCGAGGGCGGCCCGTGGCGGATGGCGAGGTCGAGGCCGTCGCGCTCCAAATCCTGAACGCGGGTATCGGCGGTGATGCGCACGTCGACACCCGGATGCGTGCGGGTGAAGCCGGCAAGGCGCGGGATCAGCCATAGCGCGGCGAACGAATGCGTGGTGGTCACCGACAGCGGGCGTTTGCGGCCGGACTGCGCGCGCAGCCGTTCGGTCGCCGTGCGCATCGTGGTGATCACCTGCGCCGTGGCGGCATAGAACTGCTGCCCGGCGTCGGTGAGCACCAGGGCGCGATGGCGCCGGTGGAACAGCGCGACGCCGAGCTGCTCCTCGAGCTCCTTGATCTGGCGGCTGACCGCCGACTGCGTGAGGAAAAGTTCCTCTCCAGCCTTGGTAAACGACAGATGCCGCGCCGCCGCCTCGAAGCCGGCGAGCAGATCGAGGCTCGGCATCACATTCCGATTTCTCATGTGTGGCTTGAGAATTTACCGTTTGAGCGCACCGCGCGCAGGATGCATTCTACGCATGCAAAGAAAGGAGCAGAACATGAAACTGGAACTGAGGAATGGCGCCGTGAAGCTCGGTCCAAACCAGACGCTCAAGGTGCTCGACGGCCAAGGGAGCACGGTGTGCGCAGTCGAAGGCTCCGTTTGGATCACCGAAGAGAACCAGCCGAAGGACATCGTGCTCGAGCGCGGCGGCTGCTACCGCCTGCGCCATCGCGGCGTCGCCATCGTCAACTCGCTCGGCGGCGCGGCCGCCGTTTCGTTTGCTTGAAAGGAGCAGTCATGAGACTCGACTTTCCAGAACTCGAAGCACTGAACGCCAGGGCGCGGCGCGAGCGTGCCGACGCAATTTACACGCTGGTGATCGCGCCGATCGCGAAGCTCTTCGGACACAAGGCCGCACGCCATGAGACCCGTGACGCTCGCCGAGTGGCGCGCTAGCCCCGGGCTGCGGCAGGAGATCGTCCAAGCCGCGCATCGGCAGAGCAACCAGGAAATCGCGCTGCTGCTGGCACGCCTCTACCGATGGCTGAAGCCGGCCCATGCCGCTCGTCCGGATCTCGCTTCTCGAGGGTAGGCCGGCTGGACTGCGCCGCCAGATCGGCGACGCGATCCACCGCGCGCTGGTCGAGACGATCAGCATACGGGCGCGCGACCGCTGCCAAATTCTCACCGAACACGAGCCGGGCGACCTGGTCTACGACTCGGAGTACCTTGGCATCGCCCGCACCGATCAGATCGTGATCGTGCAGATCACGATGAGCGTAGGCCGCACGCTCGCGCAAAAGCGCGCGCTCTTCCGCCGCATCGCCGAGCACCTCGCGGCCCTTGGTCTGCGGCGCGAGGACGCCTGGATCAATCTAGTCGAGGTGGCGAAGGAGAACTGGTCCTTCGGCCTGGGCGAAGCGTCGTACGTACAGCCGGAGAAGGCCCCGGCATAGCGCGTCGCACGGCGCGCATCTTGCACGCCGATTGTGCATGACTCCATTCAGGATCGTCACGCCGGCGGCGATGATCGGCATGATGTTCATGGCGAGCACGCTGGTATCGCCGCTCTATATGCTCTACCAGCAGGCGTTCGGTTTCTCCGACGTCACGCTGACCCTGATCTATGCGGTCTACGTGCTCGGCAATCTGGTTGCACTGCTCTTCTTCGGACGGCTGTCCGACCAGATCGGGCGCAAGCCCGCTGCCTGGTGGGCGATCGTGGTCGCTGTGGCCAGCACACTGCTCTTCCTGCTCGCGCAGGGCACGGCCTGGCTCTACGTGGCGCGCGCGCTGAGCGGCTTCGCCATCGGCATCGCTTCGGGTAGCGCGACCGCGTGGCTGATCGAGCTGCTGGGCGGCGAGCAAGCGCGGCAGGCGAGCCTCATCACCACCACCGCCAATTTCAGCGGACTTGGATTGGGCAGCCTGCTCGCCGGCTTTCTCGCGCAGTACGAGCCGTGGCCGCTGCAGCTCTCCTACCTCGTGTACCTTGCGGCGCTCGTGCCATTGGCGTTGCTCGTGCGCGCGACGCCCGAAACCGTCCGCCAGCGGCGCGGTTTGCGCCAGGTTTCACTACGGCCGCGCCTGGGCGTCCCGGCGAGCGTGCGCCGGCGCTTCATCGCACCGGCTGCCGCGGCGCTCGGCACATTTTCGTTCATCGGCTTCTACGCTGCCCTCGCACCCTCGCTCGTCAGAGAGCGGCTGCATATCGAGAACCATGCGCTCGGCGGCGCGATTGTCGCTGAGCTCTTCATCGTGTCCGCCCTGGCGATGATCGCGACCCGCCGCCTCGCCAGCGCGAGCGCGATGCGCTGGGGCCTCGTGCTGATGCTGCCGAGCCTCGTGCTGCTGGTGCTGGCAAGCGCGCGTGGCTCGCTCCTCCTTCTCGGCGCCGATACCGCGGTGGTCGGCCTTTGTGCCGCGCTTGCTTACCGCGGCAGCCTGCAGGTGGCGAATCAGCTGGCACCCGCCGCGCAGCGGGCCGAAATTGCATCCAGCTATTTTGTCGCCTGCTTCGTCGGCAACTCGCTGCCGGTGATCGGCATCGGCTGGCTCTCCGTTGCCTTGGGAAGCGTGGCGGCGATCTCCATCTTCGCCGCGATCATTGCCGCCGTCGCCGTCGGCGCGCTCGTCAGCCTAGAATACGCGCTCCCTCCCCGGAGCGCGCATGTTCAAGGATCATCTCCTCAAAGGTAAGCGCATCCTCATCACCGGCGGCGGCACCGGCCTCGGTAAGGAAATCGCCGCGAGATACGCCGAGCTCGGCGCCGATCTCTGGCTCGCCGGCCGGCGCGGCGGCGTCCTCGAAGACACGGCGCGTGAGCTCACCGACAAGCATGGCGCACGGGTGCGCACCCACTCGGTGGACATTCGCGATGCGGCTGCGGTCGATGCCATGGTTCAGCGCATCTGGGACGAGGACGGCGCGCTTACCGGGCTCGTCAATAACGCCGCCGGCAACTTCATCAGCCCGACGAAGGATCTGACGCCGAACGGCTTCAACGCCATCGCGAACATCGTGTTCCACGGCACCTTCTACGTGACGCATGCGGTGGGCAAGCGCTGGATCGCCGGCGGCCACAAGGGCAGCGTCGTCTCGATCCTCGTCACCTGGGTGCACACCGGCTCGCCTTACGTGGTGCCGTCGGCCATGTCGAAAGCCGGACTGCACGTCATGACGAAGTCCCTCGCTGTGGAATGGGGGCGCCACGGCATCCGGCTGAACGCGATCGCGCCGGGACCCTTTCCCACCGAAGGCGCGACCAAGCGCCTGCGCCCCGGCGGCGGCTTCGACGATTCGGCGAAGCTCAATCCGATGCGGCGCATCGGTCGCATGGACGAGCTGCAGAACCTCGCCACCTTCCTGATGGCTGACGGCTGCGAGTGGCTCACCGGTGAAACCATCGCGGTGGACGGCGCGGGCTATCTCGCCACCGGCTCGGGCGCGTATTTCACCGAGCTCGACCGGCTCTCGGACGCCGACTGGGAGCGCATGCGCGCCATGATCAAGGCGCAAAACGAGAAGGACCGCGCCGGCCGCACTGCATGATCACCGGCGTGCTGGGCGTCCAGAAGCCCGTGGTGCTGGCACCCATGGGCTTTGTTTCCGGCGGCGCGCTCGCCGCGGCGGTGACGCGTGCTGGCGGCCTGGGGTTGATCGGCGCCGGCTATGGCGATGCCGACTGGATGCGGCGCGAATGCCAACGTGCCGACGGCGAGCGCGTCGGCATCGGCTTCATCACCTGGAGCCTCGCCCGGCAGCCCGCGCTTCTCGACCTCGCGCTCAGCTACAAGCCCGCGGCCGTCATGCTCTCCTTCGGCGATCCGCGCCCGTTCGCCGAAAAAATCCGGCGGTCCGGCGCGAAGCTCATCTGCCAGGTGCAGAGCCTGGCGATCGCGCGCCAGGCGCTCGAGGCGCACCCGGACGTGCTGGTCGCGCAAGGCACCGAAGCCGGCGGCCATGGCGGCGAGCGATCGCTCTTCGTTTTGCTGCCCGCCGTGCGCGATTTGGCGCCGCACATCCCGCTGCTCGCGGCCGGCGGCATCGCCGATCGCCGCGGCTATGAAGCTTCGATCACGCTCGGCGCCGCCGGCGTGCTGGTCGGCACGCGCTTCAGCGCGAGCCACGAGGCGCTCACCGCTACGCGCGCCAAGGAGCGCATCGCACAGGCAAGCGGCGACGCGACGGTCCGCACGACGGTGTTCGACGTCGTGCGCGGCTTCGACGGCTGGGCCGGCATTACCGGCCGGGCGCTGCGCAACAAGTTCACCGAGGACTGGCATGGCCGTGAAGCGGCATTGCGCGAACGCATGGACGCGGAGCGCAAGCGCTACTACGCAGCGGTCGAGCGCCAGGATTTCGACACGGCGCTGATTTTCGCCGGCGAAGGCGTCGATCTCATCGACGACATCGTGCCCGCCGCGGAGATCGTGCGGCGCCTCGTGCCCTGATGGCGACGCAGGCGGCGCGGCCCGCGGCGACCCTCGCGCTTCTGCGCGACGCGAGCGACGGCCCCCAAGTCCTGATGCTGCAGCGCTCGCCGAGCGCGGTGTTTCTGGGCGGCGCCTACGTGTTTCCCGGCGGCTCGCTCGAAACCGCCGACACCGACCCGCGGCTAGTGCAGCGGCTGAAGAACCTGCCCGGCGAGAATCCGCCGATTCCCTACTGGATCGCGGCGATCCGGGAGTGCTACGAGGAGGCCGGGATCCTCCTCGCGTGCGACGCGGAGGGCAACCTGATCGATCCCGCCCGCGCCGCCCGGCTGACCGCGGATCGCAACCGGCCTTTTATCGAGCTCCTGGAAGCCGAGAACCTTTACCTGCCGGCAGGCGAGCTCGGCTACATCGGCCATTGGGTGACGGCGCCGGGCCGGACACGGCGTTTCGATACGCGCTTCTTCGTCGCCGCCGCGCCAGCCGGGCAGGAAGGCCTTCACGATGCGGCGGAAACCGTGCACACGCTCTGGCTCTCGCCGCGAGAAGCGCTCGAGCGCTCGGCGCGCGGCGAGATCGAGCTCGTTTACGCGACCCAGCACACGCTCGGCGAGCTGAAACCATTCGCCACGGTCGCCGACGCAATGCGCCATGTGCGCGCGCTCACCGACATCGAGGAAAACCGCGCGTGCATCGCGCTCGGCAAGGAGGGCGAGAAGATCTTCCGGCGCAGCGATCCGCCGTACCACGAGATCCACTGGAGCGATCCCGACGAGAGCGGCACCACCACCTACGATCTCGCCGCCGGCGAGCCGAAGCGCCTCGACCGCTGGGTGACGCGGCTGATCGCGCCCAATCCCGGCATGATGACCGGGCCCGGGACGAACAGTTACATCATTGGCGAGAACGAGCGCGCGATCATCGATCCCGGCCCGGACATCGCCTCGCACATCGAGAAGCTGCAAGCGTTCGGCAACATCAAATGGATCCTCTGCACGCATACGCATCTCGATCATTCGCCGGCGGCTGCGCCGCTCAAGGCGGCGACCGGCGCGCAGCTCCTCGGCCGGCCGGCGCCCGCAGGCCAGGATGCGACCTATAAGCCCGACTTCGTGCTCGAGAACGGCCAGCGCATCGAGCTTGGCGGCGTCACGCTGCGCGCGATCCATACACCGGGGCACGCGTCGAACCATCTCTGCTACCTGCTCGAGCAGACCAAGATGCTGTTCACCGGCGATCACGTGATGCAGGGCTCCACCGTGGTGATCAATCCGCCCGACGGCGACATGCGCGCCTATTTGCAATCGCTGGAGAAGCTGCTCGCCGAAGATATCGCCATCATCGCGCCCGGCCACGGCTATCTGATCGGCGCGCCGCACAAGGAGATGCGGCGGCTCATCGCCCATCGGCTGATGCGCGAGGAAAAAGTGCGCAACGCGCTCGTGAAAACCGGCGCCGCCACCGTCGAGGAGCTGCTGCCGCACGTATACGACGACGTGCCGGCGCGCCTGCATCGCTGGGCGGCGCGCTCGTTGACAGCGCATCTCGAGAAACTCGTTGCTGACGGTGCCGTGCGCGCCGCGGGCGAGCGTTACGCGCTGGTACAATCGGTCCACCGGAGATAGCGCCATGGCAGAAGAAGACAAAACCGTCAGGATGGTGACGAACCTCGACCGCAAGGCGATCGAAGGCAAGCTCGCTGACGTGCGCAAGGCCGCTCAGGCTGCGAAGCTGAACGAGCTCGTGTCCATGCTCCAGGGTGTCGAAGGCATGCCGGCCGGGCAGATCGACATGCGCGTCAAAAACGCGCTGCTCTGGCTCTCCGACAAGCCGCAGCACCAGCGCATCACCGTCGATCTCGAGCTCGTCGAGCTCAACCTCAAGAACCTGAAATAAGCTTCGATTACGATCTCTTTGCGATAGGCGGCGGCTCCGGCGGCGTGCGTGCCAGCCGCGTGTCGGCCTCCTATGGCGCGAAAGTCGCCATCGCCGAGTCGCATCTTTTCGGCGGCACCTGCGTCAACGTCGGCTGCATCCCGAAGAAGCTCTTCTCCTATGCGGCGCACTGGCGCGAGGAGTTCGAGATCGCTCAGGCCTACGGCTGGTCCACCGGCGAGCCACAGTTCGCCTGGCCGACGCTGCTCGCGAACAAGGACAAGGAAATCGCGCGGCTCAACGCCGTCTACGAGCGCCTGCTGAGCAGCGCGGGCGTGGAAATCATCCGCGGCCGCGCCACCGTCGTCGATGCGCACACGGTGGCAGTGAACGGCCGGCGCTACAGCGCCAAGCACATCCTGATCGCCACCGGCTCGTGGCCGGTGATGCCGCCGATCGAGGGCCGCGAGCACGCCATTACGTCGGACGAGGCGTTTCATCTGCAGCGGCTGCCCGAGCGCGCCCTGGTCGTCGGCGGCGGCTACATCGCGCTGGAATTTGCATCGATCCTCCACGGGCTCGGGGTGAAGACCACGCTCTCATACCGGGGCAGGCGCCTGCTGCGCGGCTTCGACGCCGATCTCGGCGAGCGCATTGCCGAGGAGCTGACGCACAAAGGGCTCAAGGTCCACTTCGGCGGCGAGCCGGCGAAGATCATCAAGCACGCCGACTGTCTCGAGGTCTGCTATACCGACGGGCCGCACCAGAAGACCGACCTCGTGCTCTTCGCCACCGGCCGCAAGCCGAATAGCGCCAAGCTCGGCCTCGAGCGCGCCGGGGTGAAACTCGCGGCCGACGGCGCGGTGATCGTCGACCAGTACTCGCGCTCGAGCGTCGAGTCGATCTACGCGATCGGTGACGTCACCAACCGCATCAACCTCACGCCGGTCGCGACCGCCGAGGCGATGTGGCTCGCGAAGACCCTCTTCGGCGGCAAGCCGACGCCCGTGGACCATGACAACGTGCCGACCGCGGTGTTCGCCAATCCCAACCTCGCCACCGTCGGGCTGAGCGAGCTGCAGGCGCGCGAGCGCTATGGCGAAGTCGATATTTACAAGACGTATTTCCGACCGCTGAAACTCACGCTGACGGAGAAAAAGGAGCGCGTCTTCATGAAGCTGGTGGTCGAGCGCGCCTCGCAGCGGGTAGTCGGCGCGCACATGATCGGGCCGGACGCGGGCGAGATCATCCAGGGCCTGGCAATCGCGGTAAAGGTCGGCGCCACCAAGGCGCAGTTCGACGCCACCATCGGCATCCATCCGACGGTGGCCGAGGAGTTCGTCACCATGCGGGAAAAGGCGACCTAGGAGCGTTTTTTGCAAGGCGCGGGGCACCATGCCGCGCCACGAATCCGTCTGGTCCGCCAGCGCCCTCCTCCCGGAGTGCCGTCCGCTCGAAGAGAACCTGCACGTCGACGTCTGCATCGTCGGCGCCGGCATCGCCGGCCTGAGCACGGCATACCAGCTGACGCAGGCCGGCAAGCTCGTCGCCGTGCTGGACGACGGCCCGCTGGTGTCGGGCATGACGCGCATGACGAGCGGCCATCTCACCAACATGCTGGATGACCGCTACTTCGAGCTGGAAAAACTGCACGGCGCAGAAGCGATCCGTGTCGCCGCCGACAGTCACAGCGCGGCGATCGAGCGCATCGACGAGATCGTCCGAAAGGAGCACATCGATTGCGACTTCGCGCGCCTCGACGGTTATCTGTTCCTCGCCGAAGGCGACAAGCGGGCCACCCTTGAACGCGAGCTTGACGCTGCGCATCGCGCCGGGCTGAAGCAGGTCGAGCTCGTCGCTCGCGCGCCCTACAGCTGGGACACCGGCCCGTGCCTGCGCTTTCGGCGGCAGGGCCAGTTCCATCCGCTCAAATACCTTGCCGGCCTCGCCGCGGCAATCGAGCGCTCAGGCGGCCGCATCTTCTGCCAGAGCCACGCGGATCACGTCGACGGCGGCGTGCCGGCGCTGGTGCACGTCGGCAACCATGTGGTGACGAGCGATGCGCTCGTAGTGGCGACCAATGTGCCGATCAACAACCTGCTCGCCATCCATACGAAACAGGCGCCTTACATGACCTACGTCAT
Organism: Burkholderiales bacterium; assembly: GCA_035652275.1. GTDB lineage: Bacteria > Pseudomonadota > Gammaproteobacteria > Burkholderiales > SG8-39 > SCGC-AG-212-J23. Next base: position 19,017 of record DASREB010000036.1, read on the forward strand.
CGGCGCACGCGTGCCGCCCGGCTCGGTGCCGCAGGTGCTTGCGTGGGACACGGGCGATCCATACCACTACATCCGGCTGCAGGACGATCTTCTGATCGTCGGCGGCGAGGACCACAAGAGCGGCCAGGCGCACGACTCGCCGCAGCGCTATCGCCGCCTCGAGGCATGGGCGCGCACTCGCTTCCCGATGATGCAGGAGGTCGAGTTCAACTGGGGCGGCCAGATCATGGAGACGATCGACTACGTCGCCTTCATCGGCCACAACCCGATGGACCACGACAACGTCTACATCGCCACGGGCGACTCCGGCATGGGTCTCACCCACGGCACCATCGCCGGAATGCTGCTCTGCGACCTGATCCTCGGGCGCAACAACCCGTGGGAGAAGCTCTATTCGCCGGCGCGCGTGCCGGTGAAAGCCGCGGGCGAGTTCGCGCGCGAGGACCTCAACATGGCCGCGCAGTACGCCGACTGGCTGACGCCGGGCGACGTGAAGTCGCTCGACCAGATCGGGCGCGACAGCGGCGCGATCGTGCGCCACGGCTTCGAGAAGCTCGCCGTGTACCGCGACGTGAACGGCACGCTGCACGAGTGCCTCGCGGCCTGCCCGCATCTTGGCTGCATCGTGCAGTGGAATCCGGGCGAGAACACCTGGGATTGCCCGTGCCACGGCTCGCGCTTCGACGCCTATGGCAAGGTGATCAACGGCCCCGCGAACCGCGACCTTGCGCTAGTGCAGCGCGCGCACGACAAGCGAGCCGCCTGAGGCGAGCAGCACGACGGCGACCGCGCGCATCAGCAGCTCGCGCGAGATCCGCCGGTACACGCGTCGGGCGACCCACAAGCCGAGCAGCCCGGCCGGCACCACCACGAGGGCAGTGAGCCACACGGCGCGCTCCACCAGCAGTCCGGTGACGGCGAATGCCACCACGCGCAGCGAGATGCTCGTCATGGTGGCGAAGCCCATGGTGGCGCGGAACTGCTCTTTAGTAAGCCCGCGCTGCGAGAGGTAGATCGCATAGGGCGGCCCGCCGGCGCCGAACAGCGCGCTGGTAATGCCGCCGCACAACCCGGCAAGCCATGCCCAGCGCGGGCTGACGACGCGCTGCGGGCCGCGCTGCACCAGGCTGTAGAGCGCGTAGGACAGCACAAAGAGGCCCAGCAGCAGCATGCCAACCGTGCGCGGCAGGTTGACGAGCAGCGTCACGCCGAGCGCGGTGCCGACGAAGATCAGCGGCACGAGGCGCCGCCACTCGGCGCGCACCGCATGGCGCGGATTTTCGAGGCCGACGCTGAAGGCACTGCAGACATCCACCAGCGCGAAGAGCGCGAGCGCAAAGCCGAGCGGCACCAGATGCGTGGCGAGCGGAATGGTGATGAGCGAGGAGCCGAACCCGGTGATGCCGAAAATAAGCGCACCGAGGAATGCGATGCCGGCGAGCGGTGTCGCCTCAGTCGGCATGGATCATGAGCGCCTCGGCGGTGCAGCGGTTCATGCCGCGCAGCTTGGAAACATAGCGCCCAAACGGCAGGCGATAGCGCGCTTCCAGCTTCTCGGCGCGGCGGCGCAGCGTTTCCCAGCCGATCGCCGGCGGCGCACCGCGAAATGCAAAGGCGATGAGGTTCGGATCATAGAGCGCCGGCATCGCCAGTACCGCGCCGCCAAAGGCGCGCTCGAGGCGCTGCAAATACTGGTCGAACTTCGGATCGTCGTCCATGAAGTTCACCACCAGCACGCCGGGCTCGCGCAGCGCGAGAAACGCGGCGTCGTAGAACTCGGCGGCCGCGAACTGCGGCACGTGCACCTCATCCTGAAAAGCGTCCACGACCAGCACATCGCAGCATTCGGGCACCAGGGCGTGCACGCCGTCGCCGACTTCGACGCTCAGCCGTTCGTCATCAGGCGGCAGCGCAAAGTGCGTGCGCGCAGCCGTGACGACGCGCTCGTCGAGCTCGACGACGCGCACCTTCGTCGTTTTCAAATACCGATGGAAAAACTTGGGCAGCGAGGCGCCGCCCAGCCCGATCATCAGCGCCTGGCGCGGCTCCGGGTGCACGAGCAGGAACGCCATCATGCAGCGCGTGTAATCGAGCGCGAGCGCATGCGGATCGTCGATGCGCATCGCGCTCTGGATCGCCTCGCCGCCGACGTGCAGCGTGCGCACGCCACGCGCGTCGCTCACGGCAATCGCCGGCTTCGCTCTGCGGCTCAACGGCGCCGCTTTTTCTTGGCCTTGGGCTTGGGCCGCGCTGCAGCGGCGCCCACGGCCGCCACCACCTCCACTTCCAGCAGCAGCTCCGGTTGCACCAGGCTCGTCACGCCGACCAGCGTGCTCGCCGGCATCTGGCCCGGCTTGAGATATGCCGCGCGAGCCTCGCGGAACGTGGCGACGTTCTCGGCGTTGAGATTCACCATGTAGCTATTCATCTTGACGATGTCCCCCCAGCCCGCGCCCGCGGCGGCGAGCACGGCGGTCAGGTTCTTGAACACCTGCTCGCACTGCGCGCGCATGTCGCCCGCGCCGACCACGCGGCCGTCCGCTCCCCAGCTCACCTGGCCGGAGACGTAGACGAGCTTCGCCTGCCCGGCGAGCGATACGGCGTGCGAATAGAACTTGGGCGCCGCTCCCAGCTCCTTCGGATTCAGATACTGCTTGTTCATTCTTCCTCTCCTCAGTAAAGCGCGCCGCGCGCGGTGATCGGCCAGAGCGCCTCGACGCGGCCGCCGCGCAAGCAGACATACCAGTCGTAAAGATTCACCGTCGGATCGCAGTGCCCGGGCACCAGCAGCAGCTTCTCGCCGAGCGCCGGCGCCTCGGCGCCGCTTTCAATCTGCACGACGCCGTGCTCGTCCGAGGCGCCGCGGTACACGAGGCCCGGGCGCTGCCAGACGGTGGGCATGCCCGAGTCCACGCTCGAGGCCTTGAGGCCGGCATCGACGATCGCGCGATCACTGGCCGGGCGGCTCATCACTGTCGTCAAGACGAAAAGCGCGTGCTCGAAGCGCGGCAGCGGCGCGGCCCATTCGTTGCGGCCGTAGTCGACGTCCATGAAGATGTAGGACCCCGGCTGGATCTCGTTCCAGGCACCGTTCTCCACTTCCAGCATGTACGTGCCGCTGCCGGCGCCGCTGACGATCGGGCACTCAATGCCGCGCTTATTGAGCAGCTCTTCGGTCACACGCACCGCGCGGGCGGCAGCGTCGATCGCGGCCCGGCGCTCCGCCATCGAGCGCAGGTGCTGTGCCCGGCCGTGATACGCCTGCAGGCCGGCGAAACGCAGATTGCTGGCAGCGCTGATGCGCTGCGCGAGCGCAAGCGCCGGCTCGCCCGGCGCGATGCCGCAGCGGCCCATGCCCACCTCGATCTCGATGTAGACGTCGAGCTTCGCGCCGCTCGCCGCGAGCGCCGCCACGCCGTCCGCATGGTCGACGCAGACACCGATCTGCGCGCGCTGCGAGAGGGCAGCAAGGCGGGCGATCTTGGCGGCGCCGATCACTTCGTTGCTCACGAGCACATTGCCGACGCCGCCGTCGACGAGCGCCTCGGCCTCCGACACCTTCTGGCAGCAGACGCCGACCGCGCCGATCGCGATCTGGCGCTTGGCGATCTCCGGGCATTTGTGCGTCTTGGCGTGGGCGCGCACGCGCACGCCGCGTCCCTTCACCGAGTCGGCCATGGTGCGCAGGTTGCGCTCGAAGGCGTCGAGCTCGACAACGAGCGCGGGAGTATCGACCTCCTCGAGGCGCTGCCCGACCGCGGCCGGGGCGCGGATCATGCGAGGGCGGGGCGTCGCTGCCGGGACGCGAACCAGACGAGCGCGATCGTGACGATTGCGACCAGCACGAGCGCAAAGAGATTCACGCGCGCCCAGCCGGCGGTCGTGATGGTAGCGCCGGAGGTAAACGAGGACACGAGCATGACAAGAAAGATGACCTGGTCGTTCGCGCCTTGCGCTTTTGCGCGTTCCTCGGGTCGATAGGTTTCGGTGAGCAGCGTCGTGGCACCGGTGTACAGGAAGTTCCAGCCGACGCCCAGGAGGAAGAGCGCCCACCAGAAATGTGCCACGGTGATGCCGTTCAGCGCGACGCCGACGGTGAGCAGGTTGAGCGCCGCGCCGGCGAGCATGACGCGGATCGCGCCGAAGCGGCGGATCAGGCCGCCGGTCAAGAACGACGGCGCGAACATGCCGATCACGTGCGAGGAAATGACGAACGCCGCCGCGCCGTAGGCATGGCCGCAGATCTGCATGGCGATCGGCGTCGAGGTCATGAGGAAGTTCATGACGCCGTAGCTGATCGCGGCCGAGAGCACGGCGATGATGAACTTGGGCTGCGCCGCGATCTCGGCGAGCGGCCGGCCGCTCGCCGCGCGCTCGGCGGCGCTCGGCGTCGGGATGCGCACGAAGCGCAGCAGCGCCATGGCGCCGAGCGCGACCACGATGAGCGTGAGGTAAGCGCCCATGAACTTGCGCGCGCCGAGATCGATGGTCCAGCGGCTGAGCGTCGGGCCGGCAATCCCGCCGACCAAGCCGCCGGCTAGCACGAGCGATATCGCCATGGGCCTGTGCGCCGCCGCCACCGCGTCCGCGGCGGCGAAGCGATAGTACTGGCCGTAGGCGTTATAGACGCCCCACACCAGCGTCCCGAGGCACAGCAGCCAGAAGAGCTGCAGGTAGATCGCCGTGCCGCAGAGCAGCGCTCCGGCGATGCCCCATAGCGTCCCGCTCATCAGGCCCAGCCGGCGCCCGACGCGCTTCATGTGCAGCGACGCCGGCATCGTGGCGAGCGCTCCGCCCGCTACCCAGCAGGTCACTGGCAGCGTAGCGAGTGCTGCCTTCGGTGCCAGCGCGAGCCCGGCAAGCCCGTTGATCGCGATCAGGGTCGAGTTATTGGTGAAAAGCAATGCCTGGCACGCGGCAAGCAGCCCGACGTTGCGACGGGTACTGTTCATTTATACAGTATCAGGCGTAGAATCACTTTCCGCCGATTGTAGGAGCCGCGGCCATGGCGAAGGACGGCAAGAGCGAAATCACTTTCATGCGCGGCGCGCGCTCGTTCATCCAGGGGCGCTTCGAGACGGTGGCACGCGAGCCGTTCGACGACGGCTGGATGCCCGACGAGAAGGACGAGCGGCCGCTCGAGACGCAGGTCACCATCGAGCGCGCGCGCACCATCCTCTCGCACAACGACTCGCCCGACGTCGGTTTCAGCACGTCGATCAATCCGTACCGGGGCTGCGAGCACGGCTGCATTTACTGCTACGCCCGGCCAAGCCATGCATATCTCGAGCTTTCACCCGGCCTCGACTTCGAGACCAAGCTCTTCGCCAAGACCAATGCACCGGAACAGCTGCGCGCCGAGCTTGCCAAGCCGGGCTACAAGCCGAGCCCGATCGCGCTCGGCGCGAATACCGACTGCTATCAGCCGATCGAGCGCAAATACCGCATCACGCGCCAGATCCTGGAGGTGCTCGCGCAATGCAACCACCCGGTGACGATGGTCACCAAGTCGGCGCTGGTCGAGCGCGATCTCGACATCCTCGGTCCCATGGCCGCGAAGAACCTGGTGCGCGTGTTCGTCTCCATCGGCACGCTCGATCGCGAGCTCGCGCGCAAGCTCGAGCCGCGGGCTGCGAGCCCGCAGAGGAGGCTGGACATCCTGCGGGCGCTCGCGGGTGCAAAGGTGCCGTGCGGGTTAATGGTCGCGGCGCTGATACCGGCGCTGAACGACAAGACCATGGAGCAGGTGCTCGAGGCGGCAGCGGCTGCGGGCGCCGAAGAAGCGGCGTACGTGATCATGCGGCTGCCGAACGAGCTCAAGGATCTCTTCAAGGAATGGCTCGCGGCGCACTATCCGGACCGCGCGGACCACGTAATGAGCATCATCCATCAGCTGCGCGGCGGGCGCGACAATGATCCGCGCTTTGGCACCCGCATGACCGGCACCGGCAACTACGCCGAGCTGATCGCCAAGCGTTTCGAGATCGCGTGCCGCAAGCACCGCCTGAATGAGCACGGCGCGGGCAGGCGGCGCGCAGAGCTCGATTGCAGCCTGTTCCAGCCGCCGGCGACGAATCCCGGCCAGCTCGCGCTCTTCTAGAATCCGCGCACGGTGAAACTGCGCGCGCTCTGGCTCGCGATCGGCTGGGGCCTGGTCGCGACGATCATCTGGCTGTCCGTCACCCCGAAGCCGCCGGACATCGGCATCGAGCACGGCGACAAGCTCGGCCACTTCGGCGCCTACGGCGCCGCGATGTTCTGGTTCTGCCAGTTGTACCGGCGATGGGCGATGCGGCTCGCGTACGCCGCCGGCTTCATCGCGCTTGGTATCGGGCTCGAGTTCGTGCAGCGCGCGCTCGGTTACCGTTCGTTCGAGGTGCTCGACATGGTGGCGGACGCTATCGGCGTCGTGCTTGCCCTGGCCGCGGCAAGCGCGACGCCGCCGTTACTGAAATAATCGCCCTCCTGGGCCCGAACGCCTCCCTCACGGAGCAACTCGCGGCGCGCCTGCAGCGTGCTCGCGAGGCGTCCGCGGATTTCCGGGAGACCGCCGAGAAGCTGCTGATCGACATCGCCGGGTTGTGCGTCGCGGCGCGCGCGACGGACTACGTGCGTGCCGCCATCGCCGGCTGGGAGGGCGCCGGCCACTGCACCGCCATCGGCCATGCACGAGCGCTCGACGCCGCGGGGGCCGCTTTCGTGAACGGCACCGCCGCACACGGCGAGGACTTTGACGACACCTTCGAGGGGGGACCGGTGCATGCGGGGGCCGTGATCGTGCCCGCGGTGCTGGCGGCGGCCGAGCGGGAGCATCTGAAAGGCGCAGATGCACTCGCCGGCATCGCCGTCGGCGTCGAGCTCATGTGCCGCGCGAGCCTCGTTGCGCCGACACGCATCCACAAGGCCGGCTTCCATCCCACGGCGGTATTTGGCGCCCTCGGCGCCGCCGCGGGGGTCGCCACCGCGCGGCCGCTGGCGCCGGAGCACTGGGTCAATGCTCTGGGCATCGTCGGCTCGGCTGCGAGCGGCATCATCGAGTATCTGGCCGAAGGCGCGTGGACCAAGCGGCTGCATCCGGGTTGGGCGGCGCAGGCAGGCATCCGCGCCGCGGACCTCGCGCGCGCCGGATTCATCGGGCCGCGTACGGTGCTCGAAGGCACGCACGGCTTCTATAACGCGTTCGCGCACACGACCGACGGCGACTGGGCGCGCCTCACCGACGGCTTCGGCGAGCGCTGGATCGCGAACGCCATCGCCTTCAAGCCCTACGCCTGCGGCACCATGACGCAGCCCTACGTCGACTGCGCGCGGCGGCTCGCGCAGCGCGTCGATATCCGTGACATCAGCGAGGTGATATGCGAAGCGGCGGAGGGCACGGTGCACCGGCTCTGGGAGCCGCTACCAGACAAGCAGCGGCCGCCGAACGCTTACGCGGCAAAGTTCAGCCAGCCCTACTGCATCGCTGCCGGCTTCGTGCTCGGCCATGCGGGGCTCGACGCCTTCACCGAAGAGCGCGTCCAGGATGAGCGGCTGCGCACGCTCGCCTCCCGGGTGCGCTACGTGCTCGATCCGGCGAATCCGTATCCCAAGGAGTTCACCGGCCACGTGCGCGTTCGACTGCGCGACGGGCGCGAGCTCGAGGAGCGGCAGCCGCATTTGCGCGGCGGCGCGCACGAGCCGCTCTCGCGTGCCGAGATCGACGAGAAATTCAGGTTGAACTGCGCGCACGGCGGCTGGAGCGCCGCGCAAGCCGAGCGATTTCTCGCCTTCGCGCGCGGCGCCTTCGATGCGCGCATCGATCTGAGCGCGTTTCGCTCCTAGAGGCTGAAGGGTCTCCCCGCGCAAGCGGGGGTCCAGTGCTTTTCGAAATCATGGGTTCCCGCTTACGCGGGAATGACGACTGAGTTCGCTAATCGAGCGAGATGTTGCGCTCGTGCGCGAGCGCGCTCCAGCGCGCGATATCGGCGCGGATGAAATCGCCGAACTGCGCCGGCGTCATCGGCATCGGCTCGAGCGCCTCGCCGGCAAGCCGCTCGCGCAGCGCCGGGGCGGCGAGCGCCTTGTTGATCTCGGCATTCAGGCGCTTCGTGATCTCCGGCGGCAGCTTGGCCGGACCGACAATGCCGTACCACTGCACGCCGTCGAACCCCTTGTAGCCCAGCTCGTCGAACGTAGGCAGGTCGGGCTGCAGCGGATGGCGCTTCAAGCCGGTGATGGCGAGCGGCTTGAGCTTGCCCGAACGGATATGCGGCAGCGCTGCCGCCAGTCCCGGAAACAGCACGTTGATCTGGCCGCCGAGCATGTCGGCGATCGCCGGGCCGATGCCTTTGTAGTGCACATAGGCCGGCGGCTGCAGGTCGGCGGCGGCCCTGAACTGCTCGAGCGCCAGGTGATTCAACAGGCCGATGCCGCCGGTGCCGTAATTCAGCTTGGCCGGATTGGCGCGCGCGAACGCCACGAAACCCGCGAGATCGCTCACCGGCAGCGACGGCTGCACCACCAGCACGTTCGGCGTGCCGCCGACCATGGCGATCGGGGTGAAATCGCGGACCGCGTCGTACTGCAGCTTGCGCACCGCCGGGTTCGTGCCGTGAGTGCCGACATAGCCGACCATCAGCGTGTAGCCGTCCGGCGCCGCGCGTGCCACGGTCATCGCCGCGATGGAGCCGCCGGCGCCGGCCGAGTTCTCGATCACGAACGACTGATCCAGCGCACGGCTGAGCTGATCGCCGATCGTGCGGCCGACGAGATCGAGCCCGCCGCCAGGCTGCGCCGGTACGATGATCTTCACCGGCTTCGCCGGATACGGCTGCGCGGCAACCGACGACGCTATAAGCGCTGCAAGCAACGCGAGCGAGAGGCGCATCGCTCCTCCTCGAATTCGGGGGACAGGTGCGTGATTATTGCGGATCGGCATCGGCGCCGCCCGCACGGGCTGCGGTCAAATGATTACGAACCGGAGCCGAGGAAGGCGATCAGCGAGTCGAGCACGGCGTCGGGCGCCTCCGCCATCAGCGAATGGCCCGATGTGTCGATGAGCACGGTCTGCGCGCCGGGGATCTGCTCCTGCAGGCTCTTCGCGGCGCGCGGCGGCGTCATCACGTCGCGCCGGCCGAGAATGAAGAGCGTCGGGCATTTCACCGCGCCCGTCAGCGAGTACTGGTTGCAGGCGTTGAGATCGGCATACAGCACCCCGGGCGCGAGGCGCTCGAGGCGTGCCTGCGTGTCGCCGTACATCCACATGCCGGGATTCGGATTGCCGCCGAGCGGCACCTGGGGCGCGTGGCCCCAGATCGTGCTCATATCGAAGGCGTCGTAGCTGTTGCGCTTCGCGGCGTCGAGAAACGCCTCGCCTACCTTCATCGGATGGGCCGTCCCGATGAGCGCGATGCGCTCGACGCGCGCGGCGTGCCGCGCGGCGCATTCGATCGCGACAAGGGTGCCCATCGAGTGGCCGACGAGCACGGCCTTTTGAACTTGCACCGCGTCGAGCACGCCGATGACCCAGTCGGCCATCGCCGGGACGGCCGTCAGCGGCGGACCGGCGGAGCGTCCGTGGCCGGGCAGATCGAGCGCGAGCACGTTCCAGCCGTGATAGCCGAAGTAGCGGCTCTGCAAGCCGAACCAAGAATGGTCGAGGCCCGCGCCGTGGATGAAGACCACGGTGCGCTTGGCGGCATCGAGCTCGTGGTTCGCGGTGTAGGCGAAGGCCGCGCGGCCGTCGACCGTGAGCTTCACTTCTGTGAGGCGCGCAGTGCGCGATCCAGGTCGTCGATCAGGTCCTGCGGATCTTCGAGGCCGATCGAGAGTCGCACGGTGCCCGCGGTGATGCCGGCCTTCTGCAAGTCCGCATCGCTCATGCGGTAGTGAGTCGTGGTCGCCGGATGGATGACGAGCGACTTGGCATCGCCGACGTTCGCGAGGTGCGAGAAGATGCGCAGCGACTCGATGAACACTTTACCGGCGCGCCTCACATTCCCGTCCGTGCCGCCCTTCACCTCGAACGAGAACACCGCGCCCGCGCCGAGCGGCAGCAGGCGCTTGGCGAGCGCATGGTCGGGATGGTCGGCGAACTCCGGATAGATCACCTTGCCGACGGCCGGGTGTGCGGCCAGAAACTGCACCACCTTGCGCGTTGCCTCGACGTGCCGCGGCATGCGCAGATGCAGCGTCTCCACGCCCTGCAGGATGGTGAACGCCGTCATCGGCGCCATGCAGGCGCCGAAGTCGCGCAGGCCCTCGCGGCGCGCGCGCAGCAGGAAAGCGCGAGTGCCCGACTCCTCCTCGAAGTCCATGTTGTGGAAGCCGGCGTAGGCTTCCGTCAGCGTCGCAAACTTGCCGGACGCTTCCCAATCGAAGCGGCCCGAATCGACCAGCACGCCGCCGATCGCAGTGCCATGCCCGCCGAGGAACTTGGTCGCCGAGTGATACAGAAGGTCGGCGCCAAGCTTGAACGGCTGCATCAGGTATGGCGTGGTGAAGGTCGAATCCACGAGCAGCGGCACCTTGGCGCGATGGGCGATGTCCGCGACCGCGGGGACGTCGAGGACGTCGAGACCCGGGTTGCCGAGCGTCTCGCCGAAAAGGAGCCGCGTATTCGGGCGGAGGGCGCGCTGCCAATCGTCCAGCTTGCGCGGCGTGACGAAGGTCGTCTCGATGCCGAAGCGCTTGAGCGTATACGCGAGCAGGTTGTGCGAGCCGCCATAGAGGGAAGTGGAAGCAACGACGTGGCTGCCGGCGTCCATCAGCGTCGCGATGGCGAGATGCAGTGCCGCCTGGCCCGACGCGGTGGCGATCGCACCGACGCCGCCTTCAAGCGCAGCGAGGCGCTCTTCGAGCACCGCGACGGTAGGATTGGAGATCCGCGAATAGACATGACCCGCGCGCTCCATGTTGAAGAGCGACGCGGCGTGCTCGGTATCCCGGAACACATACGAGGTCGTCTGGTAGATCGGCACCGCACGGCTCCCGGTCGCCGGGTCGGGCGACTGGCCGGCGTGCAGCGCCAGCGTGTCAAAACCAGGGTACTTGGGGCCGGCCATCTGTATTCGGGGTCAGGGCAGCAATTGATTAATGCCCTGAGCCCGAATTAATGCAAGTTCTTGCGCGACGGACGCGTGTAGTTCTCGAAGGCGCGCTCGGGCTTCTTCTGCTGCGCGCTCTTGTCCTTCCAGTCGCGGTCGAACAGGTCGTTCACCAGCGCCGTCACCTCGGCCACCTGCTGCTTGTCGAACTGCCGCGCGAGAATGGCGGCGATGTCCTCGACCATGCAGCGGCGCTGCGCTTCGTGGATTGCCTGCGCGGTAGGGCCGACGAAGAGCAGCTTCGACTCCTGCTCGCCGTTCTCGTGATAGACGGTGAGGTCGACTTCAACCGCTTCGTAGCAGTACGGCCCGAGCGCCTCGAGCGCCGCTTCCAAAGCGCCGTCGAAGCTGCGGCCCACCTCGCCGGTCCAGCAGACGTAGAGGATCAGCTCCTTCTCGTCGTACTTGAAGCCCGGCTCGTCCTGCTCGAGGCTCTTCAACTCCGCGATGCTGTCAGCGTCGAGATACTCGAGCAGCGGCGCGAGGGCCTGCTCGAGCTGGCGCCGCGAGACGCCCTCGAGAATCGGGATGTCGGCGTGGAGATGCACTTCGTGCCGCATGGCGAAAACCTTGAAAGGGGATGACGGATTCTACCCCTAAAATCCGCGCATGCGACCCGACTACGCAGGCGGCAGCCTCGTCAATCTGGTCGCGACGCTGGTCGCGGCGCGCGGCGGCAAAGCGCTGCACGAGCCATTGCGCGACTTCACCGTCGACGCTGGAGTGCGCAATGTGGTGCTCCTCATCATCGATGGCCTCGGCGACAACTATCTCGTGCGCCAGGGCAAAGGCAGCGAGCTCGCGCGCAGGCGGCGTCGATCGCTGTCGTCGGTCTTTCCATCGACCACCGCGTCAGCAATCACCACCTCCTATACGGGACGCACGCCGCTCGAGCACGGCCTCACCGGCTGGTTTGTGTATTTCGGCGCCGCGGGCTGCGTCAGCGCCGCGCTGCCGTATCGCAGCCGCGGCGACATGGCGCCGCTCAGCGCACGCGGCGTCGAGGCGGAGCGCATCTACGATACGCCGCCGCTCTTTGGTTCGCTGTCGGTGAAATCGATCGTCGTCACGTATCGAGAGATCGTCGACTCGCAATATAACCGCGTGCTTTGCCGGGGCGCCGAGCGCGTCGCTTACGGCACCGCGGACGAATTCGTGACGCAACTCGAGCGCGCGGTGAAGCACGGCGTCGAGCGCAAATTCATCTATGCGTACTGGCCGCATTACGACGCGGTGTCGCATCGTCACGGCTGTGAGAGCGCCGAAGCGGCGAAACAATTTGCGATCATCGATGATGCCTTCGGCGAGCTGTTGCAGCGCCTTGCGGGCACCGAAACCACCATCGTCGCCACCGCGGATCACGGCTTCATCGACGTCGCGCCGGAGGAATCGCTCGAGCTGCCGGCGGCGCTTTTCCCCTATCTGAAATTCCCGCTCTGCGGCGAGCGGCGTATCGCTTACTGCCACGTGCATGCACCCGTCGAATTTGCCAAGCGGGCGCAGGACTGGCTCGGCGAGCGCGGCGACGTCATGCCGAGCGAGCGCCTGGTGCGGGACGGCTGGCTCGGGCCGGGCGAGCCGCATCCGCAGCTCGCCGAGCGCATCGGCGATGTCGCGCTGATGATGCGCGGACGGTACACGGTCAAGGATTGGATGCCGGGCGAGTCGCGCTGGCTGCACATCGGCAACCATGGCGGCACGCACGAAGACGAGATGATGATCCCTCTGATAGTGGAGAACGCATGAAGACAGCGAAAGTGAACGGCACCGAGATTCATTACGAGATGCATGGCAAGCCGGGCAGCTCATGGCTGATCCTCAGCCACTCGCTTGCCTGCACCACGCGCATGTGGGACCCGCAGGTGGCAGCGTTCAAGGACCGCTACTGCATCCTCAATTACGACATGCGCGGGCACGGCAAGAGCGCTGCGCCCGCCGGCCCCTACACGCTCGACATGCTGGCCGACGATGTGCTCGGACTGATGAAGCAGCTCGGCATCGAGCGCGCCACGTTCATGGGGCTTTCCATCGGCGGCATGATCGGACAGACGCTCGCGCTCAAGGCACCGAAGCTCTTCGACAAGATGGTGCTCGCCGACACCGGGCATACCCAGCCGCCCGAGGCGATCAAGCAGTGGGAGGAGCGCATTCACATTGCGCAGACGCAGGGCATGAAGGCGCTCGTGCCCTCGACGATGGAACGCTGGTTCACGCCGGCCTTCCGCGACAGCCCGGCGGCGAAAGCCATCGCCAAGCTGATCGAGAATACGCCGGTCGCGGGCTACGTCGGCTGCGGCCAGGCGATCATGAAGCTCAACACCACCGCGCGCCTGAAGGACATCAAGCTGCCGGTGCTCGCGATCGCCGGTGAAGCCGACCCGGCGGCGCCCGGCACGAAATATCTCGGCGAGAACATTCCCGGAGCAAAGCTCGTGATGCTGAAGCAGGCGGGCCACATCGCCAACGTCGAGCAGCCCGAGAAGTTCAATCAGGCGCTGCGGGATTTCCTTTGAGCCCTTGCCAGCGCTTGACCTTGGTGGTACGCACGCCGAACAGATCGAGAATGCGGCCGACCGTGTGCGCCACCAGATCGTCGAGCGTCTTCGGCATGGCGTAGAACGCCGGCATGGGCGGCATGATGATGCCGCCCATCTCGGTGACCGCGACCATGTTGCGCAGGTGCGCGAGGTTGAGCGGTGTCTCGCGCGGCACGAGCACCAGGCGCCGGCGCTCCTTCAGCACCACGTCTGCGGCGCGGGAGACAAGATCATCGGCATGCGCGTGCGCCACCGCCGCCAGCGTCTTCATCGAGCAGGGTGCGATCACCATGCCTTCGGTGATGAACGAGCCGCTGGCGATGCTCGCCGCGATGTCCTTCGGGTGGTAGGCGTAGTCGGCCAGCCGCTCGACCTCCTTCCTCTTCATCTGGTGCTCGTGCCAGACGTTCAACACGCCTGCGTCGGTGAGCACGAGATGGCTCTCCCAGCCCGGGATTTCGTGCAACGCGCGCAGCAGCGCGATGCCGTAGATCGCGCCGGTCGCGCCGGTGATGCCGACGATGAGCCGCTTTTTCACGGCCGCTAGCCTACCTGCGTTGTCGGTTTTCTGCCCATTCGCGGTGGGTTACTTCCTCTCGTTCTGCTACCGCAACGTCAACGCCGTGATCTCGAAGGATCTGGTGACGCAGTTCGCGCTCAGCCCGGCCGAGCTCGGCTTCCTCACCTCGATGTATCTCTTCGCCTTCGCCGCGTTCCAGCTGCCGCTCGGCGTGCTGCTCGACCGCTACGGTCCGCGCCGCATGGTGGCGGCACTGCTGTGCGGCGCGACCGCCGGCGCAGTGGTATTTGCCCTCGCTCGCGACCTCACCATGCTCGCGGTTGCCCGGGCGTTGATCGGGCTTGGCGTGTCCGCGGGACTGATGGGAGCGATCAAGGCCTTTTCGCTCTGGTTCCCGCTCGCGCGGCTCGCGACGCTGAACGGCCTGTACCTCGCCGTCGGCGGCCTCGGCGCGCTCGCCGCCACCGCGCCCGCTGAAACGCTGGTCGGCGCGCTCGGCTGGCGCGGCCTGTTTTTGTTGCTCGCGCTGCTGAGCCTGGTCGCGGCGTGCGCCGTGTTTTTCGTCGTGCCGGAAAAGCCGCTGCCAGGCAGCGGCGAGCGGCTGCGCGATCAAGTCGCGCAGCTTGGCCGCATCTTCACCACCAGGGCTTTCTGGCGCATTGCGCTTCCCGTCATGCTGGTACAGGGCACGTACATCGCGCTGCAGGGGCTATGGCTCGGTCCGTGGCTTTACGACGTCGCGCATCTTGCGCGGCACGAGGTCGCGAGCTACCTGCTCACCACGGCGCTCGGTTACATCGGCGGGTCGCTATTTTTCGGCTGGGCTGCCGACCGGCTGGCACAGCGCGGCGTGCCTCGGCTGACAGTATTCAAGAGCGGACTTTGCATCGCGCTCGCCATGCTGGCGCTCATCGCTGCCGACGTGGAGAACTCGCGGCGCGCGATCCTCGTGCTCTACGCCTTCGCCGGCACGGCGGGCTCGCTTTCCTACGCGTTGCTCACGCCGCTCTTTCCGCCCGCCATGACGGGACGGGTAACGACCGCGTGCAACATGCTGATGTTCACAGCTTCGTTCGCTCTGCAATGGAGCATCGGGCTGGCGCTGAAGCTCTACCCCGTAATCGATGGCGGCTACGCGAGCGGCGGCTATACCGCCGCGTTCACGGTGATTACGCTATTGCAGCTCGCGGCACTCGCGTGGCTCGTGCCGATGCGCCCTGAATTCGGGGAGCGAACGCGAACCTAGTCGAGCTCGCTCCCGAATGCTTCAGCCGCGCTTGTAGACGATCTTCTTCGTGCCGCCGTCGCAGGTGCCGACCACCTTGCCGTCGGCCTGCGCATCCTTGTCGACGATGTCGAGCGTGAACGACTCGACGCCGTTCTTCTTGATCTTCGCCTCGATCTCGCTCTTCAGCTCGTTGCAGTCCTTGCGCATCGACTGCGCCGAAGCCGTCCCCGCAAACCCGATTACCACGAACGCCGCAATGATCAGCCTCACCATGATTTTCTCCTTATAGCTGCTTCCCAGTTCTGGCCGTCGAATGGCTTTACCTCCATGCGGGTTACCGTTCCCGGGTCGAGACAGCGCGCATTTACGCTGTAGCCGTCCGGGTCCGACCGCGGCACATAGAATGACTTGATCCCACAGACTTTGCAAAAGGAATGCTGCGCAACGCCCGTGTTGAAGCGGTAGGTTGTGAGAAATTCGCCACCCTGCAGCAAGCGAAACTGCGACTTCGGTACGATGAGATGCAGGTAGCCGGTCTTCGAGCAAATCGAGCAGTTGCACTCGGCCACCGAGATATCGGCTGGCGCGGTGACTTCGAAGCGCACCGCGCCGCAGTGGCAGCCGCCGGTGTGCGTGACTAGAGGCGGGCGCCCAGCCAGAAGAGCGCCGCGGTGCCGACGGCAAGCGTGAGCATCAGCGCAAGGAAGCCGTAGCGGCGGAAAGCGCCGTTCGGCTTGAAGTAGAGGCTGCGAATGACATCTTCACGGCCGCCGAGCCACAGCCAGTCCGGACCGGCCTTGTTGACTACGCGCGGATTGAAGAGGCCGATCAAAAAGGCCGCAAGCGCCCCCAGCGTGCTGCAAAACACCATTGTCAGGATTCCTCCCTCGAAGCTGTCGCATTATGAACGATAGGGAGCGAAATGGCACCCG
>DASREB010000037.1:0-16866 GCA_035652275.1 Burkholderiales bacterium
GCCGCCGCTCAAGGCGAGCACGGCATTGCTCTGGGCCGGGCCGTTCCTGTTTCTCATCGGTGGCTTTTACTTCCTCGCGCGTTTGCTGCGGCGGCGCCGGGTGCCGCCCCCCGAGCTGACGAGCGCGGAGCGGGCCCGCGCGGCGAAGCTTCTCGAGTGATCGTCTTCTGGCTCATCGCCGCGGCGCTCGCCGTGACGGTGCTGCTCATCATGCTGCGGCCGCTGGTTGCGCGCCGCGCCCGCGCCGCGCCCTCGCGCCGCGAGGCAAATATTGCCATCTACCGCGACGAGCTGCGCGAGCTCGACGCCGATCTCGCTGCCGGGACACTGGCACGCGAAGACTACGAACGCTCGCGGCTCGAGCTCGAGGCGCGGCTGCTGGAAGACGTTGCGGTCGAGGAGCCGGCACTGCACCCCGGCATGGGGCGCGCGGCGCTCGCGGTCGGCGTCGCGCTGCCGCTCGTGGCGCTTGCGGTGTATCTCGCCGCCGGCAATCCCGCTGCGCTGCTCGAGCGCCAGGCAATGCCCGATGCGGCGCAGATCGAGGCCATGGTGGCGCGGCTGGCGGCGAAGATGGAGGAAAACCCCGGCGATGTCGAAGGCTGGAAGCTCCTTGGCCGCTCGTACATGGTGCTCGGGCGCTATCCGCAGGCGGTAGCGGCGTACGCCAAGGCCGCGGAGCGCGCGCCGCGCGATTCCGAGCTCCTCGCCGACTTCGCCGATGCGCTCGCCATGACCCACAACCAGCGGCTCGCCGGCGAGCCCGAGCGCCTGATTTCGCGCGCGCTCGAGATCGATCCGAAAAACCTCAAGGCGCTGGCGCTCGCCGGCAGCGCCGCCTTCGAGCGCCAGGACTACGCGGCCGCGGCCGAGACCTGGAGCCGCATGCTGCCGCTCGTGCCGGCCGGCTCGGAGGATGCGCGCGCGATTGCGCAAAACGTCGAAGAAGCGAAGAAGCTGGCCGGTATCGGCGGCTCGGCGCCAAAGGTGGCAAGCCGGCATCCTGGCGTGCGCGGCACGGTGCGCCTCGCGCCGGCGCTCGCCCGGCAGGTGAAGCCCGACGACACGGTGTTCGTCTTCGCGCGGGCCGCCGAGGGTCCGCCGATGCCGCTCGCGGTGATGCGCGCGCGGGCGGCGGACTTGCCGCTGCAGTTCGCCTTGAACGACACGATGGCGATGGCGCAGGGTATGACCGTGTCGGCGCATCCGCGCATCGTGGTGACGGCGCGCGTATCGAAGTCGGGCAGTGCCAAGCCCGCGCCCGGCGACCTGCAGGGCGCGAGCGCGCCGGTCGCGAACGACGCAAGCGGCGTCGCGGTGACCATCGATCAGGTCGTGCGCTAGGCTCGCTTAACGGACGTGCGGCAGGTCGAAGCGCACCTCTCGCGCCGCGACCTCTGCCTTCACCCAGCTGACGATCGGCGAGCCCCACACCTGCAGGCGGTGCACGCCGGGAAGCGGCTCGTCATCCTGGTAGAAGTGCGTATCGCCGTGGATCAGCACCACCTTGCCGGGCATGCGTTCGCCGAGCGCCTCGAGCCGCTGGCGTAAGGCGGCGAAGCCATCGCGGGGCAGCACGAGAAACGGATTCGCCTGCATGAACACCACGAATATCTCGTCACGCTGCTTCGCCAGCGCGGCGGACTGGTCGAACCAGTCGAGCACCGCGGCCATGCGGTGCGCATATTCCACCAGGTCACGCACGTTGTTGTCGTGGCCGGGCACGTTCAGCGTGACGAACAGCGCGCCGCCCATCGACCAGCGCATGTGCTCGCAGTACTCGCCCGGCTGCACTTCCACCGCGAGCGCCGGCGCGCAGAACACCGTGCGCCAGGCCGCGAGCCGCGCCGCCGGGTCGCGGCAATCGAGCCATTCGTTGTCGCCGGGAATGAGAACGAACTTGTGCGCGAGGCGCGCGAACTGCCGCTTGCGCGCCGCCAGCCACGCGTCGGTACAGCCGAGCCGCCCGCCACCGATGTCGCCGACATGCACGACAAACTCGAGCCGCTCCTTGTTCATGTCGTCGAGCAGGTGATCGAGCCGCTCGACCTCTCCCGCGTTGTAGGGCGCGTCGCCCATGGCACCGAACACGAGGCGGCTCGGCGGCACGCTCGCGCAGCCTGCGAACAAGAAAAATAGCCACAGTCCCCAAAAAACAGGGACAGCCCCTATTTTTCTAGATGCCGTAGGCCTTGCGGAAGAGCGTGAGCGGATGCGCCTTTATAGCGCCTTTCGCCGCATCTGCTGCCTCCTCGCCCATGCCCTGCATGATGTGGCGCGCGGCGATCGGGCAGTCGGAGCTGACATAGTGTGCCTCGACCGCGGCCATCTGCCGGAATACCGGCCGGCCGATCTTCATGGAATTTTCGAAGTACTCGGTTTTTACGCCCCAGGTGCCGTCGTGCCCTGAGCAGCGCTCGACCACGGTCACCTCCGTGCCGGGAATCATCTCGAGCGCCTCGCGCGTCTTCTGCCCCATGTTCTGCACGCGCGAGTGGCACGGGATGTGGTAGGCGACTTTGCCGAGCGCGGCCTTGAAATCGGTCTTCAGCAGCCCATCGCGCTTGCGCAGCACGAAGTACTCGAACGGATCGAACATCGCATCGCGCACCGCGAGAGTGTCCGCATCGTCGGGATACATGAGGGGCAGCTCCTGCTTGAACATCAGCGCGCACGAGGGCACGGGCGCGAGGATCGCGTAACCCTCGCGCGCATAGCGCGCGAGGATCGGCATGTTCTGCTCTTTCAGGCGCGCGACGCCGTCGAGGTCGCCGAGCTCGAACTTCGGCATGCCGCAGCACACCTCGCGCTCGACCAGTACGTACGGAATCTCGTTGTGCCGGAGGATCGCGAGCAGGTCATGACCCATCACCGGCTCGTTGTAGTTGGCGTAGCAGGTAGCGAAGATCGCCACCTTGCCCGGCGTTTCCTTCCCGTCGCGCACGGCAAACTCGGCCGAGCGCTCCGCCGTCGCGCGAAACTTGCGCGGCGCATAAGGCGGCAGCTCGCGGTCCTGGTGCACCCCGAGCATCGCCTGCATCGCGGCGCGCGCGGGCTTGAAGTTGTTGAGGGCATTCACCGCCTGCGCGACGACTGGAATCGCGGCGAGCCTGCCGTTTCGATCGGTGGAGGAGAGCAGGCGGTCGCGGAACCTCACACCCTGGCGAAACTTGATCGCTTTGGCGCGCAGCATGACGTGCGGGAAATCCACGTTCCATGGATGCGGCGGAACGTACGGGCACTTCGTCATGTAGCACAGATCGCACAGGTAGCACTGGTCGACGACCTTCCAGTAGTCCGCCTTGGCGACGCCGTCGAGCTCCATCGTGGGCGAGTTGTCCACGAGGTCGAAGAGTGTCGGAAACGTGGTGCACAGGCTGACGCAGCGCCGGCAGCCGTGGCAGATGTCGAAGATGCGCCCGAGCTCGGTCTCGGCTTTCGCCTGATCCCAGAACTCGGGACTTTTCCACTCGAGCGAATGCCGGGTCGGAGCCTCGAGCGATCCTTCTCTCATTGATGTGGCGCTGTCGCGCTCGCCCCCGCGGGAACGACTAGCGCTTCATCTAGTCGCTGAGCCCGTCGAGCGCCTTCTGGAACTTGTTGGCGTGGCTGCGCTCGGCCTTGGCGAGGGTCTCGAACCAGTCGGCGATCTCGCTGAAGCCTTCTTCGCGCGCCGACTTCGCCATGCCCGGATACATGTCGGTGTACTCGTGGGTCTCGCCCGCCACGGCGGCCTTCAGGTTCTCGCGGGTGCGCCCGATCGGCAGGTTGGTGGCCGGGTCGCCCACCGCCTCGAGATACTCGAGGTGGCCGTGCGCGTGGCCGGTCTCGCCTTCCGCGGTCGAGCGGAACAGCGCCGACACATCGTTATGGCCCTCGACGTCAGCCTTGGCGGCGAAGTAGAGATAGCGGCGGTTCGCCTGCGATTCGCCGGCGAACGCGGCCTTCAGATTGTCGTGAGTGCGGGTGCCTTTCAACGCTTTCATGACGGGTCTCCTCTAGGGACTCGCCAAGGCTACGACCGCGCTCGAAATAGAGCAAATCGAAAATCACAATTCGCTGCATTGAATCGCCCTATTTCCGGCAGTCGCCGGCGAGCACCCTCAGACGCGGATGTAGTGCATGTAGCGCTCGAGGAGCCCGATCACGCCGACGAAGATCAGGTAAAGCGCGACGATATAGTTGAGCAGCCGCGGCATGAAGAGAATCAGGATGCCCGCAATCAGCGCAGCCCACGGCGCGACGGCAATCCCGAACGACACGGGCTACTTCTTGCCCTTGGAGGAGTCCTGCATGTCGCGGCCGGCTTGCTCGACCGCCTCGCCCGCCTTGCCGATCGCCTTATCGACCTGTCGGCCGGCGCGTTCTGCCGGCCCGCCTTTGCCGTCCGCCGCATCGCGGTTGCAGGCGGCCACGGCGAGTAGCGCGGCAATGACAACGAGCGACGACTTCACGGGCTACTTATGCAGGAGTGAAAAGAAGAATTTACGCGGTGCAGCAGTAGTTACCGGTTTGGCGGCCGGTTTGCGCGGCTTTGCAGCGAACACTGCGGCGAGCTCCCAGCAGCGCAGCGTCGGCTGATAGCGCAGCACGAAGCGGCGGCCGTCGTCGACCATCACTTCGAAATAGGCATGCGTTGCATCGACCCAGCGTTCGAGCACTGCCAGCACCGGCAGGCGGCGCCCGCCGAGGTAGAAGGCGCAGGGTGTTTCTTCACCCCGCAGTCCTCGGTTGCTGTGAACACAAATCTTCATGGCGCGCGCTCGAGCAAGTGTGTGCCTCGAACAAGCAAGTTTCGCCGCTGGACCGATGGTCCGTTCGGCGCCGGGCTTGTCTTGACGCGCAGGTTTGACGGCGGCTAGGCGCGCTCCTCGAGACGGCGCCGGACCTCCTGCTCCGCCTCGATCCAGTCCTGGACTTCATGGCCGGGCGCGAAGCCGCGCGCCTTGGCCTTGAAGTAGGCGGACTCCTGGATCAGCTTGTAGACCTCTTCGGGCGAGAGCCTGGGCTGGGTGTTGCCGCTCGTCTCGCGCTCGGGCGGCCGGATCCGGGGTGTATCGGGGGCCGCTTTGCCGGGCTTTCGCGCCTGGACCGGGCGCGATCCGGGCGAACGCGCGCCGCTACTCTTCGCCGCGGGGGCGGGGCGGTCCTTTGCTTTGGCCATGGGGTTCCTTTGCGGTTGCGATGACGCTCGCGCCAAGGCTAGCAAACTTGCTCGCGCGCTTCCATCGGGCGTTAAAATCGCGACCCTTGAGAGCCGTCGCCGAGACCCTCTTTCACACGCTCGCCCGGGGCTCCGGAGCGTCGTTCGCCGTGCGCCACGCGGACGGCACCGAGTGGCGCTCGAGTGAAG
The DNA here is from genome assembly GCA_035652275.1 of Burkholderiales bacterium. Taxonomy (GTDB): domain Bacteria; phylum Pseudomonadota; class Gammaproteobacteria; order Burkholderiales; family SG8-39; genus SCGC-AG-212-J23. The sequence goes on from DASREB010000037.1 coordinate 5,354, forward strand.
CGAAACCCGAAATCACGCTGCTCGTTCGCGACTCGCGCGCCTACCGGCGCATCGCGCTCTACGGGCATGTCGGCCTGCTCGAAGCTTATTTCGATGGCCAGATCGACCTCGAAGGGAGCCTCGCGCGCGCGCTGGCCGCGGGCATGGCAGCGCGCGCCGAGGAGCCGACGCTGCTGGTACGGCTTGCGAACCGCTGGCACGAGTTCCTGCATTCGAACGCGAGCTGGGTGCGCGCCAAGCACAACGCCGAGTTCCATTACGCGCTCGGGCCCGAGTTCTATCGCTACTGGCTCGACGATCCGCTGATGCTCTACACCTGCGCGTACTGGAAGGAGGGCACGCGCTCGCTCGAGGAAGCGCAGCGCAACAAGCTCGATCACGTCGGCAAGAAGGTGCTGCTCAAGCCCGGCGACGATGTGGTCGACGTCGGCAGCGGCTTCGGCGGTTTCCTGCTCTATGCCGAAGAGCGCTTCGGCGTGAAAGTCACCGGCTACAACACCACCGGCTCGCAGGTCGAGCACGCGCGCCGCCAGATCGCGCAGCGGCGGCTGAAGCAGACCGTGGCACTGGAAGCGGATTTCCGCTCGATGGACCGCCAGTACGACAAGGTGGTTTCGATCGGCTGCCTCGAGCACGCCGGCCGCGACGGTCTGGTGGACCTGATCCGCGCGCACGCCCGCGCGCTCAAGCCCGGCGGCCTCGGCCTCATCCATTTCATCGGCCATGTCGGGCATTTCGAGACTGATTACTTCATCCGCAAGTACGTATTTCCCGGCGGCTGGATCCCGAGCCTCGCCGATGTGATCGTCGAGATGGAGCGGGCCGGGCTGGAAGTGCTGGACATCGAGAACCTGCGGCGCCACTACGCGCTCACCCTGGATGTGTGGGCCGAGCGCTTCGACCGCCACTGGGACAAGATCCGCGGGCTCGACTCGCAGCGCTTCGACGAGCGCTTCCGGCGCATCTGGCGCGTGTACCTCTACGGCTGCGCCGAGATGTTCCGCGCGCCGAGCGGCCGCACGCATCTCTTCCAGGTGGTGTTCTCGAAGGGCAACGTCTCGATGACGAGCTACCCGCTCACGCGCAGCCACCTCTACGAACTTGACGAGCAGCCCTCTCTCACAGCACTCGCTGAAAAAAGAAGCCCTGGCCGCGCGGCTTAGGGCGTCCGGGGCGGCAGCAGCGGGTCCGGTCGGGCTCGCGAAGGAAACGTCGAACCTGTTCCGCGACCGCGAGGCGGCGCCGCGCCGCCGGCTCGATGTGCGCGCCTTCAACCAGGTCCTCGCGGTCGACCCCGCGGGCGGCTCGGTCGATGCCGAGGGCATGATCACGTACGAGGATCTCGTGCGCGAGTGTCTCGCCCGCGGCGTCATGCCGGCAGTGGTGCCGCAATTGAAGACCATCACGCTCGGCGGCGCGGTCGCCGGCGTCGGCATCGAATCCTCGTCGCACCGCTATGGGCTGGTTCACGACACGATGCTCGAGCTGGACGTGTTGCTCGGCGACGGCACGGTGGTGAATTGCACGGCGTCGAACGAACACTCGGATCTCTTCTTCGGCTTCCCCAATTCCTACGGCACGCTTGGCTACGCCTTGCGCGTCAAGGCGCGCGCCGTCCGCGTGCAACCGTACGTGCGCCTCGCGCATGTACCGTTCACTGATGGCGCCGCCTTTTTCGCCGCGCTGCGCCAGCACCTCGAAAGCGGCGCCTCCGACTTCGTCGACGGCACGGTGTTCTCGCCGCGTGAGATGTACCTTACGCTCGGCCGCTTTGCCGACAGCGCGCCTTACACGAGCGACTACACGTACCAGCACATCTACTACCGCTCGATCCGGGAGAAGCGCGAGGACTACCTCAGCATCCACGATTACATCTGGCGCTGGGATACCGACTGGTTCTGGTGCTCGAAGAACGTGTTCGCGCAGAACCCGCTCATCCGTCGGCTCTATGGCCGCAGCCGCCTCGGCTCGCGCACCTACACCAAGATCATGCGCTGGAATAGCCGCGTGGGTATCACCAAGAAGGTCGAGCGTGCGCTCGGGCTGCATTCCGAGTCCGTGATCCAGGACGTCGACATCCCGCTCGCGCGGGCAGCGGAGTTCCTCGACTTCTACGCCCGCGACATCGCGCTCTGGCCGCAATGGATCTGCCCGATCGGGCCGCAGCCGAACTCGGGCCGCTTCGCGCTCTACCCGGTGCGCGAGCAGTGGTACGTCAATTTCGGCTTCTGGGACGTGAAGCGCACGCGCGAGGCGCACGCGCCCGGGCACTTCAACCGGCGCATCGAGAACAAAGTGGCGGAGCTGGGCGGCATCAAGTCGCTTTATTCCGACAGCTATTTCACGCCGGAGGAGTTCCATCGCTACTACGGTGGTGAGGCGTATCGGCGGCTGAAGGCGAAGTACGACCCGCGGGGTGCCTTTGCGCCGCTGTACGAGAAGTGCGTGCTGCGCCACTGAGCGGCTTCATCTCCATTGCGGCGATCGTGATCGTCGCCGCGCTCGTCCTCCTCCTGCTGTTCGAGCCCGGGCTGCCCTACCGGGTGACGCCGTCGCGCGCCTCGCTCGGCTCGCGCGAATTCGTGAATTACCTGAGCGCAATCGTCAACGCGCGGCTCTTCGCCACCGGCGAGCTCGAGGTGCTGAATACCGGCGCGGCAATCTATGCCGCGGAGCTGGAAGCGGTGCGCGCGGCGAAGAAGAGCATCCATCTCGAGGTGTATCTCTTCCTGCGCGGCCGCGCGGGCGACGAAGCGCTGCGCGTGCTCGCCGAGAAGGCGCGCGCCGGCGTCGCGGTGCGCATCGTCGTCGACCGCATCGGCAGCCTGATGACGCCCGACAGCTATTTCGCCGAGCTGCGCGCCGCGGGCGGCCGCGTCTATTGGTACCAGCCGATCGCCTGGTACACGCTCAAGCGCTTCAATAACCGCACGCACCGCGACATCCTGATCGTCGACGGCGAAGTCGGCTTCGTCGGCGGCGTCGGCGTCGCCGATTACTGGATCGGGCCGCCGGGGCGAGGACTGCCATGGCGCGACACGATGGTGCGGGTGAGCGGCGATCTGGTGAAAGGGCTGCAGACGTCGTTCGCCGAGAACTGGCTGGAAGCCGCCGGCGAAGTGCTGCCCGAGACGGAATTCGCGCAGGATGAGCGCGAGGCGCCGCGGGTGCCGTCCGCCGACGGGCGCGCCGGCATGGTGGTCAATAGCACGCCCTCGGCCGGCCGCTCGACGCGAGCGCGCCTGCTATTCCAGGTGCTGGTGGCGACGGCGCGCCAGTCGATCCAGATCTGCTCGCCGTATTTCCTGCCCGACAGGAGCCTGCTCGCGGAGCTCGAGCGCGCCGCCGGCCGCGGCGTGCCGGTGACGGTGCTGACGCCGGGCAAGTGGAACAACCATCCGATCACGCGGCTTGGCAGCCGGCAACGTTACGGGCGGCTGCTTGAAGCGGGCGTGCAGATCTACGAGTACCAGCCGGCGATGATCCATGCCAAGGTCTTCATCGTCGACCGGCTGTGGGCGGTGGTCGGTTCGACCAACTTCGACAACCGCTCGTTCGGGCTCAACGACGAGGTGAATCTGGCGGTGCTCGAGCCGCGCCTGGCGGAGGAGCTGTCGCGCGATTTCGCCGCCGATCTCGCCAAGGCCGAGCTGATTACGCTCGAGCAATGGCGCGGCCGCTCGTACGGCGAGCGCGCGCTCGCGCTCCTCGGCCGCCTGCTCGAGCGCCAGGTTTAAGGGAACACGCCCGCGTGCGCGGTGGTCCAATGCGCTGTCCGACCATGGCCCCTGCCAAGCCGCGAGTGCTCGTGGCGGGCACCGAGCTCGCCATCGCGACGTGCAAGCGCCTCCTCGACGAGGACGCGCAGATCATTGCCGCGCATTCAGTGCACGAAGCGCTCGAGCACCTGGAGTCGGCGCCGGATCTGGTGGTCTCCAGCGTGCGCTTCGACGAGTCGCGCATGTTCGATTTCCTGCAGGAGCTCGGCAGCCGTTGCCGCGCGCCGGTGCTCTGTTGCCGCATGGTCAACAAGCCACTCACGGCGACGATGTATCAATCGATCGAGACGGCGGCGAGAGCGCTCGGCGTAACGGCGTTCTTCGACATGGACACGGAGATTCGCTTGCACGGCGAGGCGCAGGCGGAACGGCGGCTGCGAAGCCTGATCCTCGCGCGCCTGCCGGTACGCGCCGTTACTTAGCGACGGGCGCGGCGTCCTTGCCTTCGGGACGCACCGGCGAGGGCGACTGCGGCGTGCCGGGCGCGGCTGGCACGCGCCGCAGCGGCACATACCAGACCGACGGTCGAATGCCGCCGCCCTGCGGATAGAGATCCATCAAGTCGTACACCGTGCGCGGCATGTTGGTCGAGACATTGAGGCCGAGCGAGCGCGCCGCCTGCACCGTGATCGGAAAATCGTGCGTCCAGCGGCCCTCGGTCAGCACGGTGGCGACCTGCAGCGAGCGCTTCTCGTCCATGTGCTTGCCGAGCACCTGCGTGACGAACGCGAGGACCTGCAGTCGCGCCTTCTGCGCCATGTCGGCGAGGATCAGGAGCTCGTCGCCGACTTGCTTCGGGCCTTTCAGCTCCACCACCTTGACGATCGACGCCGCGGGCATGTCGCCGATCTGCGGATCGACCGGGCCGAGTACCGCGTTCGCGTCCATCACGATCTCGTCCGCGGCGAGAGCGATGAGCGTGCCGCCGCTCATCGCATAGTGCGGTACGAACACCGTCACCTTGCCTTTGTGCTCGACCAGCGCCTTGGCGATCTGCTCCGCGGCGAGCACCAGGCCGCCGGGCGTGTGCAGGATGACATCGATCGGCTGCTCGGGCGGCGTGAAGCGGATCGCGCGCAGCACCGCTTCCGAGTCGTCGATGCTGATCGAGCCCGCCACCGGCACGCCGAGAAAGCTTGCGCTCTCCTGACGATGGATCATGGCGATGACGCGCGACTTGCGCTCCTCTTCGAACTTGCCGAGCAAAGCGGCGCGGCTGCGATCTATGCCACGGCCGCCAAAAAGCTGCATGAGTACAATCACGAGCAACGCCAGCCAGAACGCCGCGCGTGCGAGGTTCGCGAGGTGCAGCGACCAGGGCCGGCGGACAGGGGGTTCCACAGCGCCGTGAGACTAACACCAACACTTGCGCTATTGGCTGTCGCCACGCTGGCGTGGGCGCAGGCGCCGGCGACGCACCAGCATCAGTTCGGCGACGCCGCTCGCTGGACCCCGATCTTTGACGATCCCCGCCGCGACGCCTGGCAGAAGCCGCATGAGGTGATCGAAACGCTCGCGCTCAAACCCGACGCGGTGGTTGCCGACATCGGTGCCGGCACCGGCTACTTCACTGTGCGCCTCGCGCGCATGCTGCCGAAGGCGACGGTCTACGCCGCCGACCTCGAGCCCGACATGGTGAAGCACCTCGGCGAGCGCGCCCGGCGCGAGAAGCTCGCCAATGTCCGCGTGGTGCAGTCGTCGCTCGACGATGCGCGCCTGCCCGAGGCGGTCGATCTCGCGCTGCTCGTCGATGTTTACCATCACATCGATGACCGCCGCGCTTATTTCGCAAAGCTGAAGAGCCGTCTCAAGCCCGGTGGACGCGTCGCCATCATCGACTTCACGCTCGACGCCGAAATGGGCCCGCCGCCGCGCGCGCGCGTTGCGTCCGAGCGCGTCAAGGCCGAGCTCGATGCCGCGGGCTATCACCTCGCCGAGGAATACAGCTTCCTCGACAACCAGTACTTCCTGGTTTTCGCGCCTTAAGCCTTACAGGCTCGGCTTCGGATTGCCGCCGTAGGTCTTTTCGTGCCGGTCCTGGCAGCGCACGCAGCGCAGCGCTGAGGGGAACGCCTTCAGGCGCTCGTAGCCGATGTCGTTGCCGCAGTCGATGCATTCGCCGTAGCCGCCGTGCTGGATACGATCGCGCGCCGCTTCCAGCGCGCGGAATTCGTCGAGGTCGCGCGTCATATCGGCCTGCTCGAGATCGGCGATCAGGGTCGCCACCGACTCGTCGCCCGCATCCGGCGCCGGGCCCGCATGCTCCGCATAAGGCTGCTCGCGCGCGCGCGCCGCATCCTGGCGCAACTCCGCGAGCACGGCGTTGCGGCGTGCCTCCACCATGCTGTGTAGCTCCTTGGCCTGTTTATCCGTGAGCGGCATTGCAGTCTCCGTCGTCGAACGACGGACAGCTAGCAATTGGCGTTCCGGGTGCGCGGGCTCAACGGCTGAAATGCGCACGCGGATCGAAGCGCGAGGCGGCGCGCAGCTCTTCGTAGAGCTTTTTCTCGCGCTCGGTCAGCGTTCCCGGCACCACGATCTCGAGCACGGCATAGAGGTCGCCGGCGCCGCCGCCGGGCTTCGGCAGGCCCTTGCCTGCGAGGCGCAGCTTCTGTCCGCCTTTCGACCCTGCTGGAACCTTCATCGTCACGCGACCGTCGAGCGTCGGCACGTCGACCTCGGCGCCGAGCGCCGCCTCCCACGGCGTGAGCGGCAATTCGATTTCCAGGTCGTGGCCTCGCGTGCGAAACAGCGGATGCGGCTCGAGCGCGATCTGCAGATAGATGTCTCCCGCCGGCCCGCCGTTCATGCCGGGCCCGCCCTTGCCGCGCAGGCGCAGCCGCTGGCCGTCGACCGCGCCCTTCGGGATGCGCGCGCGCAGGCTTTTGCCGTCGATCTGGAAATCGCGCTCGGTGCCGCGGGCCGCTTCTTCGAGCGTGATGCGCACCGGGGCTTCGTAATCCTCGCCGGGGACCGGCACGTTGCGGCCGAAACCGCCGCGGCGCGTCCCGGCGCGGCCGAAAATACCCATCTGCTCGAAGAGGTCCGAGAGGTCGATGTCGCGCAGGTCTTCAGCGCGGCCGGAGCCGAAGCGGTCGAACCAGTCCGGCGGCGGGCGGAAGTCCTGCCCCGGGCGATGGCTGCCGAGGCTGTCGTAGGCGGCGCGCTTTTCCTTGTCGCGCAGGGTCTCGTAAGCCTCGGACACGTCCTGAAATTTCTCCTTGGCGTTCTGCTCCTTGGAGACGTCCGGGTGGTACTTGCGCGCGAGCTTGCGGTATGCCTTCTTGATCTCCTCGTCGGTCGCGCTGCGTTCGACGCCGAGAATCTTGTAGTAGTCCTTGTACTTCACCTGGGGTTATATTGGGACGCCATTGCCCGTATCAAAGCGGGGTTGAAAGTGCCTGCATTCGCGCCCATTTAGCGCAGCGCGGAGGAGACGATGCAGCGTCCAGCGGCGCACCCAATCCGTCGGCTTGCCGACCGCCTGCGCGGTGGTGTACTCGCGTGTCAGCGGGCATCTCTCGGACCCCCGCCAGCCCGCGGCCATGCAGGCCATCCTGAATGACGTGGCGCGCGCCCTGTCCAGCCTGGTACCGATCTACGATCTACGTTCGCGATGCGCATTCCGAGGTGCCGGCGCCGCTTGCCGCCGGCGAGCTTCTGGAAGGCCGTTTCGCCCGCGGCGCGCATGCATTCATCACCAAGAGCAGAGTCGAACTGCGCGGCATGGCGGTACAGCGCGGCGACCTGTGGAGCGCAATCGCGATCCTGAAGTCGACCGGCATCCGCTTCACTCGCCGCGACGACACCTCTAGCGGATAACCAGCACCGGGATTTTCGAGTGCGCGAGCACGCGGGCCGTCTGGCTGCCGAGGATCAGGCCGCCAAGGCCGCCGCGGCCGTGCGAGGCGATGACGATGGCGTCGCAGCCTCTGGCGCGAGCCACTTTGAGGATTCCCTGCCATGGCTGCGCCGCGCTGACCGACTGCGTCGCGCAGCGCACCTGCGCGCCGCGCGCGTCGCTTTCCAGGCGGGCGAGCGTCTTGGCGGCGTGGCCTTTGGTCGCCTTGTCGTAATCGCCCGGGTCCAGGGCCGCACCGGCCATCACCGCGGTCTCGGGCATGATCGGCGGCAGGTATGGCTCGATCACGTAAACACCCGTGACTCGCGCGCCGAGCGCCTTTGCCAGCCGCACGCCGGTCTTGACGCCTTTCGCGGCGAGCGCCGACCCGTCGGTCGGCAGCAGAATGTGCTTGAACATGCGACGAGCCTAGCACGCCGTGCCGCGTAGAATGCGCGCACCATGAAGATCCTCATTGCTGTCGATGGCTCGGCTCACGCGCTCGACGCGGTGAAGTGCGTGATCGACCACGCCGACTGGTACCGCACCAAGCCCGAGATCGAGCTGGTTCACGTGCACTTGCCGGTGCCACAGCTTCCCGGACTCGGCACCACGATCGGCAAGGCGGGCATCCAGCGCTATTACGAAGAAGAAGGCGATAAGGCGCTCGCGGAAGCGAAGAAGCTGCTCGATCGCTCGGGCCTCGCCTACGAGCAGCGCATGCTGGTGGGCGATCCCGCCGATACCATCGTCAAGCACGCGAAAAAGTCCGGCTGCGACATCATCGCCATCGGCACGCCGTCGCGCTGGATCGGCTCGTGCGCGAACAAGGTGTTGAACATTTCCGACGTGCCGGTGCTGCTGGTCAAGTAGCTCAGAGCTTCACGCGCCGCAAGCGCAGGGCGTTTGTCACCACCGACACCGAGCTCAGCGCCATCGCCGCGCCGGCGAAGATCGGCGAGAGCAGCACGCCGAAGAACGGATAAAGTACACCCGCGGCGATCGGCACGCCGAGCGCGTTATAGACGAACGCGAAGAACAGGTTCTGCTTCACGTTACGCATGGTGGCGCGCGAGAGGCGAATTGCTTTGGCGATCGCGCGCAAGTCGCCCTTCACGAGCGTCACGCCCGCGCTTTCGATCGCGACATCGGTGCCCGTGCCCATGGCGATGCCGACGTGTGCCTGCGCGAGCGCCGGGGCATCGTTGATGCCGTCGCCCGCCATGGCGACGACGCGGCCCTGCGCCTGAAGCGTTTTTACTTTCTCGAGCTTTTGCTGAGGCAGCACCTCGCCGAGCGCCTCTTCGATGCCGAGTTGCCGGGCCACTGCCTCGGCGGTAGTGCGCGCATCGCCCGAGAGCATCACGATGCGCACGCCCTGCGCCTGTAGTGACGTCACCGCCTCGGCCGTCGTCTCTTTAATCGGATCGGCCACGGCGATGACCGCTGCAACGCGATCATCGATGCTGGCGAAGAGCGCCGTCTTGCCTTGCGCGCGCAACGCCTCGGCTTTCGCCGCCAGGCCCTCGGGCACGTTCCGCATGAAGCCACTGCTGCCGAGCGCGACGCGCCGCCCGCCGACGACGCCGCGCACGCCCTGGCCGGTGATTGACTCGAAGTTGGCGACCGGCTGCAAAGCGACGCCGCGCTCCTCAGCGCCTTCGACGATCGCCTGCGCGAGTGGATGCTCGCTCGCGCGCTCGAGGCTGGCGATGAGCCCGAGCGCTTCGCGCTCATCCGCGCCCGCGACCATCACGTCGGTGAGCCGCGGCCGTCCCAAAGTCAGCGTGCCGGTCTTGTCGACGACGAGCGTATCCACCTCGCGCAACTTCTCCACCGCCTCGGCATTGCGGAAGAGAATTCCGTTCAGCGCGCCCTGACCCACTGCCACGGTGATCGAGATCGGTGTGGCGAGCCCGAGCGCGCAGGGGCAGGCGATGATCAGCACCGCCACGGCGTTGACCAGGGCGTAGGTCGGCGCCGGGCCGGTCCACCACCAGACGATCGCTGTGAGCACGGCGATGCCGATCACGGTCTGGACGAAATAGGCGGCGACCGAGTCCGCAAGGCGCTGCACCGGCGCACGGCTGCGCTGCGCCTCGCCGACCATATGCACGATGCGCGCAAGCAGCGTGTCGGCGCCGACGCGCTCGGCACGGATCACGAGCGTACCGCTGCCGTTGATGGTCCCGCCGGTTACGCGCTCGCCGGGCTTTTTGGGCACGGGGATCGATTCGCCCGTCACCATCGACTCGTCCACATTCGACGAACCTTCGATGCAGGTGCCGTCGACTGGCACCTTTTCGCCCGGTCGCACTCGCAGCCGATCGCCGACGTGCACTTCGGCGAGCGGCACTTCGACCTCGCGGCCGTCCGTCTCGAGACGCAGCGCGGTGCTCGGTGCGAGCTCGAGCAGCGCCCGCACTGCCTGGCTGGTTCTGCCGATCGCCCGCAGCTGCAGCACTTCGCCGAGCATGATGAGCGTGACGATCACCGCCGCTGCCTCGAAGTAGGTGCCGACGCTGCCACCGTGCTCGCGCACCTCCGGGGGGAAGACACCCGGCGCCAGCACCGCCACCAGGCTATAGACGTACGCAAGTCCGACCCCGAGGCCGATCAGCGTGTACATATTCGGGCTGCGGTACACGAGCGAGAGCCAGAACTTGTTGAAGAACGGCCGGCCGCCCCATAGCACCACCGGTGTGGCGAGCAGCAGCTCCACATAGCCGCGCACGGTTGGCGCGAGACCAAGCGGATGCTCGATGCCGAGCATCGGCGCCATGGCGATGAAAACGAGCGGGACACTGAACCCCGCGCTGATCCAGAAGCGACGCGTATGGTCGACGAGCTCGGGATTTTCCTCTTCCGCGGCGCCCGCCATCGGCACAAGCGCCATGCCGCACTTCGGACACGAGCCGGGGCCGTCGCGCACGATCTCCGGATGCATCGGACACGTGTACTTGCCCCCGTGCGTTGCGGCAGCCGCGGGCGCCGGCTCGCCGGCGTATTTCGCCGGATCGGCGTTGAACTTGGCTGCGCAGTGCTTACTGCAGAAGTAATAGGTGCGGCCGGCGTGCTCGATTTCGGCCGCTGCGTTCGCCGGCTCGACCTGCATGCCGCACACCGGATCGGTGGCCGGCTGCAAATAGGTGTCGGGCGCCGCGCGAAAGCGCGCCGCGCAGTGCGCACAGCAAAAGTAATACGTCGTACCGGCGTGCACCGCGGTGGCGCCCGGCTTGGCGGGGTCGACGCGCATGCCGCAGACCGGATCGGTGGCCATGCTCCATGTTAGGTCAGCCGCAATACAATCGTTGCAAATGCAAACCGTCGAACTGCGGGTCGAAGGCATGGATTGCGAGGGCTGCGTGAAGAGCGTGACGCGCATGCTCTCCGGCGTGGCGGGCGTCGCGAGTGTCGATGTTTCGCTGGAGGAGGCGCTCGCGCGCGTCACCTACGATCCGGCGAAAGCCGGGCCGGCCGAATTCAAGCGAGCGATCGAGCGCGCGGGATACAAGGCGCCATGAAGGCGAGCCTCGCCGTCGGCCTGGCGTCGCGGCGCGAAGTGACCGTGGACGAGAGCCGCTGCATCGGCTTCATGGGCAAGGAGGGCATGGTGTACGCCACGCCCCGCATGGTGAGCGACGTCGAATACACCTGTCGCGATTTCCTGCTGCAGCATCTCGATGCGGGCGAGGACTCGGTCGGCGCGCATGTCTCGATCGACCATCTCGCCGCGACGCCGCTTGGCCTCGAGGTCACGATCGACGTGAAGATCGTCGAGGTCGACCGGCGGCGCGTGACGTTCGAATTCACGGTGCGCGATCCGATCGAGGAATGCGGCCGCGGCAGGCACGTGCGCTTCGTGGTCGACACGGCGAAGAGCCGCGAGCGTC
>DASREB010000038.1:0-6412 GCA_035652275.1 Burkholderiales bacterium
AGCGCTCGATCGAGGGCAGCAGTACGGCAAGCTCGTCACGCTCCAGCTTCAGCCGCGGGCGTCGCGGCTGCGGCTCGCCCACGAGCGCGGACACCCTCAAATCGGCCGCCGGATTGCGATCCAGTGCTCCATCGCCGACCGCGTGAGCGAAGATGACAGAGATGATCTCGAAAGCGCGGCGCGCAACGCTCTGTGACCTGGCTGCGATGCGCTTCACCAGTACGCGAATCTCGTCCACGGTGACATCGCCGATGGCGATGTTGCCAAACGCCGGATAGATGTCCTTTGCTAGATAGCGCTCCGTGTCTTTCCGCGTTCTGGGCGCGATGCTCTTGCGCTTCTCGAGGTACTCCTCCGCGACTTCGCGAAAGGTGCGCGCCGCGGCTGCCTCGGCCTTGGCCCTCCTTTTCTCCCCGGCCACGTCCTTCCCGAGGTCGACCATCACGCGCGCCGCGCGTGCAGCCTCGCGCGCCTTCTCGAGCGGCATGTCGGGATAGTTCCCAAGAGTCATTTCGCGCTGCTTGCCGGCGTTGCGGTATCGGAATACCCAAGATGCCGTGCCAGCCGCTGACAACGTAAACGTGAGACCTCCACCATCCGACTTACCGGCGATCGGCTCGCCGCGCTTCAGCAACTCCTTCAGCTTTGTCTCTCTCAGCTTCACGATCCCTCCGAAATGTGTAGCTGGAACTGGTGTGCCGCGACTGGCTACACACCTAGCTACACGGCTATTTAGTGTCGCGCCGACGTTCGCTTTTGTTCGTCGGCGTAGAGGATCGTTACAGCGTCAATGCCTTACGCGCAAATTCCGAATGTCGGCGAACGTCTGCGAAGTAATTTGCGCGTTCGTGCCGCCGAGGTCGACGCCGATGCGCGGCAGGTTCTCGTGGGCCATGGCGCCTCGCCAAAAGCGCCTAGCTTAGCGGGCAATATTCCCGCCAGCGCAGCCGATCAGCATGACTCGGTCAGCACGGCCCCCATGCTCCCCGGCGCATCGTGCCGCTCCGGCTTTTTTGCGATCCTGCAAGCGAGGTGCAAAGGAGCCGGGTGCGCAACACGGATTCCGCTTTTCATTTCCTGCCGGTGCGGCCGCATGCGAGCGGCGAAATCGCGGTGCAATTCATCACCAGCGTCGAGGACTTTGCACGCCTCGCGCCGGACTGGAACCGCATTCACGATGAGGCCGAGGCCGCGAGCATCTTCAACTCGTGGGTATGGCAATACCAGTGGTGGCAGGTGTATGGCGCAGGACAGCCGCTGCGCGTACTGGTCGCGCTCGAGCATGGCCAGGCGCTCGGCATCCTCGCGCTCTACATTCAGACGATCCGCGTGCTCGGCGTGCGCGTGCGCCTGCTGCGCTTCGTCGGCAGCGGCGCCGACACGCACCCCGATGATCTCGGACCGGTAATCGCGCGCGGCCGCGAGGATGCCGTGGCGCGCCGCCTCGCCGAAGCCGCGCTCCATGTATCCGACGCCGACGCGCTGATCCTCACCGATATCGCTCCGCGCTCGAGCCTGCCGCGGGCGCTCGAGCACGCCGCGGTGGCGGCGCGCCGCGAGCCGCTCGCCAGCGTCTCCGAGCGCATCGCCTATATCGACCTGCCGCGCTCCTGGCCGCAATTCCTGAGCTCGCTGCGCTCCGACAAGCGCACACGCCTGAAAAGTGCACGCCGCAAGATCGAGAGCGGCCACGGCCTGCGCTTTTTCGTCTGGCACGACGCCGCGGCGCTCGACAGCGCGGTCGACCGGCTCGCCGAGCTACATCGGCGCCGCTGGCGCGAGGCGGGCGGCAGCGATTCCTTCGCCACGCCGCAGTATCTCGAGTTCCACCGCGGCATCATGAAGGCATTGCTGCCGCGCGGCTGGCTGCGCCTTTATTGCCTCGAGCTCGATGGCGACATGGCCGCGATGACGTACTGCTATCGCTTTCGCAATCGCGTCTACCTGATGCAGGCGGGCTTTGACCCGGCGCGGGCGAAGCTCAACCCGGGCAAGGCGCTGCTCGGCTATGCGCTCGAGCACGCGATCGGCGAAGGCAACGATGTCTTCGACTTCCTGCGCGGCGAGCATCGCTACAAAGACGAGCTCGCCACCGGCTATCGCGACACGCAGGCAGTGCGCATTTTCCGCCCGACGCTCGGCGCGCTCGCCTATCGCCTGCGGCGCGTCTGGTTGCCGTCGTGGAAAGCCCGCCTCGTCGGCGCGCCGCCACCCAAGCTGCTCCCATGACGCCGCCGGCGCTGCTCCTTGGCGGCCTCAACCTGGTGCGCGCCCTCGGCCTCGCGCGCATACCGGTGATCGTGGCCTCGGCCGAACGCGACAACCCGGCGTTCGCTTCGCGCTTTTGCACCCGCGGCCTCGTGCTGCCACCGCCCGGGCGCCGCACCGAACTGCTCGATGCGCTGATGAGCGCCGGCGAGCGTGCTTACGCTGAGGCCGGCGAGCGGATGCCGCTCTTCTACGGCGACGACGACATGCTCGCGCTGGTGCACGCGCAACGCCAGCCGCTCGAACGCTGGTTCGCGTTCCTGTTGAACGAGCCGTCCACCGCGGCAGCACTGCTCGACAAGGATCGCTTCCAGACGCTCACCCGGGCACGCCGACTGCCGGTGCCGCGAGCGCTCGAATTCAGCGAGCTCGCACAGCACGACGGTCCTGTCATCGTAAAGCCACGCTCCAAGGCCGGGTGGGAGAACGCCGCGGTCCACCGCGACTTGATGGGCGCCGGTGCCAAGGCACGCCGCTTCCCTTCCGGCCGCGCCGCCATCGCCCATCCGCTCGTCGCGCGCTACGGGGAAGAGCTCGCCTTCCAGGAATACATCGACGGCGACGACCGCGAGCTCTGGTCCTTCCACGGCTTCGCGGCGCGCGACGGAACGATGCTCGCCAGCTTTACGGGACGCAAACTGCGCACCTATCCGGCGCTCGTCGGCGAATCGAGCTTTATCGAGCTCGTCCCCAATCCGGACCTGGAGCGCGTCGGTCGCGAGATCGCCGAACGGCTTGAACTCAAGGGCGTGTTCAAGATGGACCTGAAGCGCGATCGTGCCGGCCGCTTTCATCTGCTGGAGATCAACGCGCGCTACAACCTCTGGCACTACCTCGGTGCGAAGAACGGCGTGAACCTCCCGGCGATCGCCTATCGCTATCTCAGGCGCGGCGAGCGTCCCGAGCGCGCAACGGCCGGCAGCGTCTACCGCTGGCTCTGCCCGCGCCTCGACTGGTTCGCATACCGCGAAGCGGCGGCGCGCCGCGAAATCACGCTCGCCCGCTACCTTGCGTCGTTGCTCGAGCGCCCCAAGGTCTACGACCTTTTCTCCTGGACCGATCCCCGTCCGTTCGTGCAGCGCTACATACGCAAGGCGCGCGCCGTGCCGCGCGTGACACGGCGGCTCCTCAGCCGATGGCTCTCTACGGCATCCTAGGCGACATTCACGGCAACCTCGAGGCGCTGCGCGCGGTGCTGGCGGCGCTCGATCAGCGCGGCGTGCGCCAGCTGCTCTGCGTGGGCGACGTGGTCGGCTACAACGCGGACGCCGATGCCTGCGCGGCGCTGCTTGCCCGGCGCGGTGCTCGCGTGATCCTCGGCAACCACGACCTGATCGCCACGCGACGGCTGGGCTTCGAGCGCTGCGCCAACAAGGCACGCTATGCGCTCGCCCGCACGCGCCGCGCGCTCGCGCGCGACACGGCCGCCTGGCTCTGCACCCTGCCCGAGCGCCTGCTGGTCGACGGCGAGATCGCGCTCGTGCACGGTGGCGTGCGCGACGTGCAGCTCTACATGCGCACGCCGGAAATCATCGCCGCCAACGCCCGCTTGCTGCGTGCCGACTTCCCCGGCGCGCGCATCTGCTTCTTCGGCCACAGCCACTTCCAGAAGGTGTACCAGGTGGACGAGGCCGGCAGCGCCATCGAGCAGCCGCTCGAGAGCCCGCTTTCGCGCGAGCGCCTGTACTTCGTCAACATGGGCTCGGTCGACGCGCAGCGCAAGAACAGCTCGCGGCTCGCCGAGTGCGCGATCTTCGACAGCAGCGCGTGGAGCATCGAGTTTCTGCGCCTGCGCTACGACGCCGCCGCCACCGAAGCGAAGGCCGCGGCCGGCGGCTACCGCATCACGCCGCTGCTCGACCGGCTCTACACCTGGCGGCGCTCGTTCAGCCGCCAGTCGAATTCCGCGTAGCGCACCTTCACCTTGCCGCGCCGCCGGTCGACCAGGTCGGCGGTCTCCTCATCGAGCCGCGCGAGCGCGAAAGCGAGCGCATCGCGCTCGCCGCCGAAGTCAGCCGCGTACCAGTAGAACTGTCGCGGCAGGATGACACGAGCGCCCCGCTCATCGACGCGCACCTCGCGGCGCAGGTATTCGGCCGTCGCCTGCTCGAGCTGCAGATCGAGCATGCCGGCGCTGAACGCGCGTAGCGGCGGCGACGAGCGGCACGCGCAGTACAGCCCGAAGTGCATGCGCTCGTCGTAGGCGAGCGGCGTATAGGCGCGGCGCGGATCGTCCTGACGTAGCGGCGCCCGCATGCCGCCGAACTTCGGCACGTTGCCGCGCAGCAGGCCATGCTCGATCTCGTCGAGCGAGTAGGTGCGAGCGCCGATGCTGGCGCGAGCGCTCTCGAAGAAGCGCTCCACCTCGCGCGGGCCGTGCGCCCGGGCGAGCTCCGGCGCATCGCGCACCACGATGGCGTTGAACACATTCAGCCAGAATGCCGTCTGCGCCGCGATCAGCACACGCTTCGGATCGAAGCTCCCGAGCGCGGCGAGCGTCTCGGCGAGACGCTGCTTCTCGCGAGAGGCGCCGAGTCCGGCATAGTCGCAGGCGCTGCCGCCGGCGTCGAAATGCGCCGCGCGCAGCGCTTCGAGCGCCTGCCGCAATTCCTCGGCTTCGGTCATTCGCGTAGAGAATACGCTGGTGCGCGAGATCGGCAGGTACGACTATGTCATCGTCGGCGCCGGCAGCGCCGGCTGCCTGCTCGCCAACCGCCTCTCGCGCGATCCCGAGACCCGTGTTCTGCTGCTTGAGGCTGGAGGACGCGATAACTATTTCTGGATCCCGATCCCGGTCGGCTACCTCTACACCATCGCCAACCCGCGCACGGACTGGTGCTACCGCACCGAGCCCGACGAGCACCTTGCCGGCCGCTCGATCCACTACGCGCGCGGCCGCGTCCTCGGCGGCTGCTCTTCGATTAACGCCATGATCTATATGCGCGGGCAGCGCAGCGACTGGGACTACTGGGCGTCTCTTGGCAACCGCGGCTGGGGCTGGGATGACGTGCTGCCCATCTTCCGCGCGCTCGAGGACTACGAGCATGGCGCAGCAGACGGCTACGGCGCGGGCGGCGAGGTGCGCATCGAAAACCCGCGCGTGCAATGGCAGATCCTCGATGCCTGGCGCGAAGCCGCGGCGGCATGCGGCATCCCGTCGATCGAGGTGTTCAACAACGGCGACAACTCCGGCTGCGCCTACTTCCAGATGAACCAGAAGCGCGGCCGGCGCTGGAGCGCGACCAACGCTTTTCTGCGGCCGGCGCTCAAGCGGCGCAACCTCACCGTGCTGACCGACGCTTACGCCACGCGCGTGCGCCTGGCCGGCCGCCATGCGGAAGGCGTCGAATTCAAGCGCGCCGGCGAAGCGCTGTTCGCTCGGGCGCAACGCGAGACCGTGCTCGCGGCCGGCGCCATCGGCTCCCCACAGCTCTTGCAGCTCTCCGGAATCGGCCCCGGGCCGCTGCTACAGCGGCACGGCATTGCGCTTGCGCATGAGCTGCCGGGAGTTGGCGAGAACCTGCACGATCATCTGCAGATCCGCATGCAGTACAAGGTGAAGGACGCCCGCACATTGAACACGGTGGCGAACAGCTGGTTCGGCAAGGCGGCGATGGCGGCCGAGTACTTCGCGCTGCGCACCGGACCGCTGACGATGCCGCCCTCGCAGATGGGCGCATTCGCGCGCAGCGACGATGCGCAGCCGAGCGCCAACATCGAATGGCATGTGCAGCCGCTCTCGCTCGACAAGTTCGGCGACCCGCTGCACAGCTTCCCGGCGATCACGCCCGCCGTGTGCAACCTGCGGCCGAGCTCGCGCGGCTGGGTGCGCATCAAGGCGCCGGATGCCGCGGTCTATCCGGAGATACGGCTTAACTATCTTTCGACTGAGGAGGACCGCCGTATCGCGGTCGCCGCGATGCGCTTCACCCGCCGCATCATGGCGGCGGCGCCGCTCGCGAAGTACGCGCCGCAGGAGTATCAGCCCGGCGGCAGCATTGCGAATGACAATGAATTGGCGCGCGCCGCGGGCGAGCTCGGCACCACCATCTTCCACCCGGTCGGAACCTGCAAGATGGGACGCGATCCAATGGCGGTGGTCGATGACGAGCTCCGCGTGCACGGCGTGCAGCGGCTGCGCGTG
>DASREB010000039.1:0-11375 GCA_035652275.1 Burkholderiales bacterium
GCGCGCAGCCCGCTCGATACCGAGCGCGAGCTGCCCAACATGCGCGGCGGCGATCTGCTGGTCGGCTCCTTCGCCGGCGGCCAGGTCGGCTATGACCGGCCGTTCCGCGGCGCGGGCCAGTACCGCACGCCGCTCGAGGGCCTTTATCTCTGCGGCTCCTCGTGCCATCCCGGCGGCAACATCACCGGGCTGCCGGGCTACAACGCCGCGCAGGTGCTGCTCGCCGACCTCGGCCTAGCCCAGTTCGGGCCCGGCCACTAAGTAAACGAGCTTTTCGTTTCCCGGCGCGCGTTCGCCACCAAGCACCATGCGGGTGAAGGGTCGCTGGAAAACGAAGCCGTTTGCTTGCAGCCACTGCTGCAGCGCTGGCGCGTGATCGACGACGTCTGCATAGAGCGGCGCTGGCACCACCGCCAGCGCCCCTTGCAGCAACTCCATCGCCGTTTGCTCGTCACGCGCGACGAGCGGGCCTATCTGTTGCGCCTCACGGCCGTCCCGGCCGAGCACAAATCCATTCGGCTGCGCGAACGCCGCCTGCGGCAGCCGCTCTTGCAACGCTCGCAGCAGGCCACTGCGATCGGCGCCGAACGCCTCGCGATCCAAGCCGAAATCGGCGACAGACCGCGTTCCAACCCCGCCCGCGCTTCGCGCCACCTGCCTTGTCTGGGGAGCAACCGATTTGTGGAAGCGCCTGAAGCTCCACGTGTCGCGGAATCCTTCCTGCCGGTAGACCTCGCGGCCGGCCGGCGTCGCGTCCAACACGGCAGCCAGACCTTTTGCACGCAGCTCGGCGATCGCTCTTTGCAGCAAGCGCGACGCGTGCCCCTGCCGGCGATGCGCAGGATGCACGAGCACCATGCTGATCCAGGCGAAGCTGCCGTACGGCAGGACGAGCGTCGTCGCGATCAGGGTGTCGTCGGCGAGCGAAATGCCCCAGCCGTACCCGATGTCGAGCATCAACCGCCAATCCACTTCGTTCTGGTTCCATCGGGCCGCTCGCGATAGCGCGAAGCAGCCGGCGATGTGCTGTGGGCCGAGCGGATGCTCAGTACTTGCCGTCACGCGTCTCGAAGTGGGTCGGCTTGCCGAGGTCCGGCATGCCGCGCGCGATCCAGTCGGCCTGCCAGTCGAGCATCGCCGAGAGCGGCACGTGCGGCGCGCCGAGAAGCCGCTGCGCCTCGCGCGTGTCAACGAGCCAGGCGGTGGGCGCTTCCGTGCCGGTGACGATCGGCTTCTTGCCGAACCGCTTGCCGAATTCGGCGGCGAGCGAGCGCACGCTCAGCACCTCGGCTCCGCTTACGTTGATCGGCGACGTCGGTGTGGTGCAGTGGGCGAGCAGCCGCAAGGCCTGCTCGTTGGCATCACCCTGCCAGAGCACGTTGACATGGCCCATGTTGACGTCGACTGGCTGGTTGGCGAACACCTTGGCCGCGACGTCATGCAGCACGCCGTAGCGCATGTCGATCGCGTACTCGAGCCGCATGAGACGGCCGGGCGTGCCGTAGCGCTGGGAGCCATACAGAAACGCCTGCTCGCGGCCGACGCATGAGTTTGCGTAATCGCCGGCCGGCGGCGTGGTGGGAACGGATTCATCGGCGCCGCGGCCCGTCACCGGCGCGTACGGATACACGCAGGCGGTGGAGAACGCGATGATGCGCGAATCGCGGAACGTTTCCGCCACCATGAAGGGCACATTGACGTTCATCGCCCAGGTGATCGAAGGATTCCCGGCGGCGCCGAACTTGTGGCCGGCCATGAACACCACGAGCTTCACGCGCGGCAGACGCTCGAGGCTCGCGCGCTCGAGCAAATCGCAGGCGATGCATTCGATGCCCCAGCCGGTGAGCTTGTCGCGCAGGCCGCGCTCCGAGAAACGGGCGACGCCGATCACGCGCTTGCCCACACGGCGCGCAAGGCGCGCGAGCGTCGGCCCCATCTTGCCGCCGACGCCGAGCACCAGGATCTCGTCGATCCCGGCCAGCTCGCGCTCGAGCGCGGCGCTCGGGCGCGTCATGTACTCCTCGAGCTCCTCGACGTCGGCAAAACGCGCCGGCAGGTCACGCATGGGGTCGATTATTATCGCCCGCCATGGCGCGCATTCTGACGACGGTGGTCGGCTCGTATCCGCTGCCCGACTGGCTAGCGCGCGCGCCGTCGGAGCAGGCGCTCGTCGATGCGACGCGCGTCGTCATTGCGACGCAGGAGCGCGCCGGCATCGACCTGGTGTGCGACGGCGAGCTCTACCGCTTCGACGTCAACCATCCGGAAACAAACGGCATGATCGAGTACTTCGTGCGGCCGATGTCGGGCGTGCGCGCGGACATCGGGTTCTCCGAGTGGCTCGACTACTCCAAAGGCGCGGGCATGCGCTTTCGCACGCGGCCGCCGGGGGTGGTCGAGGGGCCGATCGGGCCGGGCACGCTCAACCTGAAGCTGCCGTGCGCGCGCGCCAAGGCGCTCGCCACGAAGCCGCTCAAGTTCACGCTGACGGGTCCGCACATGCTGGCGAAGACGCTGCACGACCGGCATTACAAGGACGCCGAAAAACTGGCGCACGCCATCGCCGATGTGCTCGCGGAGCAGGCGAAGCATCTGGATGTCGACGTGGTGCAGGTTGACGAAGCGAATCTGCCCGGCCACCCGGACGAATGGAAATGGGCCGCGGCGGCGATCAACAAGGTGCTGCGCGCGGTGCCGAAGAAAGCGAAGGCTGCGGTGCATCTGTGCTTCGGCAACTATGGCGGCCAATCGATCCAGAAGGGCACCTGGGCAAAGCTGATCGACTACCTTAACGCGCTCAAGGCCGACCACGTCGTGATGGAAACGGCGCATCGCCCGACCGAAGAGCTCGCGGTGTTCCAGGGGCTGCGCAGAGACATCGGCTTCGGGCTCGGCGTGATCGACATCAAGCGCACCGAGATCGAGAAGCCCGACGATATCGCGCGCGCGATAGAGCGCGCCGACAAGGTTTTGGGCAAAGGGCGCGTGGACTACATCCATCCCGACTGCGGGTTCTGGATGCTGCCGCGCAACGTCGCGGACGGAAAGATCCGCGCGCTCGCGGCCGGACGCGATCTCTACGAGGGCCGCTGAAACGGGGCAGACGGAATGCGGCGCGCGGTGCTAATGTTGGCGCGGAGGAGGAGGATCCCGATGAGATCTGCAACAATTGCAGCGGCCCTTTGCGCGCTTAATTTCGGCCTTGCCGCGGCCGACGAGCCAGCGCAGCTCCCGCGCGACGCTTCGTTCACAACGCTGATCGTCTCGCCGCTCGCGATCGAAGGCCTGACCGGCGATGCGGCTGGCAATCTCTACACAACCGGCAGAGCGGCCGCTGGAACGCCGTGCCCGGTGTGGCGCATTGCCACCTCACACCCCACGCTGGTGCAGGTCGGCTCGATCCCGAACTCGAGCGGCGCATGCAATCCGTCGGGCATCACGTTCGACGCCTACGGCAACCTTTATGTCGCCGATGCAAACTTCGGCGGCGTGGTGTGGAAGCTCACCGCCAACGGCAGCGGCGGCTTCACGAGCCCGCTGTCCAGCACCGACGCCTTCGCCACCGGCGTGCCGGGGACCAATGGCATCGCGTTCGACCGCGACGGCAACCTCTGGACCGGGGACGGCACCACGGGTCAGGGACGCGTCTGGCGCATCGGCCCTGCGGGCGGCGTGTGCGAAAACGCGAATCCGTCGCTCGCTTACGACCGCTGCGACGAGGCGCTGCGCGTGCAGCCCATGGCCAATGGTGCGGGCGTTGGCCGTCAGGCCAGCACGCTGCAGCCGCCGCCGGCAGCCGCCAATCCGCAGCCGCTGGTCGCGAATGGTGTGGCGTTCAACCACGAAGGCGATCTCTTCATCGCCGACACCGCGCGCGGCGCGATCTGGCGGGCGCGATTCGACCGCCAGGGCCGGCTGCAGAGCCCGACTGGCTGCGACAGCACCTTCAAGGCCGATACGCTGTGCATGAGCAACATCTATGTCGCGCATCCGCAGCTCGAGGGGACCGACGGCATCGCACTCGATCGTGCCGGGAACATCTGGAACTCGGCGAACGAGCGCAACGCGATCGTCGTGGTGACCAGGCATCGCCGCGTCACCGAAGTGTTCCGCAACCCGGTGAACGCCGCCGGCTTGCGCAACTCGGCCGATCCGGCGCTCGGCAATAACCACATCCTCGAGCTGCCGACGAGCCCGTTCCTGATGGGCTCGCTCTTCTGCACGGCGAATTCCGACGGCAACCGGCGCGACAACTCGCCGAATAGCGCGGGCGAGGTCAATAGCGGCGGGCCGGCCGGCGGGCGCGGCAAGATCTCCTGCATGGACCAGCGGCTGACGATTCCCGGGCTGCCGCTGCCGGTGCACTGACTAGCGGGAGGTGTGCCCCCAGGTCTGCTGCCAGTCGCGGCCGAGGAAGTCGGTGACCGCGCCGTCGGCCTGGAAGAACTTGTTGGGCGCCTGGAAGATGGCGAGGAATACGCCGCCTTTGGGGCCGCCCCACGCCTCGTGGCGGCTGCCCGCCGGCCGCCAGACGAACTGCCCGGGGTGGCACTCGCCTTCCGGGCACACCAGGCTGCCTTCGAGCACGTAGGTCTGCTCGATCTTCACGTGCTCGTGATCGGGCAGATGCGCGCCGGGCGCCATGCGCATCAGCGCCGTGAAGAGACCGCTCTTCTGATCGACGAGCAGCACCTTCTGCTCGATGCCGGGATAGCGCGTTTTCTCCCACGGCAGGTTCTCGGGATCGACGAAGCGCGACGCGAGCGATGCTGGGATGTCTCTGGCAGTCATGGTTTCAGGCCCTCCCCGACTTTGACGATCTTCATGGTGTTGGTGCCGCCCGACTTGCCGATCGGCTCGCCGATGGTGAGCACGATGATGTCGCCCTCGGCGACGACTTTCTGCTCGACCAGCACCTTCTCGGCTTCGCGCAGCAGCTCCTCGCGGTCGTGCCCGAGGTACTTGACCATCAGCGGAAATACGTCGCGCAGGAGCGCGCAGCGGTAGCGCGTACTGGTCTGTGAGGTGAGGGCGTAGATCGGCACGCCGGCGTTCAGGCGGCTCATCCACAGCGCGGTCGAGCCCGATTCGGTGAGCGAGGCGATGCATTTCACCTTGAGGTGGTACGCGGTGAAGAGCGCGGCCATGGCGATCGACTGGTCGACGCGCGTGAAGACGCGGTTCAGGAATTCCTGGTCGAGGGACAGCGGCTGCGTCTGCTCGGCCTCGCGGCAGACGCGATCCATCGCCTCGATCACCTCGACCGGATACTTGCCGCTCGCCGTCTCGGCCGAGAGCATTACCGCATCAGTGCCGTCGAGCACCGCGTTCGCGACGTCGGACACCTCGGCGCGTGTCGGCACGGGGCTCGAGATCATCGATTCCATCATCTGCGTGGCGGTGATGGTGAGCTTGTTGTGCTCGCGTCCCAGGCGAATCATCTTCTTCTGCAGCGCCGGCACCGCCGCATCGCCCACTTCGACCGCCAGATCGCCGCGCGCCACCATGATGCCGTCGGAGCCGCGCATGATGTCGATGAGCGCGCTCTCCGCCACCGCCTCGGCGCGCTCGATCTTGGCAATGAGGAACGCCTTGCCGCCCGCCGCGCGCATCAGCTCGCGCGCCATGTACATGTCCGCGCCGGTCTTCGGAAAGGAGACCGCGAGGTAGTCGGCCTGGATCTTCGACGCGGTCTTGATGTCCTCCATGTCCTTGGAGGTGAGCGCCGGCGCAGTCAAGCCGCCGCCCTGGCGATTGATGCCCTTGTTGTTCGAGAGCACGCCGCCGTGGCGCACCCGGGTATGCACCTCGCTGCCGCGCACGTCGGTCACCTCGAGGACGATTTTGCCGTCGTCGAGCAGCAGCAGCGATCCGGCGTCGACATCCTGCGGCAGCTCCTTGTAGTCGAGACCGACGCGCTCACTGTTGCCGATCTCGGCCGCGGCGTCGAGCACGAATGTCTGGCCCTTCTCCAGCGTGACTCTTCCTTCCTTGAACTTGCCGACGCGGATCTTCGGGCCTTGCAGGTCGCACAGGATCGCCACCGTGCGGCCGGTCTTGGTGGCGATCTCCTTGACCAGCGCGGCGCGCCGTTCGTGGTCGGCGGCGACGCCGTGCGAGAAATTGAGCCGCACCACATCGACGCCGGCGCGGATCATGCGCTCGAGCACCGCCGGCTCGGAGGACGAGGGCCCGAGTGTGGCGACAATCTTCGTCGATCGCAGCATGGGCTACGAAGTGTAGCGGTTAGGCGCCGACATGCACGATCAGCTCGCGCTCGCCGCCGCGGCGGCGATGTTCCCAGAGGTAAATGCCCTGCCAAGTGCCAAGGCCGAGCTTGCCCTGCACGACGGGAATGGCAAGCGACGTGGCGGTGAGCGCGGCCTTGATGTGCGCCGGCATGTCGTCAGGTCCTTCGGTGTCGTGCTGATAGAACGGATCGCCCTCGGGCACGAGTCGATTCAGCCAGCGCTCGAGGTCGCGCTTCGCGGTGGGATCGGCGTTCTCCTGGATGACGAGGCTCGCGGAGGTGTGGCGGATGAAGAGCGTGCACAGGCCATCGCCGACACCCGCTTGGCGCACAAGCGCGGCCACCTGCTGCGTGACCTCGTGCAGGCCCTGCCCGGGCGTGCGCACGCTGAGCTGTTTAAGCATCGGCGCGCGCTTCGAGCGCCGCGACCGCCGGCAGTTTCTTGCCCTCCAGGAATTCGAGGAATGCGCCACCGGCGGTCGAGATGTAGTCGACGTCCGCGGCAATGCCGAACTTGTTGATCGCCGCGACCGTGTCGCCGCCGCCGGCGATGGTGTAGGCCTTCGACCCGGCGATGGCGCGCGCCAGCGTCTCGGTGCCTTTGGCGAAGGCCTCGTTCTCGAACACGCCGACCGGTCCGTTCCAGACGATGGTGCCTGCCTGCGCGAGCGCACCCGCAAGCTCCTGCGCAGTCTTCGGGCCGATGTCGAGGATCATCTCGTCCGCCGCCACGGCGTCCACCGGCTTGGTGGTGCCTTTGCTGTCCTCGAGCGAGCGCCCAACCACCACGTCGCTCGGCAGCGGCACGGTGGTCGTCCTCGCGATCTTGTTCGCTTCCGCTGCAAGGCCCGGCTCGGCGAGCGATTTGCCGATCGGCTTGCCGGCCGCCAGCAGGAACGTGTTGGCGATGCCGCCACCGACGATCAGGCTGTCGACCTTCTTCGCCAGCGCGTCAAGGATGGTCAGCTTGGTGGACACCTTCGAGCCTGCGACGATTGCGATCAACGGTCGCGCCGGCTGCGCCAGCGCCTTGCCAAGCGCATCGAGCTCAGCGGCCATCAGCGGCCCGGCGCACGCCACCTTGGCGTAGCGCGCGACTGCGTGCGTCGTCGCTTCGGCGCGGTGCGCCGTCCCGAACGCGTCGTTCACATAGACGTCGCAGAGCGCGGCAATTTTTCTGGCGAGCGCGGGATCGTCCTTCTTCTCGCCTTTGTTCACCCGGCAGTTCTCCAGCAGCACGACTTGTCCCGGTCTGACGGTCACGCCGTCGACCCAGTCCGCCAGCAGCGGCACGTCGCGCCCAAGCAGCTCCGCGAGCCGCCTGGCGACCGGGGCGAGCGAGTCCTCGGGCTTCAGCTCGCCCTCCGTCGGACGGCCGAGGTGCGAGGTGACCATGACGGCCGCGCCCTGCTCAAGCGCGTACTTGATCGCTGGCAGGGAGGCGCGGATGCGCGTGTCGTCGCTGACGCGCCCGTCCTCGACCGGCACGTTGAGATCCGCGCGGATGAATACCCGTTTGCCGCGCAGGTCCACCTCGGACATGCGCTTGAACTTCATCGACACTACTTCGCTAGCGCAACGCCGACTTCGGCAAAGGCCACCGCGACATCCAGCATGCGGTTGGAGAAGCCCCACTCGTTGTCGTACCACGAGTAGACCTTGACGAGCGTGCCGTCGGACACCTTGGTGATGGTGGCGTCGAAGATCGAGCTCGCCGGATTGTGGTTGAAGTCGGAAGAAACGAGCGGCTCGGTGCTGTATTCCAGGATGCCTTTCAGGTCGCCCTCGGCGGCCTGCTTCACGGCCGCGTTCACTTCCTCGACGGTGGTCTTCTTCTTCGCCACGAAGGTCAGATCGACGAGCGAGACGTTGATGGTGGGCACGCGGATCGAAAAGCCATCCAGCTTGCCATTCAAGTGCGGCAACACCAGGCCGACCGCGGCCGCGGCGCCGGTTTTGGTCGGGATCTGGTTGTGCGTCGCCGAGCGCGCGCGGCGCAGGTCCTTGTGATAGACGTCGGTCAGAACCTGGTCGTTGGTGTAGGAGTGGATGGTCGTCATCAGGCCCGACACCACGCCGATGCGGTCGTCGAGCGCCTTGACGAGCGGCGCCAGGCAGTTGGTGGTGCACGAGGCGTTGGAGATGACCGCGTCGGAATCCTTTAGCGCCTTGTGGTTCACGCCGAACACCACCGTGCGGTCGACGTCCTTCTCTCCCGGCGCCGAGATGATCACCTTGCGTGCGCCGGCCTGCAGATGCGCGCTCGCCTTGGCCTTGCTGGTGAAGAGGCCCGTGCATTCCATGACGACATCCACGCCGAGCTGCTTCCAGGGCAGCTTGGCGGGATCGCGCTCGGCGACCACGCGGATGCGGTCGTTATTCACCAGCAGGTTCTCGCCGTCCACGCGCACCGTGCCCGGGAACTTGCCGTGCGCGGTGTCGTACTTCAAGAGATGCGCATTGGTCGCGGCGTCGCCGAGGTCGTTGATGGCGACGAACTGCAAGCCATGCTTCTTGCCGCTTTCGTAATGCGAGCGCAGCACCATGCGGCCGATGCGCCCGAAGCCGTTGATGGCAACTTTGATGGTCATGTAACGATGCTCCTTACCGCTTCGGCCACCTTGGCAGGGGTGAAGCCGAAATGTTTGAACAGGTCCGCCGCCGGGGCCGATTCGCCGTAGCGATCGATGCCGATCACGGCACCTTCAAGCCCGACGTACTTGCGCCAATAATCGCTGACGCCGGCTTCCACTGCTACCTTGGGCAACGCGCCGAGCACGGCGTTCCGGTAGCTCGCCTCCTGGCGGTCGAACACGCTGGTCGACGGCATGGACACGACGCGGGCGGCAATGCCGTCGGCCGCCAGCAGTTTTTGCGCCTCGAGGGCAATGGCGAGCTCGGAACCGGTGGCGATGACCGTGGCGCGGGCTCCGGGCGCATCCGCGAGCACGTAACCGCCGCGCTCGATCCCGGAAGCGTCGCTGCGCTTGCAGAACGGTACGTTCTGTCGCGTCAACAGCAGCGCGCTGGGGCCGTTCTTGCGCTCGACGGCGGCGCGCCAGGCGACCGCCGTCTCCACGGTATCGGCGGGGCGCCAGACGTCGAGGTTCGGCATCAGGCGAAGGCTCGCGGCGTGCTCGATCGGCTGGTGGGTCGGGCCGTCCTCGCCAAGGCCGATGGAGTCGTGGGTGAAGACGTAGACGACATGCGCACCCATCAGCGCGGCGAGGCGGATGGCGTTGCGCGCGTAGTCCGAGAAGACGAGGAACGTGCCGCCATAGGGAATGTAGCCGCCATGGAGCGCGAGGCCGTTCATCACCGCGCACATGCCGAACTCGCGCACGCCGTAGAAGACGTAGTTGCCGCCACCTTCGCGTCCGACGACCTTGGACGTCTTCGCCATCGTCAGGTTCGAGCCCGTCAGGTCCGCCGAGCCGCCGATCAGCTCCGGCAGCGCGGGCACCAAAGCATCGAGCGCGAGCTGCGACGCGCGGCGGGTCGCCAGCGCCTCGCCCTTCTGGTTGAACTCGGCCAGCAGCCGCTCGGCGGTGGCGGCGAAAGCCTGAGGCAGCTCGCCCGCGATGCGGCGGTTGAACTCGGCCGCCTGCGCCGGAAAAGCCTTCTCGTAGGCGCTGAAGCGCCGGCGCCAGGCCTTTTCGGCGCGCTTGCCTTCCTCGCGCGCGTCCCAGCCGTCGTAGACGTGCCGCGGCACTTCGAACGCCGGGTACTGCCAGCCGATGGCAAGGCGCGTGGCGGCGACTTCCTGCGCCCCGAGCGCGGCGCCGTGGGCGGCGCCGGTGTTCGCCTTGTTCGGCGCGCCCTTGGCGATGGTGGTCTTCGCGCAGATGAGCGTCGGGCGGGCCTTTTCGCGCTTGGCGCGCTTCAGCGCGCGGTCGACCGCCTCGACGTCATGCCCGTCGATCGGCCCCAGCACCTGCCAGCCGTAGGACTCAAAGCGCTCGCGCACGTCGTCGGTGAACCACTGCTTGATCTCGCCCTTGTCGGAATCGATCGAGATGCCGTTGTCGTCGTAGACGGCGATCAGCTTGCCCAGGCCGAGCGTTCCGGCGAGCGAGCAAGACTCGTGGGAGACGCCTTCCATCATGCAGCCGTCGCCCAGGAAAACGTAGGTGTAGTGGTCGACGATCGTGTGGCCGGGGCGGTTGAACTCCGCGGCGAGCAGCCGCTCGGCGAGCGCCATGCCGACCGCATTGGAGATGCCCTGTCCCAGCGGCCCGGTGGTCGTTTCCACGCCGGGCGCGCAGCCGCGCTCGGGATGCCCCGGCGTCTTCGAGCCGAGCTGGCGGAAGCGGGCCAGCTCGCCGATCGGCAGGTCGTAGCCGGTGAGGTGGAGCAGGCTATAGAGCAGCATCGAGCCGTGCCCGTTCGACAGGATGAAGCGGTCGCGGTCGGGCCAGGCGGGATTCGCCGGGTTGTGGCGCAGGTGCCGCTTCCAGAGCGCCACGGCGATCTCGGCCATGCCCATCGGCATGCCGGGGTGTCCCGACTTCGCCGCCTCCACCGCGTCCATCGCGAGCGCGCGAATGGAATTGGCAAGCTCGGCGTCGGTAGCCTTGGCCGTAACGGAAGAATCCATCGGAACGCGCAAATTATACTCAGCGCATCCGATGGAGCTGCCCTTCTCCAGCCCGCCGCAATACGAGAGCGCCGTGAGCTGCGACGCGCCC
The DNA here is from genome assembly GCA_035652275.1 of Burkholderiales bacterium. GTDB lineage: Bacteria > Pseudomonadota > Gammaproteobacteria > Burkholderiales > SG8-39 > SCGC-AG-212-J23. The sequence goes on from DASREB010000039.1 coordinate 10,939, forward strand.
GACGAGGCGCACTGGTTCGTGTTCCGCGGCGACGACCTGGCGGTCGAGATGGGCCCGCTCGCGGCGCCGAGCGACGACCTGCGGGTGAAGGCGCGGCCGGCGTGGGCGCGAATTCCGTTCAGAGGCGCGTTGCAGAAAAGCCACGATTGGCTGGGGGCGGGAGCCCTCCGGATCCTATATCTAGGGCGTCTGGGCGGCACGCAATGCTGGGCCGCGGAGCTCGCCGAGGGCGCCGAGGCGCCCGCCGGCACCGCGTGGACCGGGCTGCGCGCCCTCTATACGGTGCTCGACGACAGCCACTTCGCCCTTGCCGGCCGCGCGCTGCAGCTCGTCGCCTGGGACCGCACGCATCAGTACTGCGGGCGCTGCGGCACACCGACGGCGCTGAAGCCCGACGAGCGCGCGCGCGTCTGCCCGGCCTGCAAACTGACGGCCTA
>DASREB010000040.1:0-11162 GCA_035652275.1 Burkholderiales bacterium
CCACACGGCCAAGCCCAGGCGGCCCGAGGTGCTGCTGCATCGTTATGCGGATGGCCGCTTCATGAGCTTCTTCGGCGACTTGCACCCGTCCTATTTCGGCAATGTCGTGAAAGCGATGGGCAGCGCCAAGCAGGGTTACCCGGTCGTAAGCCGCGTATTGGGCCAGCGCTCTCCCGCGAGCGCTGAGGACGACGGTGCGTTCCTAACGCGGCTCAATCGCGACTTGCGCGCGGTTGTGCATGAGGTACGCCGGCTAACGCCGACAATCGTCGAGGTGGTGCTGCGCGCGCCGGTCGCCGCGCGGCGCTTCCAGCCCGGCCAGTTCTACCGCTTGCAGAACTACGAGCGCCTGGCGTTGCGCGTGCCAGGCACCACGCTCGCCATGGAAGGCTTGGCCCTCACCGGGGCATGGGTGGATCGCGCGAAGGGCCTTATCTCGGTGATCGCGCTCGAGATGGGCGGCTCGGCGGATCTGCTCGCTTATCTGCAGCCGGGGGAGCCGGTGGTGCTGATGGGGCCGACCGGCACGCCGACCGAGATACCGAGCGGCGAGACCGTCGTGCTGGCGGGGGGCGGGCTCGGCAACGCCGTGCTCTTCTCCATCGGTCGCGCGCTGCGCGCCGCGGGCTCGAAGGTCATCTACTTCGCCGGCTACCGTCACGTCGGCGATCGCTATCGCGTCGAGGACATCGAGGCCGCCTCCGATGTGGTGGTCTGGTGCTGCGACGAGGCGCCGGGCTTTGCGCCGCGGCGGCCGCAGGATCGCGCCTTCATCGGCAATATCGTCCAGGCGATGCAGGCCTACGCCAGCGGCGCCCTCGGCGCGCAGCCGCTCGCTTTCGCGAGCGCCGACCGCATCATCGCCATCGGTTCGGACCGCATGATGGCGGCGGTCGCCGCCGCGCGCCGCACGGTGCTCGCGCCCTACCTCAAGCGCGGGCACGTGGCGATCGGTTCGATCAACTCGCCGATGCAATGCATGATGAAGGAGATCTGCGCGCAGTGCCTGCAGCCGCACGTCGACCCGGCGACCGGCAAGACAAGCTATGTGTTCTCCTGCTTCAACCAGGACCAGCCGCTCGACCAGGTGGATTTCATCGCGCTCTCCCAGCGCCTGGCGCAAAACGGCGTGCAGGAAAAGCTGACCGCGCTCTGGATCGACCGCTGCCTGCAGCAGCTGCCGCCGCCCGCCGAGCGCAAGGCCGCCTAAGCGTTATGGCATCGCGTCAGGACAAATGTTGGATATGTTCAGTGCGTACTCTCGGAGCAAAGCGCCGAAGATCCACCAGTCGCTGTCTACCGCGTTCACGATTTTGGGATTGGCACCGCTTGCCAGAGCAACTGCGACAAATTTGCGATCTGAGCGATCAAAACCGTCTAGCCGTTCGTCTGCTGGGAATTCCAAGTACATTCTCGGCTCATCTACAGGCGTGATGTCGATAAATCGGCAGAGTTCTTCGTGACCTTGGTTGTCCCATAACCACTTGAAGAAGCGGTCGCCGACTCCTGGTTGTCCAGAGACGTGTAGGTAATTAATGTATTCCTCAAGAATGTCGCGGTTCGAGTCGAGTAAGACCAACCCATGAGCACGAACGTCTTCTAGAACGGAGACGGAAGCAGCGACGCAAGCCGGTGAAGCCTGCGGTGAGGCACCGTTCGCTACGATATATACGTTCGTGTCAACAATTACGGGCGCACGCACTAGCCTGCCTGAGATTTCTTCTTCTGCTGTGCTGCGCGGTTAGTGGCCGCAATTTCTTCAAATTCATCGCCGAAGAAATCCTTCGGCCAATTGCGAATTACGCCAAAGACATCTAACTCCAACGGCGTCAACTCCGATTCATAACCGTTGTGCCGACAAAAATAGAGCGCGAAGCGGTCTTTGGAAATGCCCTGCTCGGCGATTCCGTGTTCTGCGACTCGACGTTGAAGTCTTCGGAGCAGATGCTCGGAATGGCTCTCAACTAGAATTTGGATGTGCCGCTTTTCAGTTGCATCAATGAGCACGTCTGCTAACCCCGCTTGCACAGCCGGATGCAGGTGAATCTCCGGCTGTTCCAGGATGATCGTCGAACCTTCTGGCACGTAAAAGCATAGGACAATCACAGGCAATATCTGGGAGACGCCAAATCCAACGTCGGTAATTAGCACCTCGGGGGAAAGAGCGCTCTTTCTAAGTAACACTTCGTAGAGCTTTGAGCCTTTCGCTATTCGGTTTACTTCGAAGCTATCGATAAGGCCCAGCCTGTGTAGCCACTCCGCTACGTATTCATCCAATCGAGGACGCTTTTTGCCACGACCTAAGGAAATGGTTTCACCGCGATCCCGCGAAGCAAGGAGCGCATCGACGGCTAGGTCCCCAGTGCGACCCATGTCCGCCGGTTGAGTACCCGCCCATGAATATTGACGTGCGGGATACGCGCGCAGCGGGCCGAGGTAGTAAACGTTTTTAAGAAGATTCTCGAATCCAAATTCCAGATCTGACAAGAAGCCCGCGTTCTGAAAATAGGCCCGCACTTCGTCCGGGAAGCCGTAGGACTTAACCGGTTCGGGCAAGTCCCAAACCCTGCCCCGAGCCCGTATGAATTCAAAGTGGTTGTCCGTGCTAAAGAGCTCATAACCGCCGCGTTCTTTTTGTCTGCGGCGCATCCCAAACCACGTGATACCCACCTTGTGTTGCATATCGTCGACAACAAGGCCGGACGATGGAGATCCGAGCAACGGCGCCACACGAATTGTTGCCTTGTATCCCCGCTCTTCAGAATCTAAGACCGGGCTATCCGGAGTCGCGGTGAGCGTCGCCGGAATTTGCGAACGCCATTCGATGTCCCAGCTAATCGGCTCTGCGTCTTGGTGTCCAAAGACCACTGTAGTGAAATCGCCAAGGTCTACGAGACTTCTAGCGTCGCCGCCAAAGTTAAGCACCAAGCCGCGGTCCGGAGATTCGGCGGTTTGCTTGAGCATTAAGAGAAGCTGCAGCAGGCTAGTTTTGCCGGAACTGTTCGTTCCAAAGAAAGCCGTGATTGGCGCCAAACGAATGTCGCCTGTGGATCGCCATGATTTGAAATTTTTCGCGCTTAGCTTAGTGATCATGAGGAGGGCGTTCGGCGACAGTTAGTGATCCAACATTATCGCCTGCCAGTAGCTACCGCACTTATTGCTCCACCGTTACCGGGAACACCAAGGGCCTCAAGCGAGTTACCAAGTGGTTGCTGCCCGAGCGCCTCCAAGCGGGATTCCCTCTGGCCCATGTTTGCATGCCGGCCGAGTGGCGCCGTGACTTGCGCTGAGCTGCGCGCCGAGAAGGCAGGTTGAATTTCGGAGTCGCGCGTGCCTTTAAACGCCCAGGAACTGGCGCTGCACATGGTCGGCGCCCTCGAGCTCGGCCATGGCGCCGGACCAGGCGATGTGGCCTTTCTCCAGCACATAGACACGGTCCGACACGGCACTGGCGAACGGCAGGTTCTGCTCGGAGAGCAGGACGGCGAGGCCCTCCTTCTTCAGCTCGACGATGGTGTCCGCCATGCGCTCGACAACGACCGGCGCCACGCCCTCGGAGGGCTCATCGAGGAGCACGAGGCGCGGATTACCCATGAGTGTGCGCGCCACGGTGAGCATCTGCTGCTCGCCGCCGCTCATCCGGCCGCCCGGGCGCTCGCGCATCTCGGCGAGATTCGGAAACAGCGCAAACAGGCGCTCGGGCGTCCATGCTTTGCTGCCATTCGCGCCGCGGCGACCGACCTCGAGGTTCTCCATCAGCGTGAGATCGGTGAAGATGCGCCGGTCCTCCGGAACCCAGCCGATGCCAAGGCGCGCGATCTCGAACGTTTTCAGGCGCATGAGATCGTGCTCACGGAAGCGCACGCTGCCGGCGCGGCGGCCGACCAGGCCCATGATGGTTTTCATCGTCGTGGTTTTGCCCGAACCGTTGCGGCCCATCAGGGCCACTACCTCGCCCTCGCCCACCGACAGGGCAACATCGAACAGGATCTGCGCCGCGCCGTACCAGGCGCATAGCTTCTGCGCGACGAGCATCACGCACGCCCGCGCGCCAGCATGCGCCCGGAGCCGAAGTACGTCTCCTGCACCTTGGGATCGGCCTGAATGGCCGCCGCATCGCCCTGCGCGATCAGGCGCCCGCGCGCGAGGACGATGATGCGATCGGCGTGCGCGAACACCACGTCCATCGAGTGCTCGGTGAAGAGCACCGAAATGCCACGCTCGCGCATAAGGCGCCGCGTGAGCGAGATGAGCTCCTTCCTCTCGCGCGGCGCCATGCCGGCGGTGGGCTCGTCCATCAGCAGGAGCCGCGGCGAATTGGCAAGCGCGATCGCGAGCTCCACCCGCTTCACATCGCCGTACGCGAGCTCGCGTGCCGGGCGGTCGGCCTGCGCGTGCATGCCGACATCGCCGAGAAGCGCGAGCGCCTCGTCGCGGTAGCGCTCGCGCGCGGCGCGCCAGAAGCGCAAGACCTGGCCCGCATGCGAGAGGAGCGCCATCTGCACGTTCTCGCAGACCGTGAGCGAGCCCCAGATGGCCGCCACCTGGAAAGTGCGGCCGACACCGCGGCGCCAGATCTCGCGCGGCCCGAGGCCGAGGATCGATTCGCCGCCGAGCAGGATCTCGCCGCCATCCGCCGGCAGCTGTCCGTTCACGATGTTGAAGCAGGTCGACTTGCCCGCGCCGTTCGGGCCGATGAGCGCGAGAAACTCGCCTTCGCCGAGCGTGAAGCTGACGTCGTCGAGCGCGGTCACACCGCCGAAAGATTTGCGCAAGCCGCGCACCTCGAGGAGCGCGCTCATCGCGCCCACCGCCTGAGCCAGCCGCCGACAGTACCCGCGATGCCCATCGGGAAGACCAGCACCAGGAGGAGTATTACGGCGCCGAGCACGCCACGCCAGTACGGCGTGGCCCGCATTACCGAGTCCTGCAGCAGGGTGAAAACCGGCGCGCCGACCAGCGGACCGGCGAGCTCGTGGATGCCGCCGAGCAGCACCATCACGAGGCCATCGATCGATCGCGCGACGTGGATCGTCTCCGGCGAGATGCCGCCTTTCGCGAACGCGAACAGCGCGCCGGCGAGCCCGCACACGGTGCCGGCAATGATGAACGCGATCCAGTGCACCTTGAGCACCGCGATTCCCGTGGCCTCGGCACGCAGCGGCGAGTCGCGGCCGGCGCGCATCGCGTAGCCGAACGGCGCAAACAGCATGCGCCGCATGAGCAGCACGCCCCCGACGCTGAGGGCGAGAGCGAGGAGGTAATACGCCCATTCGTGGTTGAACGGCGCGCTTGGCCAGATGCCGAGTACCCCGTTCGAGCCGCCGGTGAGCGCCTCCCACTGGAACACGACCGCCCACACGATCTGCGCGAAAGCGAGCGTCAGCATCGCGAGATAGACACCGGAGAGCCGCACCGCGAACCAGCCGAAGAGCGCCGCGCCTGCCGCGGCGGCGAGCGGTGCAGCGGCGATGGCGCCAGCCATCGGTAATCCCGCGAGCTTCAGCAGCAGCCCCGCGCCGTAGCAGCCAAGCCCGAAGTACGCGGCATGGCCGAAGGAGTGCATGCCCCCGGGGCCGGCGATGAAATGCAGGCTCGCTGCGAACAGCACCGCGATCAGCACATCGGTGCCAAGCACCACCGTATACGGCGAGCGCGACAGGAACGGCAGGCAGGCGAGCGCGATCAGCACGGCGAGCGCAAACAGGCGCAGCCCGCGGCTCGCCGGTTCGATTGGATTTTCAATGGCCGCCGTATGCCGCGGCATCGCCTGCGCCCGCCCGAGCAGGCCGTACGGCCGCGCGATCAGCACGATTGCCATCACGATGAATTCCGCGACCAGCGTCAGCTTGGAGAAGTTGAAGGCGAAGCCAGCGATGCTCTGTGTGCCAAGCCCGATGCAGATGGCCTTGATCTCGGCGATGAGCAGCGCCGCGATATACGCGCCGGGGATCGATCCCATGCCGCCCACTACCACGACGACGAACGCATCGCCCAGCGCGCTGAGATCCATGCCGAGGTTTGCTGGCTGGCGCGGCGTCTCCAGTGCGCCGCCCAGGCCGGCGAGCGCGCCGCCGAGTGCGAAGACCGCGGTGAAGAGCTTCGCCTGATCAACGCCGAGCGCCGCGACCATGTCGCGATCCTGCGTCGCCGCCCGCACCAGCGTGCCCCAGCGCGTGCGCGTGAGAAGGAGATGCAGTCCGGCGAGTACCGCGGGACCGAGGACGACGAGGAAAAGGTCGTACTGCGGAAAGTTGTGCCCGAGGATCTCCACCGAGCCGCGCAGTCCCGGTGCGCGCGGACCGAGCAGATCCTCCACGCCCCAGACGGCGGCGACCGCGTCGCTTAACACGAGGACGACGGCAAAGGTCGCGAGCAGCTGGAAAAGCTCGGCGACATGGTAGATGCGCCGCAGGAGCAGCACCTCGATCAGGGCGCCAGCCAGCGCCACGGCGGCGGCGCTCGCGAGCAGGCCGCCCCAGAAGCCCGCGACACCGCCGACTTTGCTTGCGCAGCTGTAGGCGATGTAGGCCCCCAGCATGTAGAGCGAGCCGTGCGCCATGTTGACGATGCGGCTGACGCCGAAGATGAGCGACAGGCCCGCCGACAGGAAAAAGAGCGACGAGGCATTCGCCAGGCCGTTCAGGGCCTGGAGCGCGAGGACCTCGAGCGGCAGCTTACTCCCCCGAGCGCAGCTTCCTTACTTCCGCATCCGAGGGCAGCACGGCCGCGCCGTCGACGTACTTGATCTCGACCATCGTGCCCTTGCCCTTCTCGATCGCCGTCTTGCCGACCCACGCGCCCATGGTGCTCTGGTGATCGCTCGCGCGGTAGGTGATCGGGCCCGCGGGCGTGTCGACCTTGAGATTCGCGAACGCGGCGACCAGCTTCTCGGTGTCGGCGCTGCCCGCCTTTTGAATGCCGGCGGCGATCGACTTCAGCGTGATATAGCCGACCAGTGATCCGAGGCGCGGATAGTCGTTGTAGCGCTTCTCGTACGCGGCGACGAACGCCTTGTGCTCGGGCGTATTGATCTTGTCCCACGGATAGCCGGTGACGATCCAGCCCTGGGGCGTATCTTCCTTTAGCGGGTCGAGGTACTCGGGCTCGCCGGAAAGCAGGCTCACCACCGTCTTGCCCTTGAACAGGCCGCGCGTGGTTCCTTCGCGCACGAAGCGCGCGAGGTCCGGTCCGAAGAGCACGTTGAAGATGCCATCGACCCTGGCATCGGCGAGCGCCTGCACCACCGGCCCGGCTTCCACCTTGCCAAGCGGCGTCGCCTGCTCGGCGACGAACTCGACGTCGGGCTGCTTCGCCTTCATCATCTCCTTGAACCAGCGTGCTGCGGACTGCCCGTATTCGAAATTCGGGTAGACCAGCGCCCAGCGCTTCTTCTTCGCTTCCACGGCATAGGGCACCAGCATCGCCACCTGCATGTACGTGGAGGCGCGCAAGCGATAGGTGTACTTGTTGCCGTTCTCCCACGTGATCTTGTCGGTGAGCGGCTCGGCGGCGAGGAAGAAGACGCGCTTCTGCTTGGAGAACTCGGTCACCGCGAGGCCGATGTGCGAGAGGAACGTGCCGGCGAGCAGGCTCGCGCCTTCGCGGCTCATCAATTCCTCGGCGACCCGCACCGCATCGCCCGGGTTGCCGCCATCGTCGCGCGAGACCACCTCGAGCTTGCGGCCGAGCACGCCGCCCTTCGCATTGATTTCGTCCAGCGCCATCTCCCAGCCGCGGCGGTACGGCTCGAGGAACGCCGGCTGAGATTTGTAGCTGTTCAGCTCGCCGACCTTCACCGCGCCTTGCGCGTGCGCCACGCCGGCGGACAACGGGGCGGCGACTGCCGCTATCGCTGCCGCCACTACGAAGCTGCGCCTGCTCGTCATCGGATAGCCTCCTTTGCTGACAGTGTAATGCGATGCAGCCGCCGAGGTGTTATCGGCAGCCGCGTGACCGCCCCCGGCCGCCCGAGCGCGTCGTCCACCGCCGCGGCGATCGCCGCCCCGGCGGCGTTGATGCCGCCCTCGCCCGCGCCCTTGACGCCGAGCGCATTGAGCGGGCTCGGCGCATCCTCGGTGACGAGCACCTCGATCGTCGGCACTTCCTGCGCCGTCGGCAACAAGTAATCGGCGAAGGTCGCGGCGAGCGGCTGGCCGCTCGCGTCGTAGAGAAACTCCTCCAGCAGCGCGCCACCGATGCCTTGCGCCGCGCCGCCGGCGAGCTGGCCTTCGACCAGCATCGGATTGACCGCGCGGCCGATGTCGCAGGCGACGACGAAGCGCTCGACCTTGACGCCGCCCGTCGCCTCATCCACGCGCACCACCGCCGCGTGCGCGCCATACGGATAGTTCATGTGCGTGCTGCGAAACCAGCCTTCCGCCGTGATCGGCGGCGTCTCGCGCGCCATCTTTGCCTTCAGCGCTTGCGCGGCTTCGTTCACGGCGCAGCCCGTCATCACGGTGACTCGCGAAGCGAACGCGCCCATGCCGTGATCGATACGATCGGTGCGCCCATGAACGACGCGCATGCGCTCGGGCGCAATATCGAGCACCTCCGCGCAGATCTGCGCCATCACCGTCTCGATGCCCTGGCCGATGGAGGCCGCACCGGTGACGATCTCGACGCTGCCGTCGGCCTCGAGCGTGATGATCGCCTTGTCGGCCGGGCCGAGCCCGCTTTTCTCCACGAATAGCCCGATGCCCAGCCCGACCTTCTCGCCGCGCGAGCGGCGCTCCGCCAGCTCGCGTTTGAGCCGTGGGTAATCGATCCTGGCGAGCAGCTTGTCCAGGAGCAGCGCATAGTTGCCCGAGTCGTAGACGACGCGCGTGCCGAGCGTATCGACGCCGCGTTCGAACGGCATGCTCTCTGGCGCAATGAAGTTGCGGCGCCGCACTTCCATCGGATCGAGATGCAGACGGGCCGCCACCGCGTCCATGAGGCGCTCGCGCGCAAACGTGCTCTCGTAGCGTCCCGGTGCCCGGTAAGTGCCGCACGGCGTCTTGTTCGTCAGGCGCACATGCGCGCGCGCCCGATACGCCGGAATCACATACGGCCCGGGCAGCATGGCGCAGGCGAGATCGGAAACCGTGACGCCATGCGTGCGGATATACGCCCCCTGGTCGGTGAAGATCTCGTCCTCCAGCCCGAGCACGAAGCCGCGCTGATCGACCGCCGCGCGCAGCCGATGGATCTGGTCGCGCGAATGATTCGCCGCCATCAGGTGCTCGTAGCGGTCCTCGATCCACTTCACCGGGCACTTGAGCCGCAGCGCCGCCTGGCACACCAGCACGTCCTCGGGATAAAGCTCGCCGCGCACCCCGAACCCGCCGCCGACATGGCCCTGGATGAGGTGCACCATGTCGCCCGGCAGATCGAGCATGCGCGCCACCTGGTCGCGGTTGTAGTGCGGCACCTTGGCCGCGCCTTGCATCGTCAGGATGCCGCTCGCCGGATCGAACTGGGCGAGCGCCCCGCGCGTCTCGAGCGGCACGCCGGTGTGGCGGCCCACCGCCACCTCGAGCTCGATCACCGCATGCGCCGCGGCAAAGGCCGCCGCGAGATCGCCATACCCCTTCTCCACGAGTGCCGCCTCCGGCGCGTCGAGCGGCGACACCTGCACAGGCAGCTCTTCGAGCTCCAGGCGCACCAGCTCCGCCGCGTCCTCCGCCGTATAGGGATCCTCCGCAAATACAACGGCCACCGGCTCGCCGACATAGCGCACTTCATCCTGGGCCAGCACCGTCTGCTGATACGGCTCCAGTCCTCCGACGCGCGTAAGGCGAATGCCAATCGCCGGCACGTGGCGCACATCGTCGTAAGTCCAAACCGCCTGCACGCCGGCATGGGCGCGAGCTTCGCTCTTGTCGATGCCGAGAATTTTTCCGTGCGCCACAGGCGAGCGCACCACGCGCATGTAGAGTTGCCCTGGCGCGGCCAGGTCGGCCGCGTACTGCCCGCGGCCGAGAAGCAGCGTGCGATCTTCCAGGCGCTTGAGCGACGTGCCGATGTACTTCACTTGGGCCGCTGCTTCATCGCCGCCGCGGCGGCGCGCACGGCCTTCAAGATGTTCTGATAGCCGGTGCAGCGGCAAAGGTTGGACGAGAGCACGTGCTTCAGTTCCTCGTCGCTCATGTCGGGTTCGGCTTCCAGCACGCCGGCCGCGAGCATCAGGAAGCCCGGCGTGCAGAAGCCGCACTGCAGCCCATGGTGCTCCCAGAACGCCTGCTGCAGCGGATGGAGCTTGTTGCCCTGCGCCAGCCCTTCCACCGTACGGACCTCTTTACCCTGCGCCTGCACCGCGAACATCAGGCACGAGCGAACCGGCTTGCCGTCGAGGAGCACGGTGCACGCGCCGCACACGCCATGCTCGCAGCCGAGATGCGTGCCGGTGAGGTGGCAATCATCGCGCAGCGCATCGGCCAAGCTGCGCCGAGCGGGCGCGCGCACCGCATAGTCCTTGCCGTTGACATGCAGCGTGAAAGCGATCGGTTGGCTCAAGCGTTCACCTCGCGCAGCTTCTGCCGGATGCGCGGCGGCGTCACCGGCATCTCGTAGAACTCGATGCCGAAGGGCGAAAGCGCATCGACGATCGCGTTCACCAGCGCGGCCGGTGCGCCGATGGCGCCGCCTTCGCCCACGCCTTTGGCTTTCGTGACGCTGGCAGTGGAAAACGTCTCGAAGTGCAGGATCTCGATCTCCGGCACCTCGGCGAGCGTCGGCGGCAGATAGTCGGCAAGCGAGGTCGTGAGGAGGTTGCCCTGCTCGTCGTACTTGATCTCCTCGAAGAGCGCATTGGCGATGCCCTGCACCACGCCGCCATGCACCTGGCCGTCGACGATCATCGGGTTGATCAGCAACCCGGCGTCCTCGGCAACCACAAAGCGCCGCACCTTCACGCCGCCGGTGGCGATGTCGACTTCCACGATCGCCGCATGGCAGGCGTTGGAGAAGGTGCCCTCGGGGTCGTAGGTGGCGGATTCGCGCAGACCGGGGCCGCCCTCGATGCGGTTGCTCTGCTGATAGGCAATGCGCGCGATGCGAGCGATGTCGATCGCCTTGTCGGTGCCCTTGACCCGCGCCTGGCCATCGGCGAGCTCGATATCCGAGGCCGATGCTTCCAGCAGGCTGCCGGCGACCGCGGCGATGCGCCTGGCGAGCGC
>DASREB010000041.1:0-26942 GCA_035652275.1 Burkholderiales bacterium
CGCAAGAACCGTAGCTGGGGAGCCGTGTTGCCCGGGCGCCGTGAACCACGTTTCGAAAGCGACCTTGCCGTCGAGCTCGAGGGCGGCAGCGCGCGCGCGCGCAACGTCAGTGCCTCCGGCATCTACCTGGAGACCAACGTACCGCTCAGGAAAGGCGCCGATCTGCGCTTCACGGTGCGCTTCGCGCCGGTCGAAGGCGCGCCGCTGCGCATGGAGTGCCGCGCGCGCGTGGTGCGCGTCGAGCGCCTGGTCGGTCGTTTCGGCGTCGGCGCAACCATCCAGCACTTCAACTTCGCGCGCGAGCGCAACCCCAGCGGCGATGAGAGCACCTGACTCGCGGGCTCACCCGCGACCTCGTCTGCGTCATCCAAGCCCGATGCAAGAGGTCGCACTCGACGGGGCGGGGCGACCCGCCCCCTTTTCTTCCCCATCATGAATCTCGTCTACCACTTCCTGCACGCGCGCAACACGCAGGAGCTCGAGCCGGGCGCGGTGCTCTTCAAGGAGGGCGATGCGGTCGGCCCGATGTACGTGCTCCTCGAAGGCACGGCGCGCGTGCTGGTAGGCGGACACGTGGTGGAAATGGCGGCGCCGGGGACGCTCCTCGGCGAGATGGCGATGGTCGATGACCAGCCGCGCAGCGCCACGGTGGTGGCTATCGCGCCGTGCCGGGTGCTGCCGATCGGCCGGCCGCAGTTCGATCTCTTGGTGCGCGAGAAGCCCGAGTTCGCACGGCACGTAATGAAGGTGCTGGTGCACCGGCTGCGCCGCATGAACGAGCTCTTCAGCGAGATGAAGGCGGCGCAGCGCGAGGCGGGCGAGCTCTTCCGCTCGCAGCACACGCGCAAATGGCGCGCGCCGCAGGTCGACGACACTATCCCGATGTAGCTCTACCGGCGAATGCCGAGCTTGCGCAGCAGGCCCTCGCGCCGCGTGAGCCACCATCCGTACTGCACCGGCCAGCGCTCCATCTGCGGATCGGCGCCGAGCGCCTGCGCCGCGTGGTGCGGCCAGTTCGGGTCATCGAGCGCCTCGCGCGCGATGGCGATGAGGTCCGCGCGCCCGGCGCGCAGCGCCTCCTCGGCCTGCTCGGCGCTGAGGATCAGGCCGACCGCCATCGTCTTCACGCCGGTCTCCTTGCGTACGCGCTCGGCGAACGGCAGCTGGAATCCGGGCACCCGCGGCAGCGAGAACTTGGTCGCCGCGGTCGCCGAGCCCTGGATGCCGCCCGAGGAGCAGTCGACGACGTCCACGGCGCTCGCTTTCAGCTCCCGCGCAAAGGCGACCGTGTCCTCGATGGTCCAGCCGCCGTCCACATCGTCGATCGACGACACGCGCACGAAGAGCGGCCGCTCCCCGGGCCATGCCTCGCGCACCGCGCGCACTACCCGCAGCGGAAAGCGCATGCGCTCCTCGCGCGCGCCGGGGTTGGCAATCGGCGAGAGGAAACTGTGCAGCAGGTAACCGTGCGCGGCATGGATCTCGAGCACTTCATAGCCGGCGGCGACTGCGCGGCGCACGGCGGCGCGATAGGCAGCGAGCAGCTCGTCCTCATCGCGCTCGCCGATTGCGCGCGGCCTGAGCCAGCCGTCACCGAGCGGCTCGCTCGTCGGCCCGACGATCTCCCATGCCCTGTCGCCGCGCGCGAGGTCCGCGTCCGTCAGTGGACCGTTGCCGTACCACGGCCGCGCCATGCTCGCCTTGCGCCCCGCGTGCGCCAACTGTATTGCCGGCAGCGCGCCCTGTGAACGTACAAAATCGGCGATGCGCGCGAGTCCCGGGATGTGCGCGTCGTCCCAGATGCCGGTGTCGCCGTGCGTGATGCGGCCGCGCGCCTCCACCGCCGTCGCTTCGACGAACACGATGCCCGCGCCGCCCTGCGCGAACTTGCCCAGATGAACGAGGTGCCAGTCCGTGACATGCCCGTCCTTTGCCGAGTACTGGCACATCGGCGAGACGACGATGCGATTCCGTGCGGTGACGCCGCGCAGCTCGAGCGGCTGAAAGAGAAAGGGTGCGCTCATCTAAATAGGGTCAGGACAACAACCGGTGGCAGGAGAGTTGTTACCCTGACCCCGAATTCGGCCAGCCGCCGTAGGGCACGGTGATGATCTCGAGGAAGTGCCCGCCCGGCTCTTCGAAGTAGACGCCGCGGCCGCCGTCGTGGCGGTTGATCTTGGCTTTCTCGCGCTTGCCGGGGTCGGCCCAGTAATCGAGCCCGCGCTCCTTGATGCGGCCGAAGATGGCGTCGAATTCCTGCTCGCTCACGAGGAAGGCGTAGTGCTGTTTCTCGACTTCATAGTCGGCGTCGCAGAAGTCGAGCGTTACATCGTTCGCGAGCGGCACGGTGAGGAAGTACGAGCCGAACGGCTTCGCCTGCGGCAGGCCGAAAAGCTCAGTGAAAAAATTCGCCGACGCGCGCTTGTCGCGCACGTTGACGATGGTGTGGTTGAGTTTCACCGTCACAGCAGGAAGACGCCTTTGCCGCTTGCCTGCTGGTCGAAGAGCCGATAGGCCTCGTCCGCCTGCTCGAGGCGCCAGCGATGCGAGAAGATGCGCTCGAGCGGGATTTTCTTCTTCGCAATGAACTCGGCGCATTCCCGCATGCCCATCGCGCTGAAGGTCCACGAGCCGATCAGCGTCACCTGGCGGCGCAGGAGATCGGGGCTCACTTCGAGCGTGACGTCGCCGCCTTCGCCGACGTAGCACGCCGTGCCCCAGGTCCGCACGCAGCGCACCGCCGCGCGACGCGCCGCGGCGGCGCCGGTGCAGTCGAGCGCGAGATCGACGCCCGCGCCGCGCGTGAGCTCGCGCAGCGCCGACACCGGGTCTTCGCTTCGGGCATCGATCACCGCATCGGCACCGAATTCGGTGGCAAGCTTCATGCGCTCGGCCGAGGTCTCCACCGCGATGACGCGCGCGCCCATTGCCGCGCCGAGCACGGTCGCCGAAAGCCCGACCGGGCCCTGGCCGAAGACGGCGAGCGTGTCGCCGCCGGCGATGTGCATGCGCCTCAGCGCGCCATAGGCAGTGCCGGTGCCGCAGGCGACCGCGGCGCCTTCGGCAAACGAGAGCTCCTCGGGGAGCGGCACGAGCGTGCGCACCGGTACCTTCAGATAATCGGCGTGACCGCCATGCGCGGTGACGCCGTAGACGGTGATGCCCGCGCGGCAAAGCTGCGACCAGCCGGTGCGGCAATGCGCGCACACGCCGCAGCCGGCGTAATGGTGGTCCATCACCCGCTGGCCAAGGGGCGCTTCGCGCTCGGCAACACCCGGACCGCGGGAGACGACCACGCCGCAGGGCTCATGTCCGGCGATGAACGGGTCGGCGTTGCCGCCGAGGCCGAGCGCCGCCTGCGCAGCGCCGGGCGGCGAGCGGTAGAACTTGAGGTCCGAGCCGCACATGCCGGACGCTTTCATCTCGATCACCACCTCGCCCTCGCCGGGCGTGGGATCCGGAAAGCTGCGCAGCTCGACCCGGCGATCGCCGAGAAAAACGACGCCGCGCACGCGCTAGGTCTGCGCGATCTTGGTTTTCTTGCCCGGGTCCTTCTTGAGCGACAGCGCCGAGGCACCGCCCTGCCACTTGGTCTCGTCGATCTTCTCGCCGAGGAAGTTGAGCTCGATCGTCACGTCGTCCGGATCCTTGAGGAAAATCTGGAAGAGCGGCGGCTTGGCATCGGGGAAGCTGCGATAGTGCATCTCGACCTTGTGCTGCTGGATGCGCTCGCGCACCTCCGGCGCGTTCTTGGCGAGGAAGGCGATATGGTCCACTGCGCCCGAGCCGGTGGTGCCCGTCGGATGCTTCTTCAGCAGGAACTTGTCGCGGATCTCGTTCGGCGCCTGCCAGGCGAGGTGCACGCAGGTTTCGCCGTTCGCCTTCAGCCAGTAGCCCGGGAAGCCGAAGTCCGGCCGCTCCTTGTCCACCTCCATGCCGAGCACGCGGCAGTAGAAGTCCTTGGTACGCTCCAGATCTTTCGCGACGAGCAGGAAGTGGTTCAGTTCGGTGATCGGCATGACGGTCTCCTCAGTCGCTATGATTTTACCCATGCCGAGATTGCTACCGCTCGTCCTTTGGTTCCTCGCTGCCGCCGCCGGCGCGCAGACCTATGAGCCCTACGAGGGCCAGCCGGGAAAGGACGTCGTCTGGGTGCCGACGCGCCCGGCATTGGTCGAGACGATGCTGAGTCTCGCGAACGTCACCGAGCGCGACTTCGTCGTCGACCTCGGCTCGGGCGACGGGCGCATGGTGATCGCGGCGGCCAAGCGCGGTGCGCGTGCACTGGGCATCGAATACGAGGCGGAAATGGTGTCGCTCGCGCGGCGCAACGCTCTAGCGGCCGGCGTCGGCGAGCGCGCGAAGTTCGTGCAAGGCGACATGTTCGAAGCCGATTTCTCGCAAGCCACGGTGCTCGCGCTTTTCCTGTTGCCGACCAATCTGCGCAAGCTCGCGCCCAAGTTCCTGCAATTGCCGGCGGGCACGCGCATCGTCAGCAACACCTATCGCATCGAGGGCTGGGACGAGGAGACCATGTCGGAGCTCGGCGACGCCTGCGCGAGCTGGTGCACCGCGCTCCTCTATCTCGTGCCGGCAAAAGTGGCCGGCAGCTGGCGTTTGCCGACCGGCGACCTAGAGCTCGCGCAGGACGCGCAGCGCATCAGCGGCACGCTCGCCGTGCCGGGCGGCGGCAAGGCGAGCGTCACCGGGCACCTGAGCGGCGATCGCATCCGTTTCACGGTGGCTGGCAGCGGCGATTACAACGGGCGCGTGCATGGCACCGAAATGTCCGGCGATGCCAAGGGCAGCTTCTCCGGCTACTGGAAAGCGACGCAAATCAAATCGGGGTCAGGCACAAATTAAGTCGCCCGCCTGCGCGAGACGATCGGGTACCCTAGCCGGCATGAGGACGAACCTTGGAGCGGTGATGCTCGCCGTGGCGCTCGGCGCCTGCGCCACGGTGGCGGATGTAGATCGGGCGCGCGAGTCGTGGCAAGGCGCGACCTATGAGGAGGTGCTGCGCGCCTGGGGCGCGCCGGTCGGCAGCACGCGAACGGCTGACGGGCGCGATTGGTACACCTGGGTCACCGCGTCCGCGGTGCAGCCGGGCCCAAGCGTCGGCTTCGGCCTGGGCGGCATGAGCGTCGGCCGCGGCAGCGCGACCGGGGTCGGCGTCGGCGTGGGCGTGCCGGTCGGCTCGCCCGCGCCGCCGGATCGCTGCGAGCGCACCTTGATATTCGAGAACGGCCGGGTGGTGGATCAGAGCTGGGTCGGGCCGCCCAGCATGTGCGCCGACTTCAAGCGGCCGTAATGATCTGCGGCTAGAGCTGCGTCCCCGACGCCGACCCAGCTACTTGACGCTGACGGGGATCAGCTGCGCCTCGTCGGCGCCACTCTTGTTATCGAAAGTGACGACCATCAAGCCGAGCGCCGGTGTACGAGCGGCTTCGGCCGAGTTCACCTGGACCACGACGCTCGAGTTGCTTGCACCGGGCGCGACGTTGACGAATCCACCGTTGCTGATGGAGCTAGACCAGGCATTGAATGCCGCCACGCCGGGAATGACCTTCTTACCGCCGTTGAGCAGATCGAAGCTCACCACCGAATAGCTCAACCGCGGGTTAGCCGCGCTGAGACAGGCGTTGCCCGTGCGGCAAAGACGCGACGACAGCACCGGGAGAAGTATGGTCGAGCTGTCGGTAGGAGCGACCGCGAAAAAGTCGATGCTGACGCTCCCGCTTACCAGGTCGACGACGAAAGCGCCCATGCGGCCGTTGATCGAGCCAGCGGTGCCATTGCCGAAGTCGAAGCCCACGACCTCGTAGTCGGCCTTGCCGTCGCCGTCCACGTCGATGTTGATGACGAACTCGTTCGACGACGGACTCGACCAGGGGTTGTAGTTGTTGATCGCAAAGATCAGCACCTGTGTGCTCGCGTTGAAGGGGAATGCCTGCACACCCACGGCGCGCACATCATTGGTCTGGTTCAACTTATCCTTGCTTTCTGGTGCTGACAGCCCCCAGGCATAGAAGTCTGCCTTGCCGGCGATGGCACCGTTCTTGTTGGTCACGTTTGCCGTCGTCGACGGATTGGTGCCGGCGAGCTTCCCGATCGAAGTGGTGACGTTCGCCGCTACGCGCGGCACAAGGTAGTACGGCACGCGGAGCGTGACGCCGCCGTTGTCGGTTCCCTGCGGCGTAAATTCAACCAGGCCGGCGACGTCTCGGAACGAGAGACCGGAGGCGCTCGAAGAGCCTGCCGTGGCTGCCGGGACGTTGAGCGTCGCGGTGATCAGCGCTTCGCCGTTCGCCGGAACGGTGACGCTCGGGCTGCTCAGCCGCAGCGTATGCGGCGAGCCGGAGGCGCGCGCCTGGGCGACATTGAAGGTCGCCGCAGTGCCGCCCAGGTTGCGCAGAGTAATGTCGAGCGCGCGCGAGTAATCGTTGCGGAACTCGGCAACGCCGAAGTTCAGCGCCGCGCCGAACTTGCCGCCGGAGGTGCGCGCCACTACCTGCGTCGCGGTGGACGCGGGCGCCTGCACCAGACCCGTGCCCGCGAGGCGGGGGCTATAGCCGGCCACGCCAGCGGGGGTCGCGGTGTGCACGATCGCCGACTTGACATCCTCCACGCGCCAATCCGGATGCGCCTCCCGCGTGAGCGCGGCGATGCCACTGGTGTGCGGCGTGGCCTGCGAAGTTCCGGAGCCCCCGAACGCGAGATTGCCGCTGCCGACCAGCGCCGAGACGATGCTCACGCCAGGGGCCGTGACGTCAGGCTTGAGATGGGCGTCACCCGTGCGCGGGCCGCCAGAGCTGAAATCCGCCACCGCCGTGTAGGTCGGATTCGCCAGGTCGATCGCGGTGAACGTGCTCGCCAAACCGTCGCCGGCGACCCATGCGCCGGCGCTGCTCGATCTCACACCGAAAAAGGGGATCGTGACGGTATACAACTCGCCGGTATCGGGGTTAAACGTGATCGGGCCCTCAAAGGGCGGTAACGTGTTGGACGAGTTGATCATCACGACCGCTGCAGCGCCCGCCTTCTGTCCATTGATCGCTCTCGTGACGCGCGCGCATGCGCCCCGCAGCGTGACCACCAGCTTGCCGGCCACGTCGACGTAATCCGCCAGATCGCAACCAAGCGAAATGGCACCCGTGGCGGTCCTCAGCACCTTGACCGTAAGTGCGCTGCTTGGCAGCGGCGCGCCATTGGCGTTGATGGCCTGGATGCTGGTGCCGTTCGCCAGGCGCAACAGCGCTCCCGGGAAGCTGGGCATGGGATCGTTGGCCGCGACGGAGATCGCGCCTTCAGCGCTCGCGGGCGAGCCGCTGACATACGCGTTCGGACCTTGATTGCCTGCCGCGGCGACTACGATGATGCCCGCCTTGGCCGCATTGGTCGCGGCGGCAGACGCGGGGTCGTCAGCGGAGCCGAACGCGCCGCCGAGCGACATGTTGATGACATCCATGTCGTTCTCGACGGCCCAGTCGATGCCGTCGATGACCACCGCGGTCGGGCCGAGGCAGCCAAACACCCGCACCGCGTATAGATCGGCCTTCGGTGCGACGCCCGGGCCGACGTTCCAGCTGTTGGCGCTGATGGTGGTGGCGTTGTAAGGCCCCGAATAGGTTGCGCCGGTGCTGAGCACACCGGCGCCCGCGGCCGTGCCCGCGACGTGCGTGCCGTGGCCGTTGCAATCGAGCGGGTTCGGATCGGGATGCGGAACCGGTTGGAAGAGCGTCGGGTCGCTGCGGCTCGGGTTGTAGCTGTCGCCGACGAGGTCGATGCCGCCCTTGATGCGTGGCGCAGCCGGTCCGAACAGTGCAGGATCGGGCGGCGCGGTTTCCGCCGCGTGCGCCGCGTCAAAAGCCGCTGCGGTTCCGGGACCGCCGAAGTCGGCGTGCGTGTAGTCGATGCCGGTGTCGATGATGGCGATCTTCACGCCCTCGCCATGCAGGCCGAGGTTCTGCCATACCGCGGGCGCGCCGACGAAGGGAACACCGTGAATGTTGGTCGGGTAATGGAGTTGCAGCGGCCGAACCGCCACGACACCCGGCAAAGACGCAAGATCCGCGAGGCGCTCACGCGCGATTTGTACCTTCACGCCGTTGTATGCCGATTGGAAAGTCGCGAGCACGACGCCGCCCGCGCTCTCGATGCTCGGACGCAGCGCTTCCTGCTGCGCTCGCAATTGCGCCTTGATGCCGTCCTTTTCAGCGCGATCGAGCTTGCGCCCGGCCGCGCCTTGCTGTTCCGCGATGGAGTTGCCGGCAAGTTGCACAACGACGGTGACCGGCGTGTTGCTCAAGTCCGGCGGCACCAGTGTGGTGAAATCCGGCGCGGTTTCAAGCGCCTCGGGGAGCACTGCGCCCGAGTTCGTGCTGACGAGCATGCCCAGCGCGAGCGCGACCGACGCCGCGACGCGAGTCGACGTGACCTGCATGACGACCTCCCCAGTTGAAACGATGTTCTTTGCTGTCCTTCTGCGACAGCACCGTCGCCGCCCAATTAAAGAACGGCGTGCTTCAACCGCCTCCTCTTAGGGCGCATCATGATTTGCCCGCGCGCCGCGGGTCAATAGGGCAAACGCGTCCACATGTCGCAAAGCGGGCCGTCGAGACTCAGGGTCGGTCCGAGTCTGACATTCGACTGACAACTTCGAGGAGGTTTCAAATGCGCAAACCCATCCCCGGTCTTTTGCGCGCCGACTTTTGAGGGGAACAAGAAAGCGGGTCGCCTTAGGTGTCGGCGACCCACCTCTTGTGGTTTTCTACGGCGACGGGCTGCCGTAGATGTTTTGGTCGATCCCGCCTGCGTGTGGGCAGCGATCGCCGCTCCAGCTCTTGATCGTGTTGCCCTTGTTGTCCGTCGACGTAAGGATGACTCGGCATTGGAGGACATCGGATGTGCCGGCGTCCTGGTCCTCCGGCACCTCGCGCGGGTCGGCGCCCTGCACGGTGTCGCGCCAATCCGTCCAGACCGCGTAGGCAACACCGCCGAGCGAAGTCACCCAGAGGTAGTCGCCCCCGAACGGCACTGCGCGGTTGTCGAACTGCTCGTAGTTCGGGTTCGTCGTGACGTTGCTCAAGCGCGATGCCGTGCTCCAGCTCACGCCGGCGTTCGTCGAGCGCGACGCGAAGACATCCAGCGACGCAACGGTCCTGCCGTCGGCGCAGTTGCCGATCGGCCGCGTAACGTCGTAGCAGGCGTCGTTCCGGCTGTCCCACCAGATCGCGTGCAGCACGCCGCCGTCGGCCGAGATGTCGGGGAACACCTGGTGCCCGGTCGATTGGTTGTCGATGAGCTTCGGCGTCGTGGATGCTCCGGTAGCGCCGTCGTAGCGCAGGAAGAAGGTCGCGGCCTGGCCACCGGTTCCAGAACCGACCGTACCGTACGTCGTACCGGTCGGTGCCAGCGTGCCCGGCTTGGTCGCGTCATAGACCACGTACACCCACTCGTGGGCTTTATCGAGCTGATCGGCCGTGGAGCGGACCTGGGTGTCACGTCGGAAGAACGTATACCCGGAGGCGCACGCGTCGGCGAAGTCGCCGCAGTCGCGCGCGGTCCCGCCGGCGGCAGCGTCATCCTCGCCGAACAGCGGATCGTCGAGCTGCGACTGGGGAATCGGCGTCGGCTGCGGCGCGGAGACGTCCTGCGCGTCCGACGGGATCAAGGTCGTAATCTGCTGCGCCGGCGCGAACGTCTTTCCGCAGTCGGTTGATTTCGCAACCCCGACCGCGTCAGTCGACGGGCCGACGCCCGTGAACGCGCGGAACGTGACGTAAACGTGGCCGGTTCCAGTGACGGCGATGTCCGGGTTCTGCAGGCTCTTGAACGACGCCGACGTGAGCTTCATCGGCGCACTGAAGGTTTCGCCGTGGTCGGTCGAGCGCGAGAAGTAGATCGCGTTCGTGCCGTTGCCGTTGAAGCGTGACCACGAGAAGTAGACATACCCGTCGCAGGAGCCTCCTGTACGATCGACCTCGATAGCCGTCTTGTCGTTGAATTTGCCGAGCAAATTCGGCGCTGACGAGCCAGTTGCTACGACTGTCGTCCCGTAGTACTCGAGACCGTCCCGGGTGGTGTCGGGAGCGTCCGCGCCACCGGGGTTGCGGAAACGCGCAACGAAGAGGTCGCCGAACGTCTTCTTGGTGCCGGCCGGATCGCCCGAGCTCTCTGAGCCAAAAAACACGCGGCCGTGATTGTCCCAGGCGATCACCGGGTCGCCCGCACTTGACGTTCGCGCCTTCGACAGTGCCGCGTACGGCGAGCTGTCGTCCGGGTAGCCTGGTACGAGCGAGCTCGTCCAATGCAAGCCGCCGTCGAGTGAGCGGTAGTAGCCGAGCCAGATCGGCCCGACCGCGCCTGCCAACGCACCGCGGTTATAGACGCCGCAGTAATCGTTCGAACTGGCGAGCAGCACGCGCGTGTTGCGCGGGTTGACCGCAACGGCGGGCTCGTTCTGGCGGCCCTTCGAGATCGTGCATTCGGCGAGCGTCTGGTCCGTGTACGGATTTCCGGTCGCGAGCGTGTAGACGCTGACATAGCCGGCACCGCATCCGCCGTCGGGGTGACAGTCATTCGTCAGCCGAACATCGCTGCCCGCGGCTGCGGCGCGTCCGAGCGACAACGCTGCTGCCGACGCAAGGACGGCAACAAAGGCGATCCTGCTCATGATTTTCTCCTCCCTACTGTTGAAGCTTCATACTAACTCCCGCCGGCCTCAGCGGCTAGAAGCCATAGCGCTCCCACGAGCCGGGCGGGTCTGTGGAACGCATCGAGCGCGCGCATCTGCTTGCAAAGCACGGCAACGTGCGCTGAGAATGCCTCCGAGGAGGAGACGGATGCGCCTGATTCGTATTGCACGCTGCGCGGCATTGGCCGCTCTGGCCGCTTTGCCCGCGTTCGCGGCTGCTGATTCCATTCCCCCCGGCGGGGTTGGCGAAAATATCCAGGTCGTCGGCTACAGCGCTCTCGACGAGCGGCCGGGCTTCAAGATGTCCATCCGCCAGGTCGGCGACCGCTGGTACCTGTACATGGGCCACCTCTGGCATTTCGGCTGGAGCATCGTCGACGTTACCGATGCGGCGAATCCGCGCGTGGCCAAGTTCATCCCCGGACCGGACAACACCTGGACCATCCAGATGGAGTTGCACGGCGACCGGATGATCACCGCGCTCGAGAAGATCGCGCCGGGCTGGGGCGGCGATCCAAACAAGCCGAACGACGAGGGCGTGCTGATCTGGGACGTGAGCGACGCGCTCAACCCGAAGAAGCTCGGCCAGTACAAGACGGGCGGCACCGGCACGCATCGCGATTTCTATGCTGGCGGCCGCTACATGCACCTTGCCGCGGGCATGCCGGGCTACAAGGACAATATCTACGTCATCGTCGACATCAGCGATCCGGCGAAGCCGGTCGAGGCGGGTCGCTGGTGGGTGCCCGGACAGAAGGAGGGCGAAACCGCGATCGCGCCGCCCTCGACCGGTCTGCACGGGCCGCCGGAAGTCCGCGGCAACACCGTGTTCCTCTCGTATGGCGGCGCCGGCATGATCGTGCTCGACATCAGCGACGTGTCGAAGCCGAAGGAAATCGGCAGGCTGTCTTTCAGCCCGCCGTTCCTCTCCTTCATCGGCGTGCACACCGTCTTGCCCGTGATGGATAAGAAGCTCGCCTACGTGAACTCGGAGGCAATCTTCGACGATTGCAAGGAGGCGCTGAACCATGCCTCGATCGTCGATATCTCGGATCTCGCGAAGCCGCGCCTCATCTCCATGCTGCCGCTGCCCGTGCCGCCCGCGAGCTTGAAGGTGAAGAGCTTCTGCGAGTACGGCGGGCGTTTCGGGCCGCACAACCAGAATCAGCTGCATCACAACCCGTACGTGCAGCAGCCGGGCAATCTGCTCTATCTCACGTACTTCAACGCGGGACTACGCATCTATGACGTGAGCGTGCCGAGCGTGCCGCGCGAAGTGGCGTACTTCGTGCCACCCGATCCGAAGAAGCGTTACGGCACGTTTCCGAAGAGCCGCCTCGCGGTGCAAACGGAAGATGTGCTCGTCGATGCGCGCGGCTACATCTACATCACGCACAAGAACCAGGGCCTGTGGATCCTGCGGCACACGCCCAAGTAGGCAGGGCGCGCTTCAGAGCACCCGGCCGCTCGCCTCGTCGATGAGGTGCATGTAGCGCAGGTCCGCGAGCAGCTGCGCGCGCTTGCCGGGATGGATCTCGGCGGTCGGGTCGGTGCGTGCGCAGATCTCCGAGCCGTTGATGGTGAAAAAGACCAGCGTCTCCATGCCCATCGGCTCGGTCACCTCGATGGGCACCTCGAACGTCGCCTGGCCCGGCAAGGCCGCGCCGCGCACGTCGGTGACGTGCTCGGGCCGCAGGCCGAGCAGCAGATCTCGCTTGCCGACATACGCCCGGTAGCGAGCGACGCGCTCCTGTGGCACCGGCAGCGAGATCGAGCCGTTGACCTGCAGCCGCAGCGCGCCGGCGGTCTCCTCGAGGCTGCACTTCATCATGTTCATCGCCGGCGAGCCGATGAAGCCGGCGACGAAGAGCGTCGCCGGCGAATGGTAGAGCTCGTGCGGCGTGCCGATCTGCTCGATGCGGCCGGCGTTCATTACGACGACGCGGTCGGCGAGCGTCATCGCCTCGACCTGGTCGTGGGTCACGTAAACCGTGGTGGTGCGCACCTTCTGGTGCACCTTCTTGATCTCGGTGCGCATGTGCACGCGCAGCTTGGCGTCGAGGTTGGAGAGCGGCTCGTCAAAGAGAAATACTTTCGGGTTGCGCACGATCGCGCGGCCCATGGCGACGCGCTGGCGCTGGCCGCCGGAGAGCTGCTTGGGTTTGCGGTCCAGGAGCTCGGTGAGCGCGAGGATCGTGGCGACGTTCGCCACGCGGCGCTTGATCTCGTCCTTCGGCACCTTCTTCAGCCGCAGGCCGAAGCTCATGTTTTCGTGCACCGACATGTGCGGGTACAGGGCGTAGTTCTGGAACACCATGGCGATGTCTCGGTCCTTCGGCGGCACGTCGTTCACCACGTCGCCGCCGATGACGATCTCGCCGTCGGTGATGTCTTCGAGTCCCGCGATCATGCGCAGCGTGGTCGTCTTGCCGCAGCCCGAGGGGCCGACCAGCACCACGAACTCCTTGTCGGCGATGTCCAGATCGATGCCGCGCACGGCGGGCGTCTCGTCGTAGTGCTTCACCAGCTTGCGCAGGTTTACCTGGGCCATCGCGGCTAACCTTTCGTCGCGCCGGCGGTCAGCCCGGCGATGTAGTAGTCCATCAGGAACGCATAGATGAGCAGCGGCGGCAGCGCGCCGAGCAGGCACGCGGCCATGATCTGGCCCCAGGCGTAGACGTCGCCCCGGATGAGGATGGTGACGATGCCGGCGGGCAGCACGAGCTGGTCGGCCGACGTGGTGAACGCCATCGGGTAGAGGAAGTCGGCCCAGGAGACGGTGAAGGCGAAGATCGTGGCCGCGATGATGCCGGGCAGCGCCACCGGGATGAAGATCTTGGTGAGCATCTGCAGGTAGCCGGCGCCATCGATGAGCGCCGCCTCGTCGAGCTCCTTGGGAATGCTGGCGAAGTAGCCGATCATGATCCAGGTACAGAAGGGCACGGTGAGCGTCGGGTAGATCACCATCAGCACCCAGTAGTGGTTCATCACCTCGATGCCGAGGGTGTCCTGCACCCAGGCGAAGATCTTGAAGAGCGGAATGAAGAGCAGCGTCTCCGGGATGAGGTAGGTGAGGAAGACGCCCATACCGAGCGCCGCCGAGCCCCAGAACTTCATGCGCGCAAGCGCGAACGCCGCCGGGATGCTGATCAGCATGGTGACGATCACGACGACCACCGACACGATCGCCGAGTTCTTGAAGAAGGTGAGGTACTGCTCGGAGCCGAGCAGCGCCCAGTAGTTCTCCAGCGTCGGGGCGTAGACCCACCACGGGTTGGTGATGGCGCCGATCTCCGCGCTCGACTTGAGCGAGGTGATCATCATGTAGATCGGCGGGGTGAGGAAGAAGACGACGAACAGCGCCAGGAAGAAGTACGACCAGTAGAGCGCGCGGCGCCGGTCGCGCTTCATGCTGCCGGTCTTGCGCGGCTCGGCGGCCAGCACCCCCGGCGAGGGGATCTCCGGGGAGAGCGAAGACAAAGCTAGGCCTCGTTGCCGCGACGGTTGATGTCGCGCAGGATGAAGATCGCCGCGATCGCCAAGATCGGGAACATGAACAGCGACACCGAGGCGCCGAGCGGGATGTCGTTGCCCTCGATGCCGAGCTTGAACGCCCAGGTGGCGAAGATATGCGTCTGGTCGATCGGGCCACCGGAAGTGAGGATGCGCACGATGTCGAAGTTGGCGAAGGTGACGATGAGCGAGAAGAGCACCGTGATGGAGATGATGTTGCGCATCATCGGCAGCGTCACGTACCAGATCTTCTGCCACCAGTTGGCGCCGTCGATTGCCGCCGCCTCGTAGAGCTGCTCGGGGACGGATTTCAGCGCGGCGAGGTACATGATCAGGAAGAAGGGCGCGCCGTACCAGACATTCACGAGGATCACCGAGAAGCGCGCCCACATCGGGTCGCCGAGCCACGTGATCGCGGGCAGGCCGATGCGCGTGAACACCCAGTTGAACGCGCTATAGGACGGGTCGAACAGCCAGAACCAGGCGAGCGTGCTCATCGCTGGCGGGATCACCCACGGAATGAGCAGCATGCCGCGCCACTTGCGCTGCCCCTTCGCGGGCACGTTGTGCACGAAGTGCGCGACGCAGAAGCCGATGAGCGCCTTGAACACCACCGCGGTCACGGCGAAGATCACCGACTGCTTCACCACCATCCAGAAGAGGTCGCGCTTGAAGAGGAAGGTGAAGTTACCGAAGCCGACGAAGCGCTCCATCGACTTGTTGAGCGTCGCGAGGTGGATCGAGTAGAGCGCGGGGTAGACGACCAGCGCGCCGATCAGCGCGATCAGCGGCAGCGCCATCAGGAAGGCGAGGGTGGACTTGCGCCGCATGAGGCGGCGCAGGCCACCACCGCGCGCGGCGGCGGTGGCCCGGCTGCGGGGCAGTACGGCGGCCATCTCAGGAGCGCTGGTAGCCTTCGAGCTCCTTCGCGCCCCAGTCGATCGCCTGCGCGATCGTCATGCCGCCTTGCGTGCACTGGGCGATCAGCTTCGTCATGAAGCCCTGCACGTACATCTGGTTGGCGATCGCGACCGGCGCCGGCGCGCAGGCCATCCAGATCTTCTGGTCACCCTTGGGCGGGTAGTGGAACACCGCGCCCTTCGGCGGCTCGACCTGCTCCCAGATCTTGAAGTTGCGCTGGCCGGCAAAGGACGGAATGTCGTAGCCGATCGAACCGTTCACCAGCTTCTCGACGTTCTCCTTCTGCCAGATCGTCGCCAACAGGCTCTTCGCCGCGGACTTGTTCTTGGAGAACTTCCACACGCCCCAGATGAAGGGCAGGTAGGGCGCGAAGCGGCCTTTCGGGCCTTTCGGCATCTCGAAGGTGTAGAGGTGCTCGGCGACCTTCGGGTTGTCGCGCTTCGCCACGGCGTAGGCCGACGGCGGGTTCATGATCATCGAGCCCTGGCCGGAGATGATGTACTTGTTGTTCGAGGCGTCGTCCCAGGCAAAGATGTCCTGCGGCATCACCTTCACCAGCTTCTGCATGTACTCCAGGCCCTGCTTGACGCCCTCCGAATGCTTGATCGTGATGTCGCCTTTGGCGTTCACCATCTCGGCGCCGAACGAGGCGAACATCGCGCCCACCCAGTCCACGGAATCGGTGGTCTGCCCGAGGCCAAGGCCGATCGGGTGGCCTTCCTTCTGCAGCTTCTGGGCCGCGGAGAGCAGCGTGTCCCAGTTCCAGTTTTCCGCCGCCTTCGTAGGCGGCTTGAGGGTGGGGTACATCTCGAGGATGTCGACGCCGACCTTCTTGAAGAGGTCCAAGCGCGCGCAGGGCGGCTTCACCTGCGTGCCGGTGACCGCCGGCACGCCGACAAAGTGACCGTCCTTGCCCTTGGTGAGGTACTGCGCCGCCGGTTCGAGCGCGCCGTTCGCCTTCGTCAGCGTGCCGATGATGTCGTCCATCGGCTCGAGCAAGCCCTGCTTGTCGAGCGGGTCCCAGGCCTGGAACGTCATGAAGTCGTGGCCCGACCTCGCCTGCGCTTCCGCCTGGGCGGTGAGCACGATCTTGTTGCCCTGGCTCGTGATGTAGTCGATCTTGAGATCGACGTTCTCCTTCTTCGCCCAGTCCTGGCAGATCTTCGTCAGCACATCGTTCGCCCCCGGAACCCAGTGGTCCCAGAAGCCGACCGCGAGAGAGCCGGCGGCATGCGACGTGCGGATGTACGGAAAGCCGATGGCGGCCGCGGACGCGGCTGCAGTCGTGGCGATGAAACGGCGACGCGTAAAGGTGCGGCGGGACATGCGGCTCCTCCTCAGGAGAATTGCAGGTAGGCCGCATCCTAGCGCTATTTGACTCGCCGCTGCGCAAAGCGATCATCGTGTCACGAGGGATCGACGCGGCCGCCCGGCGCTCGCCGACTGCGGCGTTGCACCAACTCCGGTGCTAGTCGCTCATCACATTGGGAAACGCCATGCCGAAGGTGAGAATGCAGATCGTGAGCTTAAGGATGAACAGCACCTTCTGCCGGGGCTTCATCTCTTTGTAGGGAGTGGGCATGTCGTGCGCAGACTACTGCGGCGAGACTTACGAAATGCTGTCGGAATTTCTGCGGCCGAGGCCTGTTTAGCCGGACATGCGTTGGCTAGCCCTGTCGTGCTTGCTACTCGGCGGCTGCATGACCGCCGAGAGCGACTGTCGCACGGGTGATTGGTACGCGCTCGGCGAGCGCGACGCCGCCATGGGCCAGCGGCCGCTGCTCGAGCGCTACTCCGAGCAATGCCCGCGCTTCGGCGTGCGGCCGGCCGAGGCCGATTACCTGGCCGGCTGGGCGATCGGCTACTCGAAGACCAGCTTCCGGCAGCCGAACTAGGCTACATCTCGCGCCCGGGGCCGGGCGGCAGCTTCTCCGGGAAGCGCGGAATGAAGCCGTCGCGGTTCGGCATCTTCACCCTGGGCAACGTCTGCGCGTTCATCACCTCCTGCTCGCCGATGATCTTGTTGAGCGCGAGGATGTACGCGGTCAGCGCATAAACCTCGTCGCTCGTCAGCGAGCGCGGCTCGGTCCACGGCATGGCGCGGCGGATGTAGTCGAAGACCGTGGTGGCGTAGGGCCAGAAGTTGGCGATGGTCTTCGGCGCGTCGATGCTCTTGATCGGCGGGGCGCCGACGAGCGCCGCGCTGATCGCTCCCTTGCCCTGCTCGCCATGGCAGTGCGCGCACTTCTGCGCGTAGATCGGCGCGCCCTGCGCCATCGTGCCACTGCCCGGCGGCAGGCCTTTGCCGTCGGGATAGACGTGAAGCTCCCACGCTGCCAGGTCTGCATGCGTCAGCGGCTGGCCGAGATTCGGTCCCGCGGCGAGCGCCGGGCTGGTGGCGAGCGCCAGCGCGAGCACAGCGCTACGCGTACACATGGCGCACCTCGCCTTTCGCGTCGACCGCCCAGCTGGTGATGCCGTTGTAATGCTGGCTCGGAAAGCCCGTCGGGGGCGGCACGCGCGATGCCTGGCCGCGCAGCGCGATGATCTCGGCGCGCGTCGGCTGCACGCTCCCCTGGTCGTCCCAGGCGCGGCTTTGCAATACCGCGGGCCCGCCGTTCCATTGCCACGGGATGCGAAAGCGCGTGAACGACTTGCTCATCACCGGCTCCTGCAGCGCCGCTTCCGCCCAGCTCTTGCCGCCGTCGGCGGACACCATCACTTTGGTAATGCGTCCGTTGCCGGAGTACGCGATGCCGGAAATCTCGTAGAAGCCCGCGCCTTTCATCGCGTAGCCGACTGAAGGATGCGTAATGAACGACTTCACTTCCTGGAGGAAGTAGAAGCGGTAGGCCTTGCCATTCGGCAGGATCGGCGCGTAGGTGCGCGACTCGTAGTAGCTCATCGCCGGCAGCTCGGCGAGCTCGAGGCGCCGCAGCCACTTCACGTTCATGTTTCCTTCCCAGCCGGGGAGGAGCAGGCGCAGCGGATAGCCCTGGCCCGGCATGACGCGCTCGCCGTTCTGGTAGAGCGCGATCATCGCGTCGTCGAGCGCTTTGGCGAGCGGAAAGCTGCGGCTCAAGTGCGGCGAATCGGCGCCTTCGGCGACGACCCATTTGGCTTTCGAATCCACGCCGCACTCTTCCAGCAATACCGCGAGCGGCACGCCGGTCCACTCGGCGCACGACGCGAGTCCGTGCAGCGCCTGCGCGGTTGCCTGGATCGGCTCGGGCGAGAAGAGGGGCGCGCTGTTGCCGCCGCACTCGACGAAGGTGAAGCGCGAAACCATCGGATAGCGCGCGAGCGCGTCCAGCGTGAAGACCAGCGGGCGCTTCACCAGCCCATGGATCGCGAGGCGGTGCCGATCGGGATCGATGTCCGGATTGCCGGCGTGCGAGATGGTGAAGTGCAGTCCGTTCGGCGTCGCCGTGCCCTGCAGCAGATGATGCGGCGTGCGCGCGTGCTGCGTGCGCGGCTCGCCCTGCGGGTTGCTGAGCGTGCGCAGGGCGCCTTTCTCGTACTTCGATGGCACGCCGTACGCGGGGACCAGTTGACCCGGCTCCTTGCCCCACGCGGGCTCGAGGAGCGGCTCGGCCTTGGCCGAGTAGCCGGTCATCGCCGCGGCGAGCGCCGCGCCGCCGCGCAGGAACGCGCGGCGATCGAGCAGTCCGTTACCCGCTGCCGGTACGAACTTTTCCATGCGTCCTCCTCCTCAGAAGGTGCACAAACTATACGCCGCCGCTAATCCTGCACGCCGATTACCAGCGATTGTTTTTGCGCACCGTGGGATCGAGCCGTTCGATATCACGCTGAACTTGCGCGCGGGGCCGTTCGTAAACGATCTCGCGTCCCATGACGTTGCCAACGTAGGCCTGGCCGGTGCGCGTCGGAGTCAACGCACACCTGACGCTGTGCACCCCTTCGCCAAGAACAACCTCAATCCGGTCAACCCGCTTGCTCAGAACCGTGACATCCACGGTCTGGCCGGTCGCGGTCACGCGCACTTTGATCTTCTCGGCATCCATAAGTCCCCCGTGTCAGCCGATGTTGATTTCCTGGACGACTTCTCCAACCCGCAGGCCTTTGGCGCGAACGCGAACCTTGCCGCGACCTTGCACGGGAATCGAGACGGTGCGCCGCGATACGCTGCCGCGGCTACGCTGGTAGAAGATGTACTCGTTGTAGAGCCCGCGCCCCCAGCCTTCGAGATGGCCGACCTCGGTGCGCGCGTCGCGCGGATCGATGGTGCAGCCGGCGAGCGGCTCGACTTCCACGAACACCCGTGCGTCGAGCGCCAGCTTCTTCGCCGAATCCAGCACGTACGTTGGCAGGTACCCTGCGTTCGCCACGTCGACCTCGATGCGGCCGTTCGCGTAGCGCGCCTGCATCTCGAGTGCCGGCGCCATCGCCGCCACGCGCAGGTACATGGCCGCCTGGCGCTGGCAGATGTCCGCGAGCATCTCGTAGGGCGGGTTGTTCAGGCCGACGGTCGATACCGTGCCGCCGATCTCGACCTCGCCGAGCTGCGGATGACGAAAGCGCTTCCAGCCGCGGAAGATGCGGCCGCTGTTCTTCTCACGGTCGAACTTCGCCAGCGCCAACAGGTTCTCGCGCGTAAGCCGGCTGTAGTGATCCACAAACGGCTTCTTGCGCTCGATGCCGAGGCGCGCGAAGAGATCCCACAGCTCGCACGCATAAGCGATGGTGCCGCGCGTGTAGTAGATGAAGTCGGTGATGTCGCCGTGGATCGGTTTCTCGGGCTCGTAGATGAACTCCTCGAAGCCGCTCACCATCGGATACCCGCCGAGCTTCTCGCCCCATTCCTCGACCTGCCGGTAAATCGCGAGATCTTCCTGGTTCATCTTCTTGTCGGGCGCGTCGCCGAGCGGGCGGATGTAGACGCCGCCGAAGGTGTGCAGGTTCAACCACGAGAAGATATTCGGATGCCCGATCGCCCAGTCGATCACCGCGCGCGACTCGGGCTCGCTTGCGCCGTACGGCCCGGCGCCGACCTGCTCGGGCTCGGGCTTCCAGGCGTACGGAAAATTGCGATTGAGGTCGATGTCGTTGTCCGAGAGAAAGTGCGGATCGGGCACGTGCGTGCCGTCGTAGTTCTCGATCGTGCCCTCGGGCCACACCTTGTAGAACGGACCGGTATCCTCCAGCCGGCGCGGCAGCATCACGCCGGGCAGCTCGCGGTCCTCGACGAATTCGCCGGAGGGGTCCTGCCGGCGCAGCGACAGCACCACGCCGTCGGCGTCGATGTCACGCGCGACCCAGCGCGGGACAGGAGCGTGCTCGCGCCGATCGCGCGGATTGGAGCGCACGTAACGGCCGTCGCGCAGCACTGCTTCGGCGCCATCCGGCGACATGCGCGGCAACACGTAAAACAGGATGCCTTTCAGCCGCTCGCGCACATGCTCGGGCAACTGGTGGCGGTCTTCGCCCCGGTGGAGCGCGATCACATCCTCGGCAATGGCGAGCGCCACGCTCGAGCCGCAGAGCTCCACCGCGTGCATGTTGCCGTCGATCCACGCCGCGGCGCGCCGCCGGTCGGGCTCGCGGCCAATTTCCATTAACAAAAGGTCGCGGCCCTCGGCGCTCTTGCCGATGCTTTTTACGCGCACGAACCCGGGATGCGCGCGCGCCCAGTCCTGTAGCACGCGTGTCAGCTCGTCGTACCTCAGGTATTTCTCGCGAAATGGGCTCATGGGGAAATCGGGGACCGGTTCGTAATTATCGCGTCAGCTTCGGAGGCCGCTGGACCGTTTTCATCGCTTGCACGTTAATTACGCACCGGTCCCCGATCTAGTGGACGAGCGAAACCAGGCCGATGATGCCGAGCACGAGGAACGTCACTGCCTCGCCGGCAATCAGCCCGCCGCCGAGGAGCGACATGGTGCTCATGTCAGACTCTTCCGGAACGGCCGCATTGCGCCGGCGCTCGGCGAGCGCGTTCCACAGCGAGGAGAAGATGCCGCCGGCGCCGAACCAGAAGGCGGTCCACCACTCGACGAAACCGCCGAAGCTCGAGGCGTACGGACTCGGGATGATGATGGCGTCGAGGATGAAATCCGCCGTCTTGGTGGCGGCGCTGCGCGTCTTCCATGCCTGATATGCGGCGCTAGCCAAAATCCATTTGCGCAGCACTTCGGTGACGACGCCGATCGCGATGCCGAGGCCCATCAGCTTGAGCGCCAGGGTCTCGGCCGATGTCAGCCCGCGCAGCACGCCGGCGAACTTGTACGTCATGGCGCTTTGCCAGTTGCCGGTCTTCATCTCCGGGTGGAGGAACGTGTCGACCTTCAGCACGGGGTAGGCGGCGATGAAGAGCTTCGCCAGCACGACCGCGAGCACCGCGCCCATCAGCACGCCGAGCACCTGGTAGCGGAACTGGATGACGCGGTTGGTGCCAAGGCGTACGCCGGTCGAGCGGTCCTGCTGCATGTCGCCGCCTACGACACAGCTCGCGAGCACGATCGAGCCGGCGACGAGCGCGATCAGCGGATCGGTGAGGCCGGCGAGCGCCATGATGGTGACGCTGACGACGAACGCCGAGGAGATCGGGTTCGAGTCGGAGATACCCATGCTGATGCCGTTCACCAGGATGAAGACGAACGCGAGCGCGACCCCCATTACTGCATAGCCAAGCGGCACGCCGAGCAGGGTGGCCGCAATAACGACGCCGATGCCCCATGCCACGACCCAGGCGATGAGGAGATGGGTGTTGACGCGCTTCCAGTCCTCGGCCGGCGGCGCCGGCGCGGCGGTGCGATGGCGCTGCAGCGCTTCGCGCACGATGAGCACGATGTCGACGATCGCCGCGCCGAGGATCGTGCCGAGCGAGATGAGAAAGCCGATCTTGCGCCAGGGATCGTGCGGGCCGAGCAGGCCGATGTCGCGCAGCCACGGCGTGAGCGCGAGGCCGATCAGGCCGACGACGATCGCCGGCACGCCGATGCGCGCGCCGACGATGATGCCGGCGCCGAAGGTCGAGGCCGAGAAATTGATCGCCGAAAGGAAGGCGACGCCGCCCTTTTCCGCGGCGAGCGTGAACGCGGCGCCGAGGCCGAAGCCGCCGCCGAGGCGCGCGACCGAGCGGCGCAGCAGCACCGGGTCGGTGAGCGCGCGCAGGATGTTGGCCACCGCGAGGCCCGACGGAAACTTGAGCTGCATGCGGTCGATGACGACCGGCGTGTAGAGCATGCCGACGCCGGCGCCGAACATGCCTACGCACAGGAAGTAGGCGATCAGCTGCCAGGTCGGCGGCTCGGCGAGCCCGAGCCAGATCATCGTCTGGATCAGCACGCCGAGGCCCGCCATGCCGCCGATCGAGGCGGCCATGGTCTGGATGTAGTTCGCGCCGTGCTTGCCGTGGGCGCCGTAGCCGAAAGTGACGGCGCTGCCCAGAATCCCGGCGAGCACCTGGCCGGAGAGGAAGAAGCCGATGGAGAAATTCATGTACGCGGCCGCGATGCCCGCGATCGGGCCGAGCACGAACATCGCCGCGGCGCCGACCAGCAGGTAATAGCCGCGGGACTCAAGCGGCGGCAAAAACGAAAAGCGCGGCGCCGTCGTTGCTGCGGCGGCGCCGTCAGCCATGACCTAGGAGCGCCGCCGCCACTGGAGCGCGAACCAGACGATCACGCACGCCAGCACCAGCACCATGACGATCAGGATCTGCACATGCTTGACATGGCCGATCCACTGCTCGACGGCGTACCACGCGAGGTACCCGACGCTCGCCACGATCGGCGCCCAGATCAGCACGCCGATGAAGTTGAAGAACGCGAGCCGCCACGGCGAGATGCCGCACGAGCCGATCATGATCGGGCCGGCGATGCGCAGCCCGTAGCAGAAGCGCAGCACGATCACCGCGGCGGCGTCCCAGCGACGCACGATCGCCTGCACGCGCGGCGCCTTTGCCGCGAGCGTCGGATAGCGCGCCAGCACGCGCGGGCCGTAGCGCCGGCCGATGTAGAAGCACGCCTGGTCGCCGAGGAAGCCGCCCACGATGCCCACGGCCACAACGGCGGGGAAATGCAGGTAGCCGTACGCCGCCGCCACGCCGCCGAGCGCGAGCACCGTCTCGCCCTCGAAGAACGAGCCGATGAATATGGCGATGTAGCCGAAATTGGCGACCAGGTCTTCCATGCCTAGGCTGACTCGGGGTCAGGGTCGTAATTACACGTCGCCCGCGCTTTCGCGGGAACGACGGCTCGGGATGTTTTCAGAGATTCCTCGTTCACATCGTCGGGTTGCTGTATTTGCCGCCCAAGGCCAGCGTGCCGTAGGCCGAGCCGGCGATGTCGAAGTTGAACGAGAAGTGCTGGTTGATCGCCTGCGTATCGCGCAGGAAGCGCTGCAGCGGATCGCGCGTGTAGATGCCGTTCGCGCCGTAGCAGGACCAGAGCGTCTCCACCGCTTCACGGGACTGCATCACGGCGAGCGTGTTCTGGAGGCGCAGTCGCAGCTTGGTCTCGAGGTCGGGCACTTGGTTCCTCTCGGCATCGCGGTCGAACGCAATGGCCGATTCGCGCATCAAGTATCGTGCCGAGTCCACCAGGGCGCGGGCACGGGCCACCTTGATCTGCACTGCCTGAAAGTCGCTCACCTTGGCGCCGGTGTAGGTGCCGATGCGCTTGGCGAACGATTTGGCGACATGCTCCAGGGCGCCTTCGGCCGCGCCGAGCGCGGTAGCGGAGAGCGGGTGGCCGGCGGCGGCGACCATGGGAATGCGGTAGAGCGGTCCGCCGTTCAACTGCGCGCCCGGATGCTCGGCACCGCCGCGGCAGCGGGTGAGCTGCAGCGCGCGGCGCTCGGGCACGTAGACCTCTTTGACCTCGATGTCCTTCGAGCCGGTGCCGACCATGCCCATCGCGTACCAGGTATCGACGATCTTGTAGTCGGACTTCGGCACCATGCAGA
This sequence comes from Burkholderiales bacterium, assembly GCA_035652275.1. Taxonomy (GTDB): domain Bacteria; phylum Pseudomonadota; class Gammaproteobacteria; order Burkholderiales; family SG8-39; genus SCGC-AG-212-J23. Next base: position 24,059 of record DASREB010000041.1, read on the forward strand.
GGCGCCAGTCGATCGCGGTCTTGCCATCGGCGTCGTAGATCGTGACGGCGAGCATGTTCCAGTCGCAGTTGTCGACCGCGGACGAGAATGGCCAGCGGCCGCTCACCACGTAGCCATCCTTCTCCTTGCGGCCGCGGCCGGCGGCGAGCGCAATGGAGGAGGCGATCATCGCGTCGGCATTCGCGCCCCAGACCTCGTGCTGCGTCGCGGGCTCGTAGTAGGCGAGGATCCAGTGATGGCAGCCGATATTGCCGACGTTCCACGCGGTCGACGGGCAGCCGCGCGCGAGCTCCGCGACGATATCGGTCTGGGCGACGAACGGCAGCTCCATGCCGCCAAAGCGCTTCGGTTGGTGATAGCGGAAGAGCCCGCTCTCGTGCAGCAGCTTCTCGTTCTCCGGCAGCAGGACGCGGGCGTCCTCGCACTTCTGCGCGCGCTCGGCGAGCGTCGGCGCGATGTCGCGCGCCCGGCGCATCGCCTCTTCGTAGCTGATCGTCGCGAAGCTCATGCCTCTCTCTGGCACCAATCTTTCCACATCGCACGATAAGCGGCTTCGAGGCCGCGCGTGAAGCCGCGAAAGTCGCGCAGCGCCGAGCGCTCGAGCCGTTCGCGAAGCGTGCGGCGCAGCTCGGCGAGCCGCGGCGCGTCCGCGGCAAGGCGCGCGGCGATGCCGAGGTATTCGTCCTCGTCTGTCGCGATGCAATCGTCGAGACCGATGAGGTGGAGCACGTTGCAGCCGAGCCGCGTGGTGAAGGTCTCGCCGCCCGCGAGCGCCACCACCGGCAGGCCGTTCCAGAGCGCGTCCATGGCGGTGGTCGCGCCGTTATACGGGAACGGCGCGAGCGCGATGTCGACGGTGCCCATCAGCTCGTGGTACTGCTGCAGCGGCACGACGCCGTGGATCGCGACGCGCTCGCGCGCAATTCCTGCGCGCTCGATGCGCTCGAGGAGCGCGGCGTGCGTCGAGCCCGGCGCCACGCTCACGATGACGAGCCGCGAACGCGGAATCGCCTTCAGCAGGCTCAGCCAGAGGTCCAGCACCTGCGCAGTGATGCGGTAGTAGAGGTTGAAGCTGCCGAACGTGGCGTAGCCGTTCTTCTCGAGCGGCAGCTCGGTCACCGGCACCGCCATGAGCGGGTTGTAGGTCCAGTAGCTGTCCTTCAGGCGCCAGAGCTTCTCTGCATAGTATTGGTCCGCGCCGCGCGGATCCGCGTACTCGGTGGTGAGCCGCCAGTCGATCGACGAAAGGCCGGTCGTCGCCGAATAGTCGAGGTAGTTGACCTGCACGGGCGCCGGCCGGCGCGCCAAGGCGAGGAGCCGGCTGCCCGGGCCGTGGCCGCACAGGTCGACGAGGATATCGATGCCATGGCTGCGCACGAGCGCCGCGAGCGCTTCATCAGAAAGCGCGCGCGCGTCGTGCCAGTGGTCCACCAGCGCCGCGATACGCTCGCTCACCTGGTCGTAGACCGGGCCGCTGGAGAAGGCGTGGATCTCGTAGTGCGCGCGATCGTGGTGCTCGAGGATCGGCTGCATGTAGTAGCCGACGACGTTATAGCGGAACTCGGGCGACACATAGCCGATCTTCAGCCGCCGCACGGGATCCGGGGCGTTGCGGAACACCGGCCGCGCGGGGAGAAGCGGCCGCTCGAAGCGCTGCGCGAATTCGCGATGGCGTGCCGCGATGTCGGCCGCCCTGTAGCCCGAGGCGCACATCATCATGAAGAGCAGGTTCTGGAACGCGACCACCGGATGGGGATCGTGCCGGATGGCGAGCTCGTAGTGCCGCAGCGCCGGCTCGTGCCGCGCCTGGTTGCGGTAGATGTTGCCGAGCAGGTTGTGCGCGCCACCGCGCTTCGAATCCGCGGCCAGCACGCGCTCGACGCACGCGGCCGCGTCGTCGAGCTCATTCGCGGTGAAGTGCACCTCGCCGAGAAGCAGCAGCGCGTCGCGGTCCTCGGGCTGTTTCCGCAAATAGGCGCCGAGCGCCGCCGCGGCCGCCGGCAGCTCGCGCAGCCGGTAGGACGAGGCGCCCAGATTGAAGAGCGCCTCCGGCAGCTCGGGTTCCAGTGCCAGCGCCTTGCGAAAGCTGGCGAGCGCCTCCGGATGCAGGCCTTTTTGCGCGAGCGCGCTGCCGAGGTTGACGTGCGCCGCGGCAAACTCCGGTGCCGCCGCCACGGCGCCGCGATAGGTCGCGATCGCGTCGTCGAGCCGCCCTTGCTCGCGCTGGGCGTTGCCCTGGTCGAGCTGCCGCTCCGCGGCCGCGTCGCGCGGCAGGCCGGTGGCGAGATGCCCGCGCAGATTGCGCGCGGCATCGGCGAAGTCCGGCTGCACGGCGAGCGCCTCGAGCCACGCGGCGACGGCTTCGCGGCGCCGGCCCTGCGCGGCTAGCGCGATGGCGAGGTTGTTGCTCGCCGCCGGATTGGCGCGATTGCGCGCGAGCGCCTGCGAGATCAGCTCGACCGCTTTGCCGTGCTCGCCGCGCTGCAGTGCGAGCACACCGAGAAAGTGCAGCGCGTCGACGTTCTCCGGGTCCTCGGCCAGCGCTTCGCGGTAGAGCGCTTCCGCTTCGCGCAGCCGCCCGGCGCCGTGGTGCTGCAGGCCGAGCTCCACCCGGTCGCGCGCATTCACGGCCGGCCCGAAATGATTTCCACGTCCTTGAGAATAGGGTCGTCGGCGATGGCGATTTCGTTCTCGATCAGCAGGCCGCAATTCGGGCAGCAGAACTGGCGGAATTGCGGCAGCAGATCGATGAAGCGCGCCGGATCGCCGACGATCGGGTTGGCGGCCTGGATCGGCAGGTCGTTCCTTACGCAGTAGGACTTGTAGTTGTGGCTGATCGGGCCGAGGTCCTGCGCGCATTTGGCGCAGCCGTAGTGCTTGCTGT
>DASREB010000042.1:0-11836 GCA_035652275.1 Burkholderiales bacterium
CCGGTTAGTCTGCAGGAAAAGCTGGCGGAGTGAGAGGGATTCGAACCCTCGATACGGGTTTAGCCCGTATAACGCCTTAGCAGGGCGCCCCCTTCGGCCACTCGGGCATCACTCCGGAGGAAGCGGCATTCTACAAAACAAAACCGGGGACGCGCCCCGGTCTTGTCGGTGACTTGCGTGATGCGTGCGGCCTAGGACTTCTTCTCCATCTTGCCGCCTTTCTTCGAGCCGCCGCCGCCCTTGCCGATGTCGCCGCAGGAGACGTAGGTCTTGAGATCGTCGGCGCTCTTGTGCACGTTGATCGCCATGCCGCGCACCGCGTCGATGCCTTGCGGCACCACGGTGGTGGATTTGCCGTCGACCACGTTCTCGAGGCCGTACTTGGGCTTCGGATCGAGCTTGGCGCAGCTGCCTTCGTGGATGTGCGCGGGCTGCGGCGTGCCTTTCGGCCCGCCCTTCAGGCTGATCTCGACGCGCGTCTTGTCGGCGCCCTCGGGCGTGAGCTTCGCGCTGCCGCTCTCACCGGACTTGTTCTGCGCGTGCATGCGCACGTTGACGCTCTTCGCGCTGCCTTTCTTGCCTTCCTTCTTCGCGTCTTGTGCGAGCGCGACGCCTGTGGCCGTCGCGAGCGCGAGAACGCTCACCAGCAGTTGCCGTTTCATCGCATCTCCTTCATGACATGAATGTGACACAGGGGGAACGGTTGCGGCCGCAGAGTGTACGCTGGTGAACGCCGCGAAACCTGACGATATTCCCGGTACGCAGCTTGCAGGCGCATGCGCATGCCCGCCGGTTCGAAAAAGGCAGTCTATGCCGCGCTCGCCGCGAACCTTGCCATCGCGCTCACCAAGTTCGTTGCTGCAGGGCTCTCCGGCAGCTCCGCCATGTGGTCGGAGGGCATCCACTCGCTCGTCGACAGCGGTAACCAGGCGCTGCTTCTCTACGGCATGCGGCGCGCGCAGCGGCCACCGGATGCGCGCTTCCCGTTCGGCTACGGCAAGGAGGTGTACTTCTGGAGCTTCGTCGTGGCGCTCCTTGTCTTCGCCACCGGCGCCGGCCTCTCGCTCTATGAAGGCGTGCGGCATCTGCGCGAGCCGGCCGAGATCGCGAACCCGTACGTGAACTACCTGGTGCTCGCGATCGCCATGGCGATGGAAGGCGGCTCGTGGCTCGTGACTTATCGCGAGTTCGGACGCCGGCGCGGTGACGGCAGCCTGGTCGACGCGGTGAGACGCGGCAAGGATCCGACGGTGATCGCGGTGCTGTTCGAAGACAGCGCCGCGCTCGCCGGCCTCCTGGTCGCGGCGATCGGTGTCGCGCTCTTCCACCTGACCGGCAACGCGGTGTACGACGGCGCGGCGTCGATCGTCATCGGGCTGCTGCTCGCCGCGACGGCCTTGTGGCTCGCGTTCGAAACCAAGGGCCTGCTGATCGGCGAGGCGGCGAACCGCGAAGTCGTCGCCGAGATCACGCGCATCGCCAAACGCTATCCGGAAGTGGAAGGGGTAAACGAGGTGCTCACCATGCACGTGGGACCGGAATACATCCTCGCCGCGCTCAGCCTCAACATCGCGCGCGACGTGCCGCGCAATCGCGCGCACGCGGTGATGGACGAGCTCGACGAGACGCTCAAGAAAACCGATCCGCGCCTGAAACGCGTGTTCATCGAGTCACAGACGCAACTGCATTAGCGGTTATTCCGCGCTTATTCCGCCGCTATTATTCCATCGCGTTGACGCGGCACAGCATTTACACGACGCCGAAAAGATCAGCGCGCCTCGTCCGCCTGGAGTCTGGCAGCGGCGGCCGCGAAGTTCACAATGCAATGGCGATGTTGAAGAAGGCCTACCTCTCAGTGTGCGCCATGCTGCTCGGTCTCATGGATGCGTGCGCACGAGGCTTCCAGGAATTGCACAAAGACGAACGGATCAACGCGCTGCGTCCGCCTGGAGAATGGTAGGCGGCAAGCGCGATGTTCAAGGCGGCGTACATGTCGTTCCTCGGCGCGCTCCTCGCGACGCCGGTGCATCTCGCCGCCGGCAACGCCGAGACGCGTTTCGTCGTGCTGGCGCTACTCGTTCTTAGCGCGCTCTTCTCGGCGATCGGCTTGCAGCACCGCGCGTAGGAAAAGCCCGGACGCCGACCCGCTCAGGCGGCCTCGAGCTCGAACGCTTTGTGCAGCACGCGCACGGCTAGCTCGGTGTACTTCTCCTCGATCACCACGGTGATCTTGATCTCGGAGGTGGAAATCATCTGGATGTTGATGCCCTCCTCCGCCAGCGTGCGGAACATCTGCGCAGCGATGCCGGCATGCGAGCGCATGCCGAGGCCGACGATCGACACCTTGGCGATGCGCTCGTCGCCGGTGATGTCGCGGCACTTGATGTGCGGCTGCACCTGGGTCTTCAGGATCTTGACCGCGCGCGCGTAATCGGTGCGATGCACGGTGAACGTCATGTCGGTCATGCCGTCGTGGCCGACGTTCTGCACGATGACGTCGACGTCGATATTCGCATCCGCGATCGGCCCGAGGATGGCGTAGGCAATGCCGGGCCGGTCGGGCACGTCGTGTACGGTGATCTTCGCTTCGTCGCGGTTGAAGGCGACGCCACTGATCACGGCCTTTTCCATCGCCATATGCGGGTCCTCCTCGAAGGTGATGAGCGTGCCGGAGCGGCCTTCCTCCGCCACGGCAAGCGTCGGGTCGGTGAGGCTCGAGAGCACGCGCGTCGGCACCTTGTACTTGCCGGCGAATTCGACTGAGCGGATCTGCAGCACTTTCGAGCCGGCGCCCGCCATCTCGAGCATCTCCTCGAAGCTCACGCTGCGCAGGCGCCGCGCCTCCGGCACGATGCGCGGATCGGTGGTGTAGACGCCATCGACGTCGGTGAAGATCTGGCACTCGTCCGCTTTCAGCGCGGCAGCGAGCGCCACCGCGGAGGTGTCGGAGCCGCCGCGCCCGAGCGTCGTGACGTTGCCTGCGCTGTCGACGCCCTGGAAGCCGGCCACCACCACGACGCGCCCGGCGGCGAGGTCGCGCCGGATCGCGCTCTCCTCGATCGTCGTGATGCGCGCCTTGGTGTGCGCGGAGTCGGTGAGGATCTTCACCTGCCAGCCGCTGTAGCTGCGCGCCTGCACGCCAAGCTCGAGGAGCGCCATGGTGAGGAGACCGATCGTCACCAGCTCGCCGGTGGCCGCCACCACGTCGAGCTCGCGCGGATCGGGCTGCGCCTGGATCTCCTTGGCGAGCGCGATCAATCGGTTGGTTTCGCCGGCCATCGCCGAGGGCACCACCACGACGTCGTGGCCGGCGGCGCGCCACTTGGCGACTCGGCGCGCGACGTTCTTGATCCGCTCGATCGAGCCGACCGAGGTGCCGCCGAATTTTTGTACGATGAGCGCCATGCGTAAGGCGAAAAGCGGTCGATTTTACAGGCGTGCCGCTGGCATCGCGCTCATCTTCTGCGCCTCGGCGCTCGCGCAGGACCCGGCGTATCGCCTCGACCTCGGCACCAGTATGGTGAGCGGCACGCTGCGCGTCGAGCCGGCGGTTTCGGGCCCCGGCGGCAAGACGCTGCGCTACGAGATCAACATTCGCCGCGACGGCAAAGGCGCGAGCGCGGCCACCAGCCAGGCAGGCACCGTGCACCTCGACGGTGCCGGCAAGGGCCAGTTCGCCTACAACTCGCTCAGCATCAACCCCGGCGATCGCTACACGATCACGGTCAAGGTGTACGACGGCAATCGACTGGTCGCCTCAGAGCAGGCGGTTGAACCAAAGTAGCGACAGACCGGCAGCGACGAGCGCGAGAACCGCCGCGACGCCGGTGAAGAAGGCGGTGATCTCGGTCTCCTTCTTCTCCATCACCAGCTTCGAGTTCAGGCCCTGGTAGATTTTTTTCAGGTCGGGCGCGTTGCCGGCGAAGAAGTACTCGCCGCGCGTGAGATCGGCGATGACCTTGAGCGCGTCCTCGTCCAGGCGCACGCGGATCGACCAGCCCTCGCCGGTGAGAATCTGGCCGTCCGGCGTGCCGACGCCGACGGTGAAGACGCGCACGCCGCGATCGGCCGCAAGGCGCGCCGCCTCGACCGGATCGGGACCGGTGGTGGTCTGGCCGTCGGTGAGCAGAATGACGACCGCCGATTTGTACGACCCCGGCGGCACGGGCTTTTGCTCCGCCTTGGCGGGGGCGCCCAGCACCGTGGGCGGGCGCGAGCCCCCGAAAGCGGCGCTGCCTGCTCGCATCGGCAGCGGCACTTTCAGATCGAAATCCTGGTCGGGAAAGATGGCCTTCAGCGAGGCGAGGATGCCGCTGCCCACCGCAGTGGCGTTCTGCAGCTGCAGCTGATCGATGGCGGCGTAGACATCGTCGCGATTCTGCGTCGGCGCCTGCACCAGAGCCGCGCTCCCGGCGAAGGCGACCACGCCGATGCGCGTGGTTTTCGGCGTGTCCTTGATAAAGGCGCGCGCCGCCGCCTGCGCGGCTGCGAGGCGCGTGGGCTTTACGTCGTCGGCGCGCATGCTGCCCGACACATCCATCGCGAGCATCACTGTCTCGTGCTGCGAGGGCAGCGTGACGACCGCTGCCGGCCGCGCGAGCGCCAGGATCATGATGGCGAGCGCGGTCAGGAAAAGCGCGGGCGGCACATGGCGGCGCATGCTCTGACGTGCCCCGAGCGCCTCCTTCAGGAGGCCAAAGTCGGAGTAGGCAAGCGCCATCTTTTTGCGCCGCGCGATAAGCACGAGATACAGCCCCACGAGGAGCGGCAGCAGCACCAGCAGCCACAGCGCGTTCGGCCAGAGAAACGTCATTGCTAGAAGGGCGGCAAACCGGCCGCGCCGGCGGCGAGCTCGATCGGCACGGCGAAAGCGATGCCGGCGAACCCGGCTTTTTCGCTCGGCGCGAGGATCGCCGTGACGATGCCGATCACCTCACCCTCGGCATTCACCAGCGGACCGCCCGAGCTGCCGGGATTGGCCGCCGCGTCGAACTGGATCAGCTCGGAGAGCACGCGATCGCCATCCGGCGAGCGGTAGCGGCGGTGCAGGCCCGAAATTACGCCATGCGAAACGGACGGGCCGATGCCGAAAGGAAAGCCCACCGCGGTAACGCTTTCACCTTCGATCAGATGCTTCGCGGAGCGCAGCGTCGCCGCCTTGAGGTCATCCGGGATATCGCGCGCCTGCAGCACGGCAAGATCGTGGTCCGGCTGGGTATTGATGACGCTGGCATCGCTTTCCAGGCCGTCCTCGAATTCCACGCGGATGCGGCTCGCGCCCGAGATGACGTGCAGACTGGTGAGGATCACGCCGCGATCGATGATCACCACGCCGCTGCCGATGGCGCGCTGGACGTACTCGTCCTGTTCCGTGCCGTCCGCGCCATCGCCGGGCGTCGCCGCGGAGGCCCGCACGCGCACGATCGAGCTGCGCACCGCCTGGAAGGCCTTCATGGCCGGCGAGGCCAGCGGCTTCGTTTCCAGCGTGCGCGCTACCGCCTGGTCGATGTCGTCCTGCGTCAGCACCGGCGCCGCCGGTGTAAAGGCGGCATGCAGCGCGACAAGCGCCGCGGCGGCGAGCGCGCCGCCTGCAAAGAGCAGCGGCTTTTCCGTGCGTCTGTAGAGGCGCGACCACGCGCGCGTACGCGGTTCCGCGACGTCACGCTTAGTGTCCGGTGGTAGCGGCGCGCGCACAGCCGCCGACCTTGTAGGAATTTTTCTTGCGCCGGCGGCGCTGTAGAAGCCTCTTCGCATGTCGCTGCAACCGCTATGAGTCTGGACCGCGCACCCGCGCGCTCGTTCTGCGCGCCGGCGCGTGCGGCTATGAGCCGCTTGGAAGCAATTCCTGAACCCTTACGGGTAGTGGACGTCCTGCGGTGCGTTATCCGGAAGCGGAATGAACTCCGTCTCGCCGGGGATCGGCGCGAAGCGACGTGCCTTCCAGTCCGCCGCGGCTTGCACGATGCGCTCCTTGCGGCTGGAGACGAAGTTCCACCAGAGGAAACGCTCTGCGTCGAGCGGCTCGCCGCCGAGGATCAGCACGCGCGCTGCGCTGCGCGCAGTGATGCGCGCCGGCGCACCGGTGGCGAAGACCAGCATGCGTCCCGCGGCCTGCGATGCACCGTCGTGCTCGACCTCGCCATCGATGATGTACGCGGCGCGGTCGGCCTGGCGCGCTTCGAGCTCGAGCGTCGCGCCGGCGCCGAGCGTCGCGTCGGCGTAGAGCATCGGGCTCAGCGTCGCCACCGGCGAGCGGGCGCCGCGCCACTCGCCGAGGATCAGGCGGATGCGCACATCGCGCTCTTCCAGCACGGGCAGCCGCGCGGCCGGCGTGTGCTCGAAGCGCGGCGCCGTCTCTTCGTCGCGCGCGGGCAGCCCGACCCAGAGCTGGATGCCGGCGAGGCGCGCGCCGCTCGCGCGCAGCTCAGGCGGCGTGCGCTCCGAATGCGCGATGCCGCGCCCGGCCGTCATCCAGTTGACGTCGCCAGCGCGGATCGGCTGCACCGTGCCAAGGCTGTCGCGATGCAGAATCTCGCCCTCGAAGAGGTAGGTCACCGTGGCAAGGCCGATGTGCGGATGCGGCCGCACGTCGAGTCCCTTGCCCGGCGCGAGCGCCACCGGCCCCATCTGGTCGAAGAACACGAACGGACCGACGGCGCGCCTGCGCGCCGCCGGCAGGACGCGGCGCACCTCGAACCCGTCGCCGAGGTCGCGCGTGCGCGGCACGAGCAAAGTTTCGAGCATGTGCGACAAAATAGCACCATGCCGATCCACGCGCCGCTTGGCGATGTTGCCCACGTCATCCAGCTCGCGATCGCCCCGGTGTTCCTGCTCACTGCCGTGGGCACCGTGCTGAACGTGCTCGCCAACCGCCTCGGCCGCACGGTGGATCGCCGCCGCGTGCTGGTGGCGGCCCTCGCCGAGCTCGACGGCGCCGAAGTCGAGCGCGCGCGTGCCGAGCTCGCGGTCAACGACCAGCGTGCGAGGCTCACTTACGTCTCGATCTCGCTCGCGGTGTTCTCGGCGCTCCTCATCTGCCTCTTGATCGCAATCGCGTTCGTCGACGCGTTGGTCACGTCCGACCTCGGCCAGCTGGTGGCGATCCTCTTCGTGCTGGCGATGCTCGCCCTGATCGGCAGCCTCACCGTCTTCCTGCGCGAGATCTTTCTCGGCGTCAACACGCCGCGCTGCGCAGTCCGCTAGGAAACTCATCATGGCGAAGCTACGACACATCGCCATCACCGTTCCCGATCCCGAGCGCGCCGCCGAGTTCTACATGCGCGCCTTCGGTCTCGAGCGCGTCGGCACCACCGATTGGGAAGGCGCGCACGGCGTCTACCTCTCGGACGGCGTGATGAACATCGCGCTCCTGCATTACCGAAAGGAAGAGTACGCGGGCGCGCGCGGGCGCGAGTTCGTCGGCGTGCATCACTTCGGCTTCATCGTCGACGACCTTCCGGCGACGCGCGAGGCGATCGAAGCGGCCGGCGGCCGCCACTGGATGGGCGAGCCGGCCGCCGGCGCCGGCTTCTACGAGGTGAAGTACCACGATCCCGACGGCATCGCCTTCGACATCACGGCGAACGGCTGGAAGGGATCCACCAGGTAAGCAAAGGCGCCCGGCTCGCTCCTTGCCTTGCAGTAGGCCGTGGCCAGGGTCGCGCTTATTTTGAATGCACACGCGGGCGGCGGTAATGGCCGCGAGACCGCCGAGCGCATCGTCGGCCTTTACCGCGCGGCCGGGGCCGAGCCGGCGGTGCATCTCGCGCAGGGTAACGAGCTCGGCGCGCTCGCCGAGCGAGCCGTCGGCGACGGTGCTGCGCTGGTGGTGGCGGCCGGCGGCGACGGCACGATCAGCACCGTCGCCGGCGCGCTCGCCGGCACCGCGAGCGCGCTCGGCGTGATCCCGCTCGGCACGCTGAACCACTTCGCACGGGATCTCGGCATTCCGCTCGACCTGGCGGCGGCGGTCGTGACGACGCTCGATGGCCGCGAGCAGCGCATCGACGCCGGCGAAGTGAACGGGCGCCTGTTTCTCAATAATTCGAGCATCGGCCTTTATCCCGCGATGGTGCGTCGGCGCACCAAGCAGCAGCGCCGGCTCGGCCGCGGCAAATGGCCGGCGATGCTCTGGGCGGCGCACACGGTGCTGCGCCGCCATCCGTTCATGGATCTGACGCTTGAGCTCGACGGCGTCACGCACCGGCGCCGCACGCCATTCGTCTTCGTCGGCAACAACGTCTACGAGATGGAAGGCTTCGACATCGGCCGCCGCGCGCGATTGGATGCGGGCGTCCTGAGCGTCTATGTCACGCAGCGCACCGGCCGCCGCCGGCTCCTCGCCCTTGCGCTGCGCGCGCTTGCGGGGCGCCTCAAGCAAGCGCGTGACTTCGAGGCGGCCACCACAGCAAAGTTGCGCATCGACGGCCGACACAAGCGCCTCCTCGTCTCCACCGACGGCGAGGTGGCGAGCTTCGAGCTGCCGCTCGAATACCGCCTGCGCCCGGGCGCGTTGCGCGTCATCGCGCCGTGAGAACGCTCGCGCATCTCTCCGATCTGCATTTCGGACGCGTCGCGCGGCAGGTGCTCGGTCCGCTGACGCGGCGCCTGCACGAGATCGCGCCGGACGTCGTGGTCGTCTCCGGGGACCTCACGCAGCGCGCCAAATCGGCCGAGTTCCGCGATGCCCGGCGCTTTCTCGATGCATTGCCCGGCCGTGTGCTCGCGGTGCCGGGCAACCACGACGTGCCGCTCTACAACGTGTTCCAGCGCTTTTTCCAGCCGCTGGTCAAATACCGCCGCTACATCAGCGGTGACATCGAACCCGTGTACCTGGACGACGAAGTGGCCATCATCGGTGTCAACACCGCGCGCTCGGCGGTCTTCAAGGGCGGACGCGTCAATGCGGCACAGCTCTCGCGCATCGCCAGCACCTTTTCACCGCTGGCGCGCGGCGTGGTGAAAATCATCGCCACCCATCACCCGTTCGACCTGCCGGAGGGCCACGGCGAGCGCGCGCTCGTCGGCCGCGCGCGCCTCGCGATGGATGCCTTTGCCGCCTGCGGCGCCGACATCCTGCTCGCCGGGCATCTGCACGCGAGCCATGTCGGCGACACCGCGGGGCGCTATCCGATCGGCGAGTATTCGGCGCTCGTAGTGCAGGCCGGCACCGCCACGTCGGTGCGAGCGCGGGGAGAAACGAATTCCTTCAACGTGCTGCGCGTCGGAGGCGAACGAGTCGACATCGAGCGCTACGCCTGGAGCGGCGGCGACTTCGGCGTGGCGAGCCGCACGAGCTTCACGCGCGTCGCCGGCGCCTGGCGCGCGCGCTAGACTCGGGCCCGCGAGGAGGCTCACATGGCAAGACCCCCCTTTCACGCCGACCAGGTCGGCAGCCTGCTGCGCCCGCCGGAGCTGCGCGAGGCGCGCGTCAAGGCGAAGGCCGGCGCTCTCGCGGCCGCTGAGCTGCGCGCCGTGGAAGATCGCGCCATCGCCGCCGCGGTGCGGCGCCAGGAAGCAGTCGGGCTGCAAGCGATCACCGACGGCGAATTCCGGCGCGACTTCTGGCATCTCGACTTCCTGAAGCAGCTCGATGGCATCGAGCTCGTCCCGGTCAGCGGCATGACGTTCAAAGCCGAGGACGTGCCGCCGATGGCGAGCGCCGCCGGCAAGGTCGCGTGCTCGCGGCCGATCATGGTCGAGCACTTCCGCTACCTGAAATCGGTGACCAAGCGCACGCCGAAGTTCGCCATCCCTTCGCCCGGCACGGCGCACATGCGCGGCGGACGTAATGCCATCTCGCGCAGCGTTTACCCGGACCTCGAGGAGTTCTGGGCCGACATCGGCGCCGCTTACCGCAAGGCGATCGGGCATCTCTACGACGCGGGCTGCCGTTACCTGCAGCTCGACGATGTCGGCTTCGCTTACCTCTGCGACGCCAACGTGCGCGAGAACTTCCGCAAGAACGGCGACGACCCGGCGGCGCTCGCGCCCGTGTATGCGCGCGCCATCAACGACGCGCTTCGCGAGCGGCCGGCGGACCTCGCCGTCACCATGCATACCTGCCGCGGCAACTTCCGCAGCACCTGGTTCGCCGCCGGCGGCTACCAGGACGATGTGGTCGGCGCCATGTTCACGGCCAACGTCGACGGTTTCTTCATGGAATACGACAGCGAGCGCGCCGGCGGCTTCGGACCGCTGCGGCTTCTGCCGAAAGGAAAAAAAGTCGTGCTGGGCCTCGTCACGACCAAGTCAGGTGCGCTCGAGTCCAAAGATGCGCTCAAGCGCCGCATCGACGAGGCGGCTCGCCATGTGCCGCTGGAGAACCTTTGCCTCTCGCCGCAATGCGGCTTCTCGAGCACGCACCACGGCAATGCGCTGAGCGAAGACGAGCAGTGGGCGAAGCTCGCGCGCATCGTCGAAGTCGCCACCGAGGTCTGGCACTAGCCGGAAACCAGCACCTGAAGCGAGCTCCCTTGACCGCGGCCTTCATTTCCATTATTCTGGAAGTATGGAAATGACGCAAGCGATCGACGCGCTCGCTGCCCTGGCACAGGAAACTCGCCTCAAGGTCTACCGCCTGCTGGTCGAAGCCGGACCCGCAGGACTGTCTGCGGGGCTGATTGGCGGGGAGCTCGAGCTGCCGCCCGCCACGCTGTCTTTCCATCTCGCGCACCTCGCGCGCACCGGCCTCGTGCGCAGCCGTGCCGAAGGCCGCTTCGTCATCTACAGCGCCGATTTCCAGAACATGAATGAACTCGTCGGTTACCTCACGGAGAACTGCTGTGGCGGTGGCCGTTCTTGTACTCCCCGCTCGGCCTCCAGGAAAGGAAAAGACCATGAAACGCTTCCACGTGCACGTCGCGGTCAGTGATCTCGAGCAAAGCATCCGTTTTTACTCGGCGCTCTTCGGCGTCGAGCCGGTCGTGACCAAACCGGACTATGCGAAGTGGATGCTCGAGGATCCCCGCATCAACTTCGCCATTTCGAACCGCCGGGCGAAAACCGGCGTCGACCATCTCGGTCTGCAGGCGGAGAACGGCGCCGAGCTCGAGGAAATCGGTGCCCGGCTCGCGCAGGCAGATGTCTCCACCACGGCGCAAAAAGGCGCGAACTGCTGCTACGCGAAGAGCGACAAGTACTGGACGATCGATCCCCAAGGCATCGCCTGGGAGTCTTTCCATACGCTCGACAGCGTGCCGCTGTACGGCAGCGATACGCGCAGCGCCGCGACTGCCGAGCCAGCCAAAGCCGCTTGCTGCGCAAGATGAAAGCCGAAAGCCCGGCGCCCGCGCCGGGTGTCTCGATTGGCAGTGCGGGCCCGCTCGCGGAGATCAAACCGCTCCTCGATGCCTGCCATCTGCCGACCGAGGATATACGGCCCGATGCCCTCTTTGTGGTGGCACGCGCCGGTACCGAGCTGTGCGGCACGGCGGGGCTTGAAGTGTTCGGCGCGAGTGCGCTCCTGCGCTCCGTGGCGGTGCAACCGGCGTGGCGCGGACGAGGCATCGCGCGCGCTCTCTGTCAGGAAGCCATGCGGCGCGCGCGTGCAGCGCAAGTGGGCCGCGTATTTTTGCTGACGACGGACGCGGAGCGTTTCTTCCACGGCCTCGGGTTCGCGGTCGTAGAACGCGGCTTGCTGCCGGCTGAAATACGGGCGACTGCGCAATTTCGCGAGCTCTGCCCGCAAACGGCCGTTGCGATGGCGCGCGACTTGTGAAGAGCGTGCTGTCTTGTCTGCAGCGGCAGCCGCCCGTGGACGCTACCGCGCGTACAGTGCGGGCAGCCAAGCTGAACCTGCGAGCGCTTGCGCAAATCGGCGGCCGCTGAACCCGCG
>DASREB010000043.1:0-4185 GCA_035652275.1 Burkholderiales bacterium
CGTGCCATGCGAACCTCCTCCGTGGTATCGAGGCGAACGACTCTATCATGCGCTAGATGAGCACCGCGCTTCCCGAATCGCCGTACGCCTGGCTGCGGCTCGCCGCCTCGCTCGCGCTGATGACGCTCGGCGGCGTGGCGATGTACGGTGTGACCGTCGCGCTGCCCGCGGTGCAGGCGGAATTCGGCGTGGCGCGCGCCGACGCCGCGCTGCCCTACACGCTCACCATGATCGGCTTCGGCATCGGCGGCATCCTGATGGGCACGCTCGCCGATCGCTACGGCGTGATCGTGCCGGTGGTGCTCGGCGCGCTCGGCCTCGGCAGCGGCCTGATCCTCGCCGGCATGTCGGCGAGCATCGTGCAATTCGCGCTCGCGCATGGCGTGCTCGCCGGCATGCTCGGCTGCTCGGCCACCTTCGCGCCGCTGGTGGCGGACATTTCGCTCTGGTTCACCAAGCGCCGCGGCATCGCCGTCGCCATCGTCATCAGCGGCAACTATCTCGCCGGGGCCGTCTGGCCGCCGATCCTGCAGCATCTCTTCGACACCGCGGGCTGGCGTACGACCTACATCGGTACCGGCATCGGCATCATCGCGGCGATGCTGTTGCTCGCGCTCGTGCTGCGCCCGCGGCCGCCGGCGCTCGCCGCCACGAGCTCGCTCGCGACGCAGGCGAAGCCAGCGCGCCCGCTTGGGCTCTCGCCGGCCGCTCTCACCGTGCTTCTCAGCATCGCTGGCGTTGCCTGCTGCGTTGCCATGTCGATGCCGCAGGTGCACATCGTCGCCTACTGCGGCGACCTCGGTTACGGCCGGCAGCGCGGCGCCGAGATGCTTTCGCTGATGCTTGGCTGCGGCATCGTCAGCCGCCTTGCGTCCGGTTGGATCTCCGATCACATCGGCGGGCTGCGCACGCTCCTGCTCGGCTCGGTGCTGCAGGGAATAGCGCTCGCGCTATTTCTGCCGTTCGATGGGCTGGTGTCGCTCTATGTGGTGTCGGCGCTCTTCGGTCTTTTCCAGGGCGGGCTGGTGCCGGCCTATGCGCTTATCGTGCGCGAATATTTTCCGCCGCGCGAAGCCGGCACGCGCGTCGCGATCATCCTGATGGCCACGCTCTTCGGCATGGCGTTCGGCGGCTGGGTGTCCGGCGCCATCTACGACCTGACCGGCTCCTACCGAGCCGCCTTCATCAACGGCATCGGCTGGAACCTGCTCAACCTGACTATCGCCGCGTGGCTCGTAAGGCGCGCGTTTTCCACAGCTCCCACGGGCGCTCCAGCGTACCGCGGTTAGCCGCCGTCGAGCGGCGACCCTCCTCGTCCGAGAGGAACGCGATCGGCCCTTCCAGCGCGCTCGCCTGGAGCTGCAGCCGCGCGTTCATCTCCGTGTAAATGGCGCGGAACACCGCTTCCTGCACGCTCTCGCCGACGACCGTCATGCCGTGGCCGCGCATCAGCACGCAATTGCACTTGCCGAGCGCGCCGGCGAGCGCTGCGCCGAGCGGCCGGTCGCGCACCAAGAGATCGTTCTCCTCGCGCACCTTGCGGATATCCCACACCGGCGCGCCGGACCAGAGAAACGAGCCCATGTGATAGATCGGCCGGAGCTTCGTCTGCGTCACGCCGAACGGGATGACGGAGGGCGAGTGGCTGTGCACGACCGCCTTCACTTCCGGCCTCGCGCGATAGATCTCCCCGTGGATGTAACGCTCGATGAAGCCCTTGCGCTTGTCGCCCGCCGCCGGCTCGCTGTCCGGTCCCCATTCAATGAGATCGGCGGCGGTGACGAGCGCCGGGGCACGCGAGCGCGACATGATGAAGTGCGCGGAGCGCTTGTCGCTTCGCGCGCTGACATGCCCATAGGCGTCGAGCACTTCGTGCTCGGCCAGAATGCGACTCGCCGCAACCAGGCCTTCTATTAGCTCCTTGCTCGCCCCGACCTTGGCCATCAGCCGCGCCGCGCGCTGGCGCCGGTGCCGGCGACGGGCGCGTCGTAGCCCGGCTTCACCCGCACGTCGACCACGCACACCGCGCCGCCTTTCACTTCGCGAATCGCCCGCTCGAGCGCGGGCTTCAGCTCGGCGAGCTCCTTCACCGGCCCGATGCCGACCGCGCCCTGCGAGCGCGCCATCATTGCAAGGTCGATGTCCGGCTCGTCGATGCGCTGACCGATCCATTTGTTCTCGACCGGCCGGCCGCGCTCCTTGGCGACACGCTCCTGGTGCATCTCGTCGTTGTAGAACGAGCGATTGTTTGCCACCAGGAACAAGCACGGCAGCTTGTAATGGGTCGCTGTCCAGAGCGCCGTGTTGCCCATCAGGAAGTCGCCGTCGCCCATGATGCCGACCACCATGCGGCCGGTACCGTTCAGCGCGAGCGCGGCGCCGACCGTGCAGCCGGGCCCCGCACCGACGCCGCCGCCGCCATCAGCGCCGAGATAGTCGAGCGGATGTTGGAAATGGCGATACGCGCCATTCCAGCCGAGCGGCAGCTTGGACAGGCAGATGTCCATTCCCTGCGTCAGCTCATTGAACGCGCGTGCCAGTGCACGAATGGACACCGCGGTATCCGCTTCCATCTTCGCCTCGGCACGCGGCTGCACCGCCGCCGGGCGCGAGCGCACGGTATCCAATAGCAGCGGCACCGCCACGTCGGGTTCGCACATCAGGTAGACGTCGGCCGGCGGCAGGCCCTGGTAGTCGGCGCTCCAGCCGCGATGGATGTGCGCGTCTGGCGAGATGCGAATGACTTTGGCGCTCACCGGAGCGTCGCCCCACGCCGCTTTCAGCGTGCCGGCGGTATCGATCCAATCGAGCGAGGCGATGACGTCACACTCCCGCAGCAGCGCGCCGTCAGGGAACGTCGCCGGCGGCGCGGCATGCAGCGGGTGATCTGTCGGAAAAGCGCACGGCGCCTTGATGTCGGTGAAGACTTTGGCCTGGATCTTCTCGGCGAGCGCCACGCGTTGCTTCCATCCGTGGACGCTGCGGCTCACGCGCCCGATGAGCAGCGCCGGATTTTTCGCGCCGGACAGGAGCTCCGCCGCCTTGGCGATGGCGGCCGGTTCCGGCTGCATTGCCGCAGGAGGCGCGAAGCGCGCGACATCGGGCAGCGCGGGCAGCGCGCCGATCTTCGCTTCCTGCAGCGCGGCGTCGAGGTTGATGTAGGTCGGACCGCGCGGCGGCGTGTTCGCCATCTGCGCGGCGCGTAGCAGCGCCTCGTAGGCAGCGGCAACCGACGCCGGCTGGTTGTCCCACTTGGTGTAGTCGCGCACGAGCGCGCCCTGGTCGGACGCGGTGTGGATCCAGTCGATCCACGGCCGGCGCTTCGAAGCGTCCCATGGCCCGGTCGCGCCGAGGACGAGCATCGGCATGCGATCGCACCAGGCATTGAAAATCGCCATCGTGCCGTGCATCAGGCCGACGTTCGAATGGAGCACGACCCCCATCATCTTGCCGGTCGCCTTGGCGTAGCCGTGCGCGATGGCGACGGCGGACTCCTCGTGCAGGCAGAGCAGCATCTGCGGCCGCTCATTGCCGAGATAGTTGACGATGCTGTCGTGCAGCCCGCGGTAGCTTGCGCCGGGATTGAGCGCGAGGTACGGCAGATCGATCGCCCGCAGCAGCGCGGCGATCGCATCGCTGCCCCAGTGCTCGCGCGCGGCCGGTACCGCGGCGGGAATGTCGCGCCGGATTTCACTCGCCACGGATGTTGGCCTCCTTGATCACCTTGCCCCACTTCGCGTAGTCGGCGTGAATCAGCTTCGCCAGCTCCGCCGGCGAATTGGTAACGAGCTCGATGCCCTGCGGCTCGAGCTTGGCCTTGACTTCCGGATTGCCGAGCACGCGTGCGATCTCGATGTTTATCTTCTTCACGATATCGCCGGGCGTCTTCGCCGCGACGAAGACGCCGAGCCACGTATCGGCGGCGTAGCCCGGCAGCGTCTCGGCAATCGCCGGTATGTCGCTGATATACGCGAGCCGCTCGGCCGCCGTGGTGCCGAGTCCCTTGAGCCGGCCTTCCTTCACATGCGGCAGCAGGCTGTTGGGCGCACCGATCCAGACCTGGATGCGGCCCGCCATCAGGTCCGCCACGGCGGGCGCCGCGCCTTTGTAGGGCACGTGATTCATCTTGATGCCGGCAGTGAGCTGGAACAGCTCCGTCATGAGGCGTTGCGGGCTGCCGTTGCC
>DASREB010000044.1:0-3336 GCA_035652275.1 Burkholderiales bacterium
TCCTCTTCGCCGCTGAACTCGACCGTGGCGCTCGAGCGCAGGGTCTTCGTCTCGACATCGCCGATGCGCGGCGGCAGCGGATGGCCGGCGCGGAACGGGGCGATGCGCCACTGCGAGCTGCGGATCTCGGCCGAGGTGATCTGGTAGTGCTGCGGATCGTTGCTGTAGGTGACCACGCCGAGGCGCAGGCCGTTGAAGATCAGGTCGACGTAGCGCGCCTTGTATTCGGCGAGCTCCTCCTCGCGCACGAGGCGCTCGGCCTTGAGCGCGCCGAGCTTGCGCAGCTCCGCATAGGTCTGGGGCAGTTTCAGCGCGTACGGGCCCGAGTCGCAGGACATCTTGTCGATGAAATGCGAAATATTGCCGCGCGCCCAGACGGGCACGGCGGCGATCAGGAGCAGCGCAACGACAGCAGGTCTCACGGCCTGCATCGTGACATAGAAGCCCCGCTGCTGCAGGGAACCGGGATAGGCCGATGTGCCTAGGAATTCTTAAGCGGCGCGCCGCGAGCGCAACATCTCGGCGAGCGCGTCGGGTGCATTGGGCGGCGCAAAAAGATCGCCCTGGCACACGCGGCAGCCGGCTTCGGCGAGGAACTCGCGCTGCGCCTGCGATTCGACGCCTTTGGCGACGACGTCGAAGTTCATGCCGCGCGCGAGCGCGATCAACGCGCGCGCGAGACCCGCGCGCTCCGTCTCCTGCGGGATGCCGGCGATGAGTTTGCGGTCGATGCACACCGTGCTCGCGCGCAGGCGCTGCAGCGTGGGCAGTGCGGCATAGCCGGTGCCGAAGTCGTCGACGCCGAGGCGCGCGCCCTGGTTGGTCACGGCGATAAGCGAGCTCTCGAGCGAATCCGACACGTGCCGCACCACCGTTTCGGGCACCTCGACGACCAGCGACTCCGCGGGCAGGCGGCTCGCTTCGAGCGCGTTTTGCACCTGCTCGGCGAGCCGGCCGTCGCGCAGCTGCCGCGAGCTGACGTTCACCACCACCGAGAGCGGCGTGATCCCCTCGTCTATCCAGCGCCGGCCTTGCGTGCAGGCCTCGCGCAGCGCCCAGGCGCCGATCGGCACGAGCAGCCCGGTGTCATCGGCGAGCGGCAGGAACGATTCGGGCGCGAGCACGCCGTACTTCGGGTGGCGCCAGCGCAGCAGGGCCTCTGCGCCGACGATCTGGCGCGTGGCGATGTCGAAGCGCGGCTGGTAGACGAGGAACAGCTCGCCGCGCTCGATGCCCTGGCGCAGCTCCTCGACGAGCGCCGCCGCCGCGGCCGCGTCCTCGTTCAGCATCGCCGAGAAGAACTGGTAGCCGTTGCGGCCGAGGTCCTTGGCGCGATACATGGCGAGGTCCGCGAGCCTGAGGAGCGTCGCCACGTCCTCGCCGTCCTGCGGCACGCAGGCGATGCCGACGCTCGCGCCAGAGCTCACCTGGTGCTCGCCGATGCGGTAGGACTTGCCGAGCTCGTGCAAGAGCTTCTGCGCCACCGCGGCGGCCTCGCGCGGGTCGGCGATGTCCTGCAGCAGCACGCAGAACTCATCGCCGCCGATACGGGCGATGAAGTCGTCGCCGCGCACCGAAGCCTTCAGCCGCGAGGAAATAATCTTGAGGAGCGCGTCGCCCACCTCGTGGCCGAGCGTGTCGTTCACCGTCTTGAAGTTGTCCAGGTCGATGAAGAGCAGCGCCGCCGTCTTCTGGTGGCGCCGGGCGTGCGCCACCGCTTCGCGCGCGCGCTCGGAGAACATCGCGCGGTTCGGCAGACCGGTCAGCGTATCGTGATGCGCCAAGAATTCAAGACGCCGCGCGTCGTGCTGCAGCTGGATCGCCGCGTAGCGCAGCTCTTCCTGCGCGCGCTTGAGCTGCGTGACATCATTCGCCAGCATGTAGAAGCCGAGCACCTCGCCATCGCCGCCAAGATGCGGCACGCACGACACCTGCAGCGCGCGACGGTGCCCGCCTTCGCCGTGCGCGAGCTCGAACTGCACCGTGGCGCCGGCGAGCACCCGCTCGATATCCGGCCGCATGCGGCCGTAGGCTTCGTCGCCGAAGATCTCGGCGATGGTGCGGCCCTGCATGCGCTCGTGCGCGATGCCGAACCAGTCGTCGTACGTGCGGTTGGAAAAGCGGTAGCGCTGGTCCCGATCGACATACGAAATCAGCGCCGGCACATTGTTGGCGATGAGGCGCAGGCGCTCCTCGCTTTCGCGCAGCGCCGTTTCGGCTTCCTCGGTGCGCTGCGCCGAGCGCCGCGTCATGATCACCGCGGAGGCGAGCAGCAGCGCCGCGCCGGCGATCAGCACGTGCAGCATCAGCTCGCGCGGCCACGTCGCGGCGCCGGCGAACCACGCGCGCAGCTCGGTGACAATCTCCGCGCCGGCGCTGAGAATCAGGATCGCCGCGCCGAGCGCCACCAGCAGCGGCGCCAGCGGGCGAGTGAGGTACTTCATCGCGCCTATGATGGGCCGGGCGCTACGCCGCGGCAATCGTTTTTATTCCCTGCGGTTATCGTTGTAGACGAATTCCTTACAAGGGCGTCGCCTCAAGGCTACGTGCGATAATGCGTTCCTCGAAAATCCCGCCTTTTCAGAGACAAAAAGCGCCGAGATGACCTACGTCGTCACCGAAGACTGCATCAAGTGCAAATACATGGATTGCGTCGAGGTCTGCCCCGTGGACTGCTTCTACGAGGGCGACAACATGCTGGTGATCCACCCGGACGAATGCATCGACTGCGGCGTGTGCGAGCCCGAGTGCCCGCCGAACGCCATCATCCCCGATTCGGACGGCAAGGCCGAGAAGTGGCTCAAGATGAACGCCGAGTTCGCGGTGAAGTGGCCCAACATCACCCGCAAGGGCACGGCGCCGCCCGATGCGGACGAGCACAAAGGTGAAGCCGACAAGTTCCAGAAGTACTTCAGCCCCGAGCCCGGCAAGGGCGAATAGCGCTTTTGCCCCCCTGATAAGGGGGGTGGCCCGAAGGGCCGGGGGGTTTTTGTTTTTCGCTCTTGCCTCGTGCGCGAGCAGCGACGGCCGCGGCCTCGTCGCCGGCCAATCCAGCGAGCGCGATGTCCTTGCCGTGATGGGCAAGCCCGCCGAGACCCAGGCGCTCGCGGACGGCGGAACCGTCTACTGGTATCCGCAGTTGCCATGGGGGCATGCGAGCTACGCCGCGCGCATCGCAGCGGACGGCCATCTCGTCGCGTTCGAGCAGCGCCTCACCGAAGCCAACATCTCGAAAATCGTCCGCGGCGAGACCAGCGCCAAGGAAGTGCACGACCTCCTCGGCCCGGCGTGGCAGCCGCAGCGCTTCGGCAACCTGGAGCGCGACGTCTGGACCTA
>DASREB010000045.1:0-12837 GCA_035652275.1 Burkholderiales bacterium
CGGCAAGCGCGAGCACGGGCGCTGGCGCCTCGCGCCGGTCGGCATCGAGCGCTGCGCGCGCCGGCGCTACCGCGGCGACGGCCTGATCCTCGAGACGGACTTCGAAACTTCCGACGGCGCGGTGACGCTAGTCGACTTCATGCCGATGCGCGCCGAGCACTGCCATCTCGTGCGCATGGTGCTCGGCCGCCGGGGGCGGGTGAAGATGGAGATGGAGTTCATCCTGCGCTTCGACTATGGCGCCTCGGTGCCGTGGGTCACGCGTCTTCAGAAGGGCGACGGTATCCGCGCGGTCGCGGGCCCCGACATGGTGGTGCTGCGCTCGCCGGTGAGCCTCCAGGGGCGCGAGCTGACTACGGTGGCGGAGTTCGAGGTTGCGGCGGGCGAGCGCGCCGCGTTCGTGATGACGCACGGCCCCTCGCATCTCGCGCTGCCGCCGCCGCTCGACCCCGAGCGCGCTTTCGGCGAGACCGAAGCCTTCTGGCATCAGTGGTGCCGAAAGTGCTCGCTCGGTGGCGAATACGCGCCGTTCGTACGTCGCTCGCTCGCTACGCTGAAGGCTCTCACCTATGCGCCCACCGGCGGCCTGGTGGCCGCGCCGACCACCTCGCTCCCCGAGGAGATCGGCGGCGTGCGCAACTGGGACTACCGCTTTTGCTGGCTGCGCGATGCGACGCTCACGCTCCTTGCGCTCATGAACGGTGGCTACCAGGCCGAAGCCCTCGCGTGGCGTGACTGGCTGACTCGCGCGATCGCCGGCAGCCCGGAGCAGATACAGATCATGTACGGCCTTGCCGGCGAGCGGCGCTTGGGTGAGTGGACCGTGGACTGGCTGCCTGGGTACGAGGAATCGCGCCCCGTGCGCGTGGGCAACGCCGCGGCGGGCCAGCTGCAGCTCGACGTCTACGGCGAGATGATGGACGCATTGCACCAGGGGCGTAAGCACGGGCTGCCGCCGAACGAGGCCGCGTGGGACATGCAGCGCTCGCTCCTCGTGCACCTCGAGACCTGCTGGCGCGATGCCGACGAGGGGCTATGGGAAGTGCGCGGCCCGCGCCGGCACTTCACCTATTCGAAAGTCATGTGCTGGGTGGCGTTCGACCGCGCGGTCAAGGCAGTCGAGGAGTTCGGCTACGAGGGACCGGTCGACCACTGGCGCAAAGTGCGCGACGAGATCCACGCCGACGTCTGCAAGAAGGGCTACAGCGCGAAGCGCGGCGCGTTCGTGCAGAGCTACCGCTCGCGCGAGCTCGACGCAAGCCTGCTGCTGATCCCGATGACCGGCTTCCTGCCATGCTCCGATCCGCGCGTGCAGAGCACCATCGAGGCGATCCAGAAGGAGCTGACGCACGACGGCTTCGTCATGCGCTACCGGACGCGCAAATCGCTTGACGGGCTGCCGCCGGGCGAGGGCGTGTTCCTCGCCTGCAGCTGCTGGCTCGCCGACTGCCTCATCCTCCTCGGGCGCCGCGATGAGGCGCGCACTCTCTTCGAGCGCGTCTGCAAGCTCGCCAACGACGTCGGGCTTCTCGCCGAAGAATACGATCCGCGCTCCGGTCGCCAGCTCGGCAACTTCCCGCAGGCCTTCACCCACGTAGCCCTGGTCAACACCGCCATGAACCTCTCCGCCGAAGCGAAGCCGGTCGAGCAGCGCGCGGAGAAGAAGGTCGCCTGAATTGCGTACTCAGTACGTAATATTTTTCCCATGAGCAACGTGAAGCAGGAGATCGCCGCGCTCGAAGAACGTCTGCGCCAGGCCGAGCTCGGCCCCAACGCCGAAGTGTTCGAAGAACTGCTGGCCGACGATGCCGTACTGGTCGATCCGCATGGCAGCGCCACCTTCGCCAAGCGCAAGGTGATCGAAGCGCATCGTCCGGGCAAAGGCCCCAAGTTCACTGCGGTCGAAATAACCGACCTGCAGATCGTCGAGCACGGCAACGCGGCCGTCGTGGTCTGCACCACGCACTTCACCGGTCCCCAATTCACCGGCGCCCTCAAATTCATGCGCGTCTGGCTCAAGCAAGACGGGCGCTGGCGCATCGTCGCCGGCTCGATTGCGAGCGCCTAGTTGCGTACTTAGTACAGAATTGAGGGTTCGAGGAGGCACCCATGGTTCGATTGGCCGCCGCGCTGATGGCGCTGGCACTTTCCTTTGCGGCCGCTGCGCAGTATCCCGAGCGACCGGTCACGCTCCTTGCGGGCTATCCGCCGGGCGGCCTGGTGGATATCGTGTCGCGCCTGGTCGCCGAGGGCATGAAGCCGCGCTTTCCCAAAGGCTTGGCGGTCGTCAATCGCCCCGGCGCGGCCGGCGCTGTCGCCGTCGCTGAGGTGGTACGCGCAGCGCCCGACGGCTACACGATCGTCCTTACGCCGCAGTCGGCCCTCGTCATCGCGGCGCAGCTCCAGGACCTCGCCTACAAGACGCCGGACGATTACGACGCCTTCATCAACCTCGTTGCCTACTACCCGATGATCGCGGTGCGCAGCGAGTCGGAATACAAGACCATCCAGGACCTCGTCGCCGACGCCAAGGCCAACCCCGGCAAGCTACGCGTCGGCTCGCCCGGCGAGGGCACCTCGAGCCATCTCAATCTCGAGGAGCTGATGTACCGGACCGGAGCCAAGATGATTCATGTGCCGTTCCAGGGCTGGGCGCAGTCGAGCCCCGCGCTCCTCGGCGGGCACATCGAGGCGGTGGTCGCGCAGCCCGGTGAGCTCAAGGGACAGGTCGACGCCAAGCGCATGCGCGTGCTCGTCAACTTTCGGCCGCAGCGCCTCGCCAGCTTCGCCGACGTGCCCACCGCCAAGGAGCTCGGCTGGGATGTCGCGAACGGCGTCTGGTACATGCTGCTCGCGCCGAAGGGCACACCCGCGCCGGTGATCCGCTACCTGCACGACGCGGCAAAGGCGGCGATCGAGGATCCCAAGTTCGGCGCCGACATGGCGAACCGCGGCATCGACGTCGACTACCGGCCGGGTCGCGCATTGCATGCCGATCTTTGGCGCGAGTACAAGCTCCACACGGAGCTTCTGCGGCGCGTCGGCTTGCTAAAAAAGTAGCGAGCAATTACGCGAAGTGTATCTCGCAGATCTCCGATCTATACGCATTATCATCGAGTCGTTTTAGCGAGGCACGAAAGCCGCGATCATCTCATTGACGAGCTTCGGCGCCTCTACGTGCGGCGCGTGGCCGATGCCTGAAAGTGACCGATATTCAGCACGCGGAAACGCACGCGCTATCGCTTTGCAGCCGGCCTCCGGCGTAATCACATCCTCCGTGCCGCAGGCCACCAGCACCTTCTTGCCGTAGCGCCGCGCGTCGACGGCAAGCTGCCCTTGCGCGAGGCAATGGACTGCCTGGCGATAACCTTCGGGCCGGATGCGGCGCTGGCTCCAGCGCACGAGCTCGAGGGCGATCGGCGGCGAGCTTTTCGCGACCAGCGTCGGCGAGCGCTGCTCGGCGAGGCCCTCAGGTCCCAGGTCCTCGAGTTGCCGCAGCCGCTCTGCCAGCTTGGCTGCACGGTCGGCGAGACCGCCGTAACCGCCGGCCGGGCCGAGCAGCAGCATGCTCCTCACACGCTCCGGATGTGCCGCGGCATATGCGGTCGCCATCAGGCAGCCGAGCGAGTTGCCGACAAGCACGACGTCCTTTAGCAGCAGCCGCTCCAGAAACTCGTGGAGCGCCTGCGCGTAATCGGCAGGCTGCGGCTCGGCCATGGCGAGGAAGGCCGAGGCGCCATAACCCGGCGCGTCCCAGGCGATCAGCCGATAGCCCGCTAGCGATTCCAACTGGAAGAGCCAGCTCGCCGAGCTCGAGCCGATGCCGTGCAGCAGGACGAGAGCGGGTCCCGCGCCCGTCTCGCGATAGGAAATGCCTTTCGACTGGCGCGGCGCAAACCGCGCAATGCGTTCATCAAGCATGGTGGTTATTCTGCGCCCATGGCACGGCGGGCGGAGATCGTCGGCGGCGGCTTCGCGGGCTTGGCGGCGGCGTGCGCACTGGCGCAGCGCGGCTGGCGCGTGCGGCTGCACGAGCGCGCTGATCGGCTGCGCACCGCCGGCGCCGGCATCAACATCTACGAGAACGGGCTACGCGTGCTCGAGGCGCTCGGCGCGCTGGAGGAAACGCTCGCCGACAACGCGCGGCATCTGGTACGCGAGACGCGCGATCAGCATGATCGTCTGCTTTCGACGCATCCCTGGCACATCCGCGTCTTCGGCGTGCTGCGCCAGCGCATGATCGATGCTCTTGCCGCCGCGGCGCGGCGCGCGGGCGCGCAAATCGTGCTGAATTCGACTGGCGCGTCCGCTTCCCCGGCCGGTGAGTTGATCCTCGCGACCGGCGAGCGCGTGAAGGCCGACCTGATCGTCGCCGCGGACGGTGTCAATTCGAGCCTGCGCGACTCGCTCGGCCTGCTGCGCTCACGCCGCTATCTGCCCGACGGCGCCATCCGCGTGCTCATCCCGAAGCACGACGAGCATGAGGCGACCGATGGCCGCACCATCGAATACTGGTCCGGCAGCCGCCGATTCCTCTACAACCCGTGCAGCCGCGCGTGGCTTTACCTGGCCTTGACCATGCTTCATCGCGACGCAGCGGCGCGCGCCGTGCCGGTGGACAAGGCGCTGTGGAAAGCGGCGTTCCCGCCGCTCGCGCCGCTGATCGAGCGCGTCGGCGATATCGCGCGCTACGACCGCTTCGAATACATTCGCCTGAAGCGCTGGTCAGCCGGGCATGTCGCGGTGATCGGCGATGCCGCGCATGCCATCCCGCCCAACATCGGCCAGGGCGCAGGCTGCGCCATGATGAATGCGCTGTCGATGGCGGTGTACCTCGAGCGGGGCGCGGACGTCCCGGCGCAGCTCGCCGAGTGGGAGCGCGCCGAGCGACCGCTCACCAATCACACGCAGTGCATTTCGCTCCTTTTCGGCATGCCGGCTTTCTGGCCGCGCAAGGCGCGCGAGCTCTTCTATTGGCTCGCGGCGCGCTCGCGCTGGCTCACCGAGCAGCGTACGCGCACGGCGCGGCATGTGCCGACCGGAACCTAGCGCCGGGTCTTTTCGTTCCGCGGCCGCACGCCGATCTTCCAGTAGAGCACCCAGAGCATGACCGCCGCGGCGGCGCCGACGAAGGCGAAGTACAGGTTGGCAAGGCCGCCCGCATGACCGCCAAGCGCACCGACGCCGACCCCGACGGAAAGGAGCACGAGCAGCACCCAGACGGAGAGCAGCCTGAAGCCCGGCCGCAGATCAGCCTTCGGGGCGTAGCGGTGACGCAGCAGCACCCAGGCCACCATCGCGAGCGGGGTGCCCCAGAAGATCACGAAACCGGCGAAAGAGTCGTCCGCGCCCATGGCCGCGCGCTACTTCGACGTCCCGATCCAGCCCTTCTCCGAGATATCGAAGATGACCCCGTCGGGGTCCTTGTACTTGACCTCGAAGTTCGCCTCTTCCTTGGTCTTGCCGAGCGTGAAGAAGAATTTGCCGCCCGCGGCCTCGACGCGCTGCTTCGCCGCCTCGAGGTCGTCCACCTGGAAGCCGAAGTGATGCGCGCCGACGAAGTTGCCGGCGTCCTTAAGGGCCGAGCCGGTCTCGCCCTTGTATTTGAGGAGCGCGAGGTTGATGACGCCGTCGCTGAGATAAATCGCCGAGCCTATGTCGATGTGCTCCTCGCCGACGCGCTCGAGCTCGAACACCTGCTCGTAGAACCGCGCGGCGCGCTCGAGATCGCGCACCACGACAGCAATGTGTCGTAACCGGGCCACGCCTCAGTATAAATCCTTGGGGCGCGCAACCGCGCGGCGCTCGTAATGGCTGACATCACCGGCGCGCCACGGGCGCGGCTCCCGGCGTCGCGAGAGCCACAGCAGAACGCATCCGACAATGCTCGCCGCCAGCGCCGGGACCAGTAGCGTGGTTTGCAGGGTCAGCCCGAACGCCGCCAGTCCAAGGGCGAGCGCAAAGGCGCCGACACCCGCTTCCCACAGATGGCACCGTGGCGTGCGGCGCCAGCCGCGCGCGGCTTCCCAGGCGAGGATTGC
Organism: Burkholderiales bacterium; assembly: GCA_035652275.1. Taxonomy (GTDB): domain Bacteria; phylum Pseudomonadota; class Gammaproteobacteria; order Burkholderiales; family SG8-39; genus SCGC-AG-212-J23. The sequence goes on from DASREB010000045.1 coordinate 6,042, forward strand.
CGCCGGCAGGGCAAGCCACCACGGATGCGGATGCTCGCGCCCGCCGGGCATGCCGGCGAGCAGCATCCCGATTACGCCAGCAATCAAGAGCGTCATCGGGCGCCGCTGCTTATCGCGCCAAGCGCGATAGAGGTCGCGGGCGAAGAGCGCCAGCGCCGCTGCGGCGAGCGCGAGCTCGATAGCCGCTTGCCCGCTCACAGCGTCTTCGTCATGTAGACGCTGTTCGGATCGTCGATGTAGTCGGCGAACGGACCGCAGGGCTGGAATCCGAACTGCGCATACAGATTGCGCGCGGCGGCGAAGGCCGGCTGCGAGCCCGTCTCGAGGCTGAGCCGACGATAGGAGCGGCGCTTCGCTTCCGCGATAAGGTGGCGAAGGAGCGCCGAGCCGACGCCTTTGCGCAGGTGGTGTGATGCCGTGCGCATCGACTTCACCTCGCCGTGCTCACGATCGAGCTCCTTCAACGCGGCGCAGCCGAGCAGCTCGCCGTCCTGCCAGGCAGTCCACATGGTGATGTCGGGAGCGCGCAGGCGCTCGATGCCAAGCGCATGCACGCTTTCCGGCGGCGACTGCTCGTACATGTTGTGCAGGTGCTCCGCGAGCAGCGCCGCGATCTGCGGCCCGCGCAGGTCGTCTACGCGGATATCCATTGCACGTCGCCGATCCAGCTACGCTTGCGCCGCGCAAGACGCGTCGCTTGGCTTTCCGCGTCAAAGGTTATGGGCGCTTTGCGCACCAACGCCGGATCGATGCCCTCGAACGCGTTGACACTCACCACCGCGTACTCTCGGCCGTCGATGCGGCTCGTCACGACGGGCACAATGCCGCACGCCGAGCAGATATGAAACTCCGCGGTCCGCGTGCCGAACGCATATTTCGAGACGCGCGCGCGGTCCTTGACGCTCAGCTTGAGCGCACCGCCCGGGCACGACGTCCACACGCCGCCATGCTTGGTGCAGAACGAGCACGTGCATACGCGCGCCGGAATCTCGGCTGGCTCGGGTGTCCAGTCCAAGGTAAACGAGATGTTGCCGCAGTGACAGCCGCCGCGAATGACCATCCTCAGAGCTCCGGAGGAGTCATAGGTGCTTGCAGAACTCCGGTCGCGTCGCCCACTTGTCATGCATGCCGTCGACGTAGGTAACCGGAATCTTTGAGAGCTCCTCTTCCGAAACACCTTCCAGACAACCGATGTTGACACCGTACATCTTGCCGACGGGTGTCTCAGTGCCGACGCCGAATACCCGTACGCCGCAATGCCGGCAAAAGAAATGATGGTTCTTCTTGGAGCCGAACAGATACTCAGTCAGGTCATCTTCCCCGGACACGAGTCGAAAATCTTCCGGGCGCGCTACCGCCGCCCAGAAGCGATTGCGGCGGCAGATGGAGCAATTGCAGCGGTAGGTGGGCTGGCCCAGGTCGAGTTCGGCCTCGATGGCGACGCGGCCGCAATGACAACTCGCTTTGTACGTCTTCAGCACGCGCAAACTCGGCTAGGCGGCGACTTTGTGGGTGATCGGTGCTTTCGGCAGCGTCGCTTCGCCCCGCTCGAGGCGGAAGGTGAACTCCAGCCGGTAGCCGTCCGCCGTCTTCACGAAGTTGCCGATCAGCGCGCGCGTGACGCCGAACTGCGAGTCGGTCTCGAGATGCGGGTCCTCGGGGTCGTAGACCTGCGAGGCGATGGTCTTGTAGCCGGGCTTGTGGATGAGGAAATGCAGATGCGCGGGCCGCATGTTGTGGCGCTGCTGCGCGGCGAGCAGCGCGCCGGTCGGGCCGTCGATCGGCACCGGATAGCCGGCGGGCTTGACGCTGCGCAAGGAGAAGGAGCCGTCGGCAAGTGTGGTGAAGATGCCGCGCAGGTTCATCTCGGCCTGTGACGGGTCCTGGTTCTCGTAGAGGCCGGCGGGCGACGATTGCCACACGTGCACATCGGCGCCAGCGATCGGTTTGCCATCCATGTCGGCCACACGGCCGCGGAAGAGAAGCGCGGGTCCGGGCGTGGGCGAGCGCACGATAGACTCGCCATCGGCGCAGCGCGGCGCGGCCGCGCGATAGAACGGGCCGAGATTATTCGCCTGCGTCGGCTGCGTGCCGCGCGCGCCGTTATTGAGCAGGCAGACGAGGTTGGAGACGCCGAGCGCGCCGGCGAGCAGCATCGCTTCGTTGTGGCTCGGTGTGGTGCGCTTGCCGATCGCGTTCAGATAGCCGATCGCCTCCTGGAACTCGCGCTCGGTGAGCCGCGCTTCGCGAACGAACGCATGCAGGTGCTTGACGAGCAGGGCGAGCAGCTCGCGCGTGCGCGTGTCGGGCGTGCGATGCATCTCCTGCAGCACCGCTGCCGTAACGTCGTCGGGCGTCTCGATGATCATGACTTCCTCCGGGATGGAGGAAGTCTACTTCAGCCGCGATGCTTCCAGCCGCCGCTCGCGCCGCGGTTGCCGCTCGCCTGCGCGGTGCCGGAATGGCCGACGCCGATCGGACGCTCGCTGATGCGGGCCTGCGGCGCGGGCATGCGCTGCGCATAGCGCGCCGGTGGCGTCGCCACGCGCGGCGTCACGACCTGTGCGCGCGGCGCGAGCGCGGGCGCGCTCTGGCGCAAGCGTTCAGCGTAGCGCGCGGGCGGCGTGACGACCGGCGCGCTTATCTGCGGATGACCCAGGCGCGGCGGGCTGCCGATGATCGGCATGCGGCGCGCTTCGGGCACGGCGCGATATGGCCTCACGGTGTAGTGGACCGGACGCACGACGCGCGTGACGAGGATCGGCCGCGCATAGAACGGACGGAAGGCCCATGGCCGGTACGCCGGCCACCACCACGTGCCATACACGACGAACGGGTTGTAATAGGGCACGTACACGACCGTCGGATAGGCCGGCTGGACATAGATCTGGCCGGCCTGCTCATACACGTTCTGATTGGCGTTGCTCTGCAGGTAGCCGCTCGCCTGCGCGCGCGCGCGCAGTTGCTGGATCGTGGTCTGGATATAGGGACCGTGCGTCGCGTAGGCGTCGCCCAGATCGGCAAGCCATTGCGGGCTCTCCACGAGCCGTGCCAGGACATCCGGGTACGCGACGAGCGACTTCACGCTCGGCGCCCACGGCTCGGGTTCCACGGCCTGCAGCGCGGCATCGCCCTGCAGGCCCGGATTGCCGCGCGACCAATCGGCGGCCGCGAATACATCGTCGGGATAGCGCGCGGCGTCCAGGATGTTGTTTAGTAGCGGATCGGGATATAGGGCGATCGGCGCAAGCAGCGCATCCAGCTCCCCCTGGTTGTACACGCGGGCATGCGCATTCAGCGCACCGAGCGCGATCACCAGGCCGAGAAACATGCGGATGAGCCCTTTCATGAGGGTCACTCTAGGCCTCGCGGGGCGCGGCTGCTGCATCAATGTGTAACCAGTTGTGCGGGCATGAAAGGTGCAACCGCCGGGGCATGAAGCGCATCGCCGCTTTGTGCATCGCACTCGCCGCCGGCGGTGCGCTCGCGCAATCCAAGAACGCAACCGACAGGTACTTCGACTCGCTGGATCTCGACGGTGATGGTTACGTCTCGCTCGCCGAGGCCGCCGGGAACGCCGAGGTGGTCAAGCGCTTCGACAGGGGCGACAGGAATCACGACGGCAAGCTCTCGCGCAAGGAGTTCGCCAACCTGAAGAACGTCAAGGTTCGCGTCGCCTCGAAGAAGAAGGAGCCGTCGGCGGCTGTTGGCGGCAGCGCCAGGAAGAAACAGGAAAAATCGCCTGCGGGCGCAGGCGGCGGCTGAGCCCGCAACTCCCTAGCGCTCGCCGACGGCGCGCAGACGCGCCTGCGCGAGCGCGCGGTGCTCCCAGCGCAGGTTCTGAGTCGCGACGATCGCCTTCACCGGCAGGTGGTCCGAGGCCACCGCGGCGAGCGCAGAGTGGTGCGCTTTCAGCGCGAGCAGAGCGGGCCGCGGGCGCACCCAGACGCGATCGAGGGCGAGCAGCGGCCATCGTGATGGAAACGAGCGCTCGGCCGCCGAGCGGCCAAGCAGGGAATTCATCCAGCGTACCGGGCGGCTGAGCGGCATCCACTCATTGATGTCGCCGAGCACGATGACGCGCTCGTGAGCCGGCGTGCGGCGCAGCAGGTCGAGCAGCTTCTTCACCTGCCAGCGGCGCTCGGCGGCGAAGAGCCCGAGATGGGTGACGATCACGCGCAGGCGCTGGCCGCTCACATCGAGATCGACGTCGAGCGCGTTGCGCGGCTCGCGCCGGCCATAGCCGAGCGCGAGGCGGCGCACCTCAAGGATTTTCCTCTGGGTCAACAGAGCGTTGCCGAACGGACCGTCGTGGCGCACGAGCGTGAGGCCGGCCACCGCCTGCATGCCCAGGCGACCGGCGATGTAGTCGAGGCGGTAATCGACTTCCTGCAGACCGATGGTGTCGCACTCGAGCTCGCGGATCACCGAGGCGATGCGCGAAGCGTCCTTCTTGCCGTCCGTGCCCCGGCAGCCGTGGACGTTATAGGAGGCGATCCGAAGGCAGCTCTCCGGCAGCTGGTCGGAGAGCGCCTGCCAGTTAGCGAGGCTCTCGGCCTGCCTGCTCATCGACGGCGTGGATGCGGCGGCTCATACGCATGAACCAGCGCTTCACCGCGATGATGCCGCCGCCGAGCAGTCCGACGGCGATGCCCACGAGCCACCAGTTGACCGGTCCGGCGCCGGTGAGCGCCGTCTCGATGGCATCGCCGAAGATGGTCGTCGCGGCCGTGCCCGGCAGGAGGCCGATCGCGGTTCCCAGCACCACGTGCCAGAGGCGCATATGGATCGCACCGGCGACGATGCTCTCGACGGCGAAAGGCGCGATCGGCACGAGCCTGAGGAGCGTCATCGCGAGCAGGCCCTGCTTCTTCAGCACCTCGATCATGCGATCGAGCTTCGGTCCGGCGAGCCGCCGCACAGTGTCGCGCTTCATGCGCCGGCCGATGTAGTAGGTGACGACCGCGGAGGCGCAGATGCCGACCAGCGCGTAGCCGAAGCCGAGCCACGGGCCAAAGGCAATCACCGCGGCGAGCGTGATGAGCGGCCGCGGGAACATGATCAGGCACGCCGGGGTGTAGAGCAGCATGACGAGCGGCGGCGCCCACCAGCGATTGCCGAAGTCCTGTGCCCAGCCGAGTACCGTTTCCGGGCTGACGGTGTGCGCGAGCGGCGTCCAGCGCCAGAGCGCGGTAAGCGCGATCACCAGCGCGGTGATCACGCCGAGCTGCACCCACTGCGGCTTCTCGAGCGGGGTCGCTTCGCCGTCTTGCTGGCGGTCGACGAGCAGCGCGTCGAGCGCGATCGGCTCGTCGGGGTCCGCAACCGCAGCGACGTTGACGATCGCCTCCGGCCATTCGGGCAGCGTCGCCAGCTCGCGCAGCGAGCGGCCGTCATGTGCCAGCGCTTTGATGGCTCCGTACAGGCCGCCCGAGCGCTCGATCTCCACGCGCACTTTCTCGGGCGGCACGCCGAGATGCTCGGCAAGGAGATGCTCGCGCAAGCGCCGGATGACGTTCGCCACCTGCGGCCGGCCGCGCGCTTCGATGGCGACATCGGCCTCGGTGTCGAGACCAAGCGAACGGTTGCAGAGGTTCGAGCTGCCCACGCGCAGCACGCGCTCGTCCACGATCATCAGCTTCGAATGCACATCGAGGCAGCAGCCCTCCGCGAGCTCGGGCACGTGCGGGTAGTAGACATGGAAGCGGCCGTGGCGGTCGGCCTTGCGCAGCCGCTCGATCAAGCGCGTGCGCAGGACGTGCATGGTGTGCTCTTCGAGCCAGCCATGCGAAAGGAGCCGCAGCACCAGGATGATTTCCGGCCCGTCAGGCTCGGCAAGCCGCTTCTCCAGCGCCGCCGCGATGCGCGGTGCAGTGAAATACTGATTCTCGATGTAGAGCGACTTCTCCGCCGCGGCGATCATGTCGAGGTAGAGTTTCTCCACCTCCTTGACCGCGGGCAGCTCGCCGCGTGCCGGCGCGGTGCGCGCGATGCCGACCTCGACGCTGTGCAGGTGCGGCGCAAAAGAGGCGGGCCACGGATCGTCGTCCGCGGCGCCATGACCAGCGAGCGGCCTCAACTTCTGGCCGGTGGCTGCATGCCAGCGCTCGCGCGACAGCGTGGCGAGGCTGCGCGCCGCTTCGCCGTCGAGCATCACCATCAAGTCGTGGAACGGCGGATACGGCTTGCCGTAGGCAACGCGACGCGGATCGCGCGGCAGATGCTCGCCCGTGTCCCAGCGGCGCACCGTCAGGTCGATGCCGCCGACAAAGGCCACCGAGTCGTCGATGACGACGATCTTCTGATGCTGGCAGCCGGCGAATGGGTGCGTATCGTCGTAGCGCAGGTGCACACGGCGCGCCGGGGTCCAGCCGAAGCCGTAGAGCGGCGGGAATTCCCGGTCGGCGCCGAACACCATCGGGTAATCCCAGTTGAGCACATGCACGTGGAGCGAGTGACGCCGGTGCACGAGGTAGTTCAGGAACTCGCCGAGAAGCGCGGGCGGCCCATTCGGTTCCACCGGCTCGAAGTGCAGGCGCGTCTGACTGTTGAAATCCCACGCCAGGATGGTGATCGAGTGGCGCGCGCGCAGCGCCGCTTCGTAGAACGCTTTGTAGTAGTCGGCCGCGTCGACCAGCACCGCCACGCGATCAGCACGCGACACCGCCCAGCAGTTGTAGCCCGGACGCAGTAGCGAGGGCGCGGGCGCCGGCTGCACGCGCGCGGCGGCTGCGCCGCCGTTACGCCGGCGCCCCATGCCGCGATCGAGATAGAGCACGCTGCCCATGTCGCTTTA
>DASREB010000046.1:0-2325 GCA_035652275.1 Burkholderiales bacterium
GCCACGGCATCGGCTCGACCAAGGCGCAGCGCCAGCGCCAGGCGGCCGATTACTACGCGTTCCTCTTCTGGCAGACCGGCCAGCCCGAGTTCCAGCGCCAGCAATAGAAAAGCGCGCGCTCTTCGTCTGCGCGCCGGGCGCGGGCGGCCACATGAACGACGCGCAGATGCGCCGCACTGCCGCGGCGCTCGAGCCGCTCGGCATCGAGATCGTGCGCTTCGACTTCGAATACCGCAGCCGCGGCTCGCGGCGACCGGACCCGATGCCGAAGATGCGCGAGCGCTACGCCGCCGTGGTCGAAGAAGCCCGGCCGCAGGCCGCCGGGCGAGCGCTCATCATCGGCGGCCGCTCGATGGGCGGCCGCGTCGCCACCATGCTCGCCGCCGACGGCTACGCCTGCGACGCGCTCCTCCTTTTCGCCTATCCACTGCACCCGGCCGGCCAGCCGGAGAAGCTGCGCGATGCGCATCTACCGCAAATCCGCGTGCCGGTGCTCTGCTTCAACGGCACACGCGATGCCCTGTGCCGCCGCGACCTCATGGAGCGCGCGCTCAAAACGGTGACCGCGCCCTGGACGATGCACTGGATCGAAGGCGCCGACCACTCGCTCAAGGGCGAGAAGGCGATGGCCGAGATCGCCGCCGCCGTCGCAGACTGGCTGCCGAGCGTTCAGCGCGCGGCGTAGGCCGCGCGCGGCTCCTCCAGCCGGTCGAGCGGGCTCTTCACGCCGCGGGCGCCTTTCACCACGTGCGTGTAGATCATGGTGGTGGAAACGTCGGCGTGCCCGAGGAGCTCCTGCACCGTGCGGATGTCGTGGCCGCGCTCGAGGAGATGCGTGGCGAACGAGTGACGCAGCGTATGGCAGCTCACCGGCTTCAGTATCCCGGCGGCCGCCGCCGCTCGCGTGACGGCGCGGCCGACGGTGTCCGGATAGACGTGGTGGCGCCGCACGGCGCCGCTGCGCGGATCCGCGGAGCGATGCCGCGACGGAAACACGAACTGCCACGCCCAGTCGCGCGCGGCGCGCGGGTATTTGCGCGCGAGCGCATGCGGCAGCCACACCTCGCCGAAGCCTTCCGCGCGATCGCGCCGGTGCAGCGCCCGCACACGCCCGAGCTGTTCGTGCAGCGGCTGCACCGTGGCCTCCGGCAGCGGCACCACGCGATCGCGCGCGCCCTTGCCGTCGCGCACCACGATGTGGCGGTAGGCGAAGTCGATGTCCTTCACCCGCAGCGAAAGGCACTCGGCCTGTCGCAGCCCCGCGCCATACATGAGCGCCGCCATCAGCCACTTCACGCCGTCCAGCGCATCCAGCAGCCGCCGCACCTCGGCTTCGGTCAGCACCGCGGGCACGCGCACCGGCCGCTTGGCCCGCGCCAGGCTGGCGAGCCACGGCAGCTCGAGCCCGAGCACCTTCTGATAAAGGAAGAGGAGCGCCGAGAGCGCCTGGTTCTGCGTCGCCGCGGCGACGTGGCGCTCGGTCGCGAGCCAGTTGAGGAACGCGGTCACCTCCGCCGCGCCCATCTCCGCCGGATGCCGCCGACCATGGAACCGGATGAACCAGCGGATCCAGTACCAGTACGCCTGCTCGGTGCGCACGCTGTAATGGCGCGAGCGGATCGCCTCGCGGAAGCGAGCGATCAGCCGCTTTTGCCCGGTGTCCGGCGATTTTTCCGAACCGTTAGCCGAATCAGACTCTTGTCCCATTTTTCGCTGGATAACAAACCCCAGCGCCTCCCATCCACCACATAACGTCTTGAATGGAGGGACAGTTGACAGAACGCGTCGACGATCGCAGCTATGATAGGCCGCAATGTTTCGATCTATTTATCGTTAGGAGTGCGTCGCGTGTACCGCGCGATCGTATCCGCAAGTTTCGGCCTTTTAGCTGTGCACGCGGCGGCCGGGGACGTCCTTGATGCGTTGGTTGCGAAGGATCCAGTAGCAGAAGCTCAGAAAGCGTTCGCCGCTGGTGATGTTCGACACATCGTTATTCCTGTGTGCGGCAAAGATCCTGGCGAAGTAATTCCCGGCTGGCCCCTCGAAGACTCTCCGCGCGTTCAAACCGCCATGAAGGCTGGTCAACGTCCAATAACCTGCGCCGATCTTGGTGCGGATCCCCAGCATCGTAATTTCATGCGAGCCGCACAATACGCCGAGCGCTATAACCGCAAATTGCTAGAGCTCGGAGGAAATCGATGAAACGCACTCCTAACATCGCGTCGTTGCCCGACGCCTCCCTTGCGCTGCGCGCTGCGTCCGGCGCGGCAAAGCGCGGACGTTAGGCATGCGCAGCCCTGCTTACCGCTGGCTTTGCCATAGGTG
>DASREB010000047.1:0-2415 GCA_035652275.1 Burkholderiales bacterium
TCGAGCGAAAGCGCGGTCTTGAGGTAGCTCTCGGCGCCGTCGTAGTCGCCGTCTTCGTACATCCACACGCCCATGGTGAGCGCGCGTTGCGCCGGACTGAGCGTGAGCGGCGTCGCCGCGCCAGCCTGCGGCGCCGGCGAGCATTGCTCGAATTTCGCGACCTGCTGCTCGGCCGGTGTCTCGGCTTCCGGCGGGCCACCGAACCGCGCCTGCAGCTCGCGCAGCTGCTGCGCCGTGCAGCCGAAGACGAGCGCGGCGGCAAGGACGGCGGCAAGGCGGCGACGGTGCTGCACGTTGTTCCCCATTCAGGGATTTTTCGGCCCACATTACCCGTCTTCGGCGCCGGCCACAAACCGGAACTGGTGCACATCGCGCTGCAATAAGCCCCTGCGACTCGCTGCGCCCCCTTGCCCATTGCCGGCGCGGGCGGCAAGCTACGCGGCTACACGAAGGGATAAACGCATGGGACGCGAAGGGAGTTGGCTGGAAGTCGTTTCCCGCGTGATCGAGCGCATCGAGGCCGAACTCGACCAGTCGCGCTGGCTGCCGCTGTCGGTGATGGCCGCGTTCTCGTACGGCGTGTTCTACGCCGCCGACGTGGCTCTGCAGATCTACTCTATGCACCCGGTCATCGTCTTCGTCCTCGTCGGGGACGGGCCGCCGCGGGTTTGAACGGCAGCAGACCTTAAGGTCCGTCCACAGGCGCTGCCGATTTCACGCGGGTGCGTACAAGGTCACGCCCCGCATACAAAAATTCGTTGAAGTTTGGGTGCCGATACACCGGCGGCAACGGCTCCGGCCTATCCTCTCCGGCAGGCCATGAACCCTGACCAGCGCACTGTGCTCGTGGTGGACGACTCGCGTTTCGTCCGCACCACGCTGAAGCACATCATCGCGGGAGCGATCGCCGTGCGCGAGGAGGCGGACGGCGAGGCGGCCTGGCAGGCGCTGCAGGCCGATGACTCGATCGTCATGGTGTTTTCCGATATCGACATGCCACGGCTCAACGGCTACGGCCTGATCGAGCGCATCCGCCGCTCGCCGCAGCCGCGCATCCGCGAGCTGCCGGTCGTGGTGTTCTCCGGCAGCGATGACGAAAAGGTCGAGATGCGGGCGCGCCGCGCCGGCGCGAGCGAGTTCATTTCCAAGTACGGCGATGAAGCCGAGATGCTGGCGCGCATCGAGGGACAGCTTCGTACGGCGCAGAGCCGGCACATGATCGAGCCGTCGGCACCGGCGGATCCGGAGTTCGCCGCCTGGCGCGAGCGCTATGCTGCGGCGCGGAGCGCGGGCAAGGCGTTGGCCGTGCTGTGCGTGCGCATCCTGGCGTACGACGACATCGAGTATCGGATCGGGCCCGCCGTTGCGCAGCAGCTCCTCGACCGGCTCGACCAGGCGCTCGAGCAGTTCTCAGCCGCCCCGGTGATGCGCGTGGCGCGTGCCACCTTCGCGCTCCTCACGGTAGCGGCCACGTCGGCCGAAATGATGACGGCGCTCCGCGGCGTGCAGGATCGCCTGGCGAAGGCGCGCATGACTTACGGCGGCGAGGTAGTGCGGCTCGAAGCGCGCTGCGGCATCGCCACCGTGGCGAGCGCCAGTACTTCTTCGATCGACGATCTCCTCGCGCTCGCCAAGCAGCGCTGCGGCATCACCTACTGACTACCTAGCGCGCCGCAGGCGTTCCAGCAGCTGGATGCAAGTCAGGCGTGCGAGCAGCACCCGCGCCAGCCACACCGGGTCGACGCCGTCGTAGTAACCGTGGGCGAGCAGGTGCTCGCAGATGAGATCACGCGCGCGCTCGGCAAGGCGTTCCGCGGCGGCCGACTTGATGCGCGAATTATTGCGGGCGGCCACTTACGGTCTGCTTACGGCGTTAGTCATCCGCAAGCGAAGCGCCCTTTCCTGGCGGATGTCGCTGACGACGATGCCCGTGCGCATGTCGAGGACCGCGGCGATCAGTCGCGCCATGGCGAGATTCGGGAAAGTGCGGCCCGTGCGGTAGTTGCTGATGCGGCTCTGGAGCACTCGCAGCCGAAGCGCGAGCTCGGTGTCCGTGCGGCAGGAAAGGGCCGCTTTCACCGCGTCCAGGTAGTCATTGACCCTCACCGGAGGATTCTAGGTCGGCGTTCTGCGCGGCAACCGTCTCCTGACAGACTCTGATTTTGCCGTGCGGCTTTCCCGACAAAGTTGTGAACAACGTCGCGCCGGAGCTTCTTTGTCTTGTCCGGCGCGCGCCGCGGCGGCACGCTGGGTGTCTTCTCACTGCCAGAAACCCATGGTCCGCTATCTGGAGTTGCTTTCGCGCCTGTTGGAGAAATTCGAGGCGCAGCTCGCCGACTCGCGCTGGCTGCCGCTCATGCTCCTCGCCGCGTTCTCGTTCGCCATCTACTTCGGTGCCTACGTGATGGCGCAGAT
>DASREB010000048.1:0-9054 GCA_035652275.1 Burkholderiales bacterium
GACGCGCCCGAGGAGGTCGTAGAGCACGCCGTGGCGCAGCGCGCCGTCGGAGACTTTCATCGCCTCGAGGCCGAGCTCGTCGAACACCGCCTTCATGATCGCGACGCCCCCCGGCAGCACCGGCGCGCGGTTCGGGCGCAGGCCGCCGATCTTGTCCGGGTCGGCGCGCTCGTGCTTGATGAGAAGCGCGCGCAGCTTCTCCAGTCCCTCGCGCGTGAGGCCCTCTTCGGCAAAGCCGTTCTCGCGCAGAATGTGCTCCAACGAGCGCGCGGTGCCCGAGGAGCCGACCGCCTCGTCCCACCCGGCCGCGCGATAGGCATGCAGGATCCCGGCGAGCTCCTGCCGCGCGGCGAGCTCGGCGGCCTTGATGCGCGGCTTGTCGATCTTGCCCTCGCCGAAGTACTTCAGGCTGTAGCTGAGACATCCCATGTAGAGCGATTCGGTGAGCTGCGGCTCAAGCCCCGTGCCGATGATGAATTCGGTCGAGCCGCCGCCGACATCGACCACCAGGCGGCGCTGCGCCGAGACCGGCAGCGCGTGCGCCACACCGAGGTAGATGAGCCGCGCCTCCTCGCGTCCGGAAATCACCTCGATCGGAAAGCCGAGCACCGCGCGTGCCTCGCGCAAAAACTGCGAGGCGTTTTTCGCCACGCGCAGCGCGTTGGTGCCCACCGCGCGCACCCGCTGGCGCGCGAAGCCGCGCAGGCGCTCGGCGAACTTGGCGAGCGCTTCGAGCGCCTGCGCCTGCGTCGCGCGGTCGATGCGCTTCTCCGCGGTGAGGCCGCCGCCGAGGCGCACCACTTCGCGCACCGCGTCCAGCGGATAGATCTGGTGCTCGACGACGCGGCCGATCTCGAGGTGAAAGCTGTTCGAGCCGAGATCTACCGCCGCGAGCGTTTCCTGTCGCGTCATGTGCTTACCGTAGCATGTTTGTCATATTTGGGTTCTTGTCCGGCGCGCAACTTGCCCGGGTTAGAATTTTCGCGACCGTCCGCCTTGCCCCGATGAACCGCAGAATTCCGACGCCAGCCCAGTTCGTCAATCGCGAGCTCGGCATCCTCGCCTTCAACCGGCGCGTGCTGGCGCAGGCGGCGGACGAGTCGGTGCCGCTCCTCGAGCGGCTGCGCTTCATCACCATCGTGTCGTCGAATCTGGACGAATTCTTCGAGATCCGCATCGCCGGCCTGAAGGAAAGCATTCGCCTCGGCCTGCACGATGCGGGCCCGGACGCCCGCAGCGCCGCCGAGGTGTTCGAGGGCGTATGCCGCGAGGCGCACGCGCTGGTCGCCGAGCAGTACAAGCTGCTCAACGAAGTGGTGCTCCCTTCGCTTGCCCGCGAAGGCATCGTTTTCCCGCGGCGCGAGGAATGGACCGCGTCGCAGCGCGCCTGGATCCGCGACTACTTCTTCCGCGAGTTGCTGCCGGTGCTGACGCCGATCGGGCTCGATCCCGCGCATCCGTTTCCGCGCGTGCTCAACAAGAGCCTGAACTTCGCCGTCGAGCTGCAGGGCAAGGATGCCTTCGGCCGCAGCTCGCGCGCGGCGATCGTGCAGGCGCCACGCGCGCTGCCGCGCCTGATCCGGCTGCCGCAGTCGCAGGCCGGGGCGGAATACGCCTTCGTGTTCCTGTCCTCGATCCTGCATGCGCACGTCGGCGAGCTCTTCACCGGCATGAACGTGGTCGGCTGCTACCAGTTCCGCGTGACGCGCAACTCGGACCTGTTCGTCGACGAGGAAGAAATCCAGAACCTGCACACCGCGCTCCAGGGCGAATTGCTGCATCGCCATTTCGGCGACGCCGTGCGTCTCGAAGTCGCCGACAACGCCTCGCAGGCCATGGTGGAGTTCCTGCTGCAGCAGTTCGGCCTGCGCGATGCCGATCTCTATCGCGTCGAGGGACCGGTGAATCTCTACCGGCTGCGCGAGGTGTTCGACCAGGTCGACCGCCCGGCGCTCAAGTTTGCGCCGTTCACGCCGGCGCTCTCGCCGGGCCTCACCTCGCCCGACCTCTTCGAGGTGCTGAAGAAGCACGATGTGCTGCTGCACCACCCGTTCCAGTCCTTCCTGCCGGTAATCGAATTCATCCGCACCACCGCCGAGGATCCGAGCGTCATCGCCATCAAGCAGACGGTGTATCGCACCGGCACGGACTCGGAGCTGATGGAGATCCTGATCGACGCCGCGCGCAAGGGCAAGGAAGTCACCGTCGTGGTGGAGCTGATGGCGCGCTTCGACGAAGAAGCAAACCTCAACTGGGCGGCGCGCCTGGAAGAGGTCGGCGCCCATGTCGTCTACGGCGTGGTCGGGCACAAGACCCACGCCAAGATGTCGCTCATCGTGCGCCGCGAGGAGAAGACGCTCAAGCGCTACGCGCACCTTTCCACCGGCAATTACCATCCGGCCACCGCGCGGGCGTACACCGACTTCGGCCTCTTCACTGCGAACGACGAGCTCTGCGCCGACGTCGCCGAAGTGTTCCAGCAGCTCACCGGCCTCGGGCGCGCGGTGCGGCTGAAGCACGTCTGGCAGTCGCCCTTCACGCTGCACCGGCGCATCGTCGCCGCGATCCGCAACGAGGCGAAGCTCGCCGGCGAGGGCAAGCCCGCGCGCATCATGGCCAAGATGAACGCGCTCCTCGAGCCGCAGATCATCGAGGAGCTCTACGCCGCCTCGGCCGCCGGCGTGAAGATCGATCTCATCGTGCGCGGCGTCTGCGCGCTGCGCCCGGGGATCGAGGGGCTTTCGGACAACATCCGCGTGCGCTCGATCGTCGGCCGGTTCCTCGAGCATTCGCGCGTCTTCTACTTCGAGAATGGCGGCGCCGAGGACGTGTACCTGGCGAGCGCCGACTGGATGGCGCGCAACTTCTTCCGGCGCATCGAGCTCTGCTTCCCGGTGCTCGATCCGACGCTCAAAAAACGCGTGATCCGCGAGGGCCTGCTGCCCTATCTCGACGACAACACGCAGGCGTGGGTGATGCAGGCCGACGGCAGCTACGAGCGGCTGCGCCCGCGCAAAGGCGCGAAAGGCCGCTCGGCGCAGGAAGAGCTGCTCGCCATGCTCATCGCCGGCGGCGCTGAGCCGCGGCCGGCGGCAGCACCGGCGGTGGCGAAGCCCACCCTGCCCGTCTAGAGAAGCTACGCTCGCGCGACGCGAATCACACCTTTCAGCTCGCGCACCACGGCGAATGCGCGTTTGAGCTGCCCGAGGTCGGTGACATCGAAGGTGAAGCGCATGAAGGCGAGCTCATCGCGCGTATGCGTGCGCGTTGCCGTGACGTTGATGCGCTCACGCGCGAGCGCATCGCCGATGTCGCGCAAGAGCCCGCGGCGGTCGGTCGCGGTGACCAGCATGTCGACCGTATAAGTCCCGGCGCTCGCGCCCCACTGGGCGTCGATCAGCCGCTCGGGCTGGCGCTCGGCGAGGCGCTTCAGGCTCGTACAGTCTTCGCGGTGCACCGATACGCCCTTGCCGCGCGTGACGAAGCCGCGGATCGGGTCCGGCGGCACCGGCTTGCAGCATTTCGCGAGCTGCGTCATCAGGCGGTCGACCCCGCCGACCACCAGCACTCCGCTCTTCGGGCTGGTTCGCGGACGCGGCCCGATCTGCTTCGGCACGGGCGCGGTCCCCACATCGGTTCTCGCTCCGGCGCCGAATTCACGGGCGGCGCTCTGCAGCTGGCGCAGGTTCACTTCGTCGCGCGCGACGGCGACGAACAGCTCTTCGGGCTTCTTGAATCCGAGCCGCATGGCGAGCGCTTCGTGGCTCGCCTGCGCCGCGCCTTCGCGCTTCAGCTCCTTTTCCACCACCGCGCGCCCTTCGGCCACCGTCTCGGCATGGGCCCTGGCGTTGAACCATTGCCGGATCTTGGTGCGCGCGCGGGCGCTTCTGACGAAGCCGCGCTCGGGGACGAGCCAGTCGCGCGACGGGCCGCCGGCTTTGGCGGTAATGATCTCGACGCGCTGGCCGCTCTTCAGCACCGTGTCGAGCGGCACGATATGCCCGTCGACCTTGGCGCCGCGGCAGCGGTGCCCGAGATCGCTATGCAGCGCGTAGGCGAAGTCGATCGGCGTGCTGCCCGCCGGCAGGTCGATCACCTTGCCCTGCGGCGTCAGCACATAGACCGTGTCCTGCAGGCCCGCCTGCTTGGTGGTGCTCGCCCAATCGGCGACCTCATCGCGCCACGCGAGCAGCTCGCGCAGCCACGCAATCTTCTGCTCGAACGCGCGGTCGGCGCGCTCGGGCTTGCCACCTTCCTTGTAGCGCCAGTGCGCCGCGACGCCGAACTCCGCATGCCGGTGCATTTCTTCGGTGCGGATCTGCACCTCGAGCGTCTTGCCCTGCGGGCCGATCACCGCGGTGTGCAGCGACTGGTACAGGTTGCCCTTCGGGCGCGAGATGTAGTCGTCAAACTCCTTCGGGATCGGCTGCCACAGGTTGTGCACCACGCCGAGCGCGGTGTAGCAATCCTTCACCGACGGCACGATCACGCGCAGCGCGCGCACGTCATAGACCTGGCTGAAGTCGAGCGCCTTGGTGCGCATCTTGTTCCAGATCGAATAGAGGTGCTTCGGCCGGCCGTAAATCTCGGCCTTCACGCCGGCTGCTTCCAGCTCGCGCGTCAACACATCGATCGCACGCCGGATGTACTGCTCGCGCTCGAGGCGCTTCTCGTCGAGCATCCCGGCAATGCGCTTGTAGAGCTCGGGCTCGAGGAAGCGGAACGACAAATCCTCGAGCTCCCATTTCAGCTGGAACACGCCCAGGCGGTTGGCGAGCGGCGAATAGATGTCCAGGCTCTCGCGGGCATACGCGGCGCGCTCGTCACTTGCATTGCGCGCGAACCAGCGCAGCGTCTGCGTGCGGCTGGCGAGACGGATCAGCACCACGCGCACGTCCTCGACCATGCCGAGGACCATCTTGCGCAGCACCTCGTTCTGGTCCGCCGGGTTCGCCCGCGTTGCGAGGCGCAGCTGGTAGAGCTTCTCGACGCCGGCGGCGAGATTGGCAATCTCGTCGCCAAACTCGCGCTGCAGCTTGTCCGGCTCGACGTGCTTCGGCGCGGCGAACAGCAGGCCGGCGATGCGCCCCGGCGCATCGAGCCCGATCGCCGCGAGATTGCCGGCGATGCCGAGCGCATGCGCCCAGGTCGGCTCGCCGGTCGCGAGCACCTGCCCGGCGTACAGCGGCTCCGCGAACGCGAGCGCGTGCGCAAGGCGCGCCCGGTCCGCGGGCCCGAGCCCGTCGGCGAGCGCATCGAGCGCGCCTGCCGCGCTCGAGGGGTGCAATTGCACGACCGAGACCATGCGCTATTTTACGGACCGTGGGCTGGCTCACCGAGTGGCGCCGCAAGCGCGTCCTGCAAAAGCACCGCATCGACGATGCGCTGTGGCAAGCCGCGACCGCACCGCTCAAGTTCCTGCCGCGCGAGCCGAAGCTGCGCGAGCTCGCGCTGTTATTCCTCGCCGAGAAGGAGTTCAGCGGCGCGCACGCGCTCGAAGTGACCGACGTCATGCGCGTGTCGATCGCCGCGCAGGCCTGCACGCCGATCCTCGAGCTCGGCCTCGACTGGTACGGCGGCTGGCGCGGCATCGTGGTCTATCCCGGCGACTTCCGCGTGCGCCGGCAGGAGGTCGACGAGGACGGCGTGGTGCACGAATGGGAAGACGACCTCGCCGGCGAGGCGATGCCGGGCGGCCCGGTGGTGCTGTCGTGGGACGCCGCGGCGCACGACCCGGCGATCAACGTCGTGATCCACGAGTTCGCGCACAAGCTCGACATGCTTAACGGCGAGGCGGACGGTCTGCCGCCGCTGCACGCCGGCATGGACGCTCGCGCCTGGCGCGCGACGTTCGACGACGCGTATGCCGGCTTTTGCGACGCGGTCGATCGCGGCCGCGACACCTGGCTCGACCCTTACGCTGCCGAGCATCCGTCGGAATTCTTCGCCGTGATCAGCGAAGCCTTCTTCAGCGAGCCGCGTGAGACGAAGCGCCGCTATCCCGATGTCTATGACCAGCTCATGCGCTTCTACCGCCAGGACCCGGCAGGCCGATAATTAGCGCCATGGCTGCGAATCCGCTTCCACCCCCACCGCAAACCACCGACCGCGCCGCGCGCGAGGCATACCTTCGCACGCATGCCGCCGGCATGTACGACCGCCTGACCGAAGGCCGGCGCCGCTTCCTGCGCGTCGATGAGCTCTGCCGCCGTGCCGCGGCCGAGTTTCCGGGCCTCTTGCCAAGCGACGCCGAGCTCGCGGCCGAGGCGCCGCGATTGCAGAAGGACAAGCAGGGCGCCGAGATCGCCCAGGGCCTCTTTTTGGCCGCGGTGCTCGCCGATCCGGTCGCCGGCATGCATCTTTGCCACGCCGCGCTGCTGCCGCTACCCGCATCGCAGACGCGCCTCGCCGAATTCCAGCGCGCCGGCGCGCTCAATCTGGGCGGCGCGCGCGTCGAGCGGCAGGGCAAGGCGGCGGTCGTCACGATGCAGAACCCGCGCTTCCTCAACGCCGAGGACGAATCGACCCTCGTGCCGCTCGAGACGGCGATCGACATCGCGCTGCTCGACCCGCAGAGCGACATCTGTGTTTTGCGCGGCGGCATCGTGGATCACCCGCGCTACGCCGGCAAGCGGCTATTCGGCGCCGGCATCAACCTCACGCACCTCTATCAGGGGAAGATCCGCTACCTCTGGTACATCCTGCGCGATCTCGGCCTGGTGAACAAAATCTACCGGGGCATCGCGCTGCCGGATGTGTCGCCGGAGGCGGATTGCCGCGAGAAGCTCTGGATCGGCGCCATCGAAGGCTTTGCCATCGGCGGCCACTGCCAGACCGTTCTCACGTTGGACTACGTGCTCGCGGCCGCGGACGCCTACATGACGCTGCCGGCGCGCAAGGAAGGCATCATCCCCGGCGCCGCGAATCTGCGGCTCAATCGCTACGTCGGCGCGCGCATCGCGCGCCAGGCGGTGCTCGCCGAGCTGCGTATCGACTGCGCGAGCGCCGAGGGACGACTCATCTGCGACGAGATCGTGCCGCCGCCGGAGATGGATGCCGCGATTGCGCGCACGGTGGAGAAGCTCACCGGCTCGGGCGTGGTGAGCGCCGCCGGCAATCGCCGCGCCTTCCGCATCTCGGAGGAGCCGCTCGACAGCTTCCGGCGCTACATGGCAGTCTATGCGCGCGAGCAGGCGCACTGCCATTTCAGCCCGGCGCTGATCGCGAACCTCGAGAGGAACTGGAATGCTGCGTCACGACGCGCCTGAGAAGATCCTCATCCTGCACGGGCCGAACCTGAATCTCTTCGGCCGGCGCGAGCCGCACATCTACGGCTCGATGACGCTCGAGCAGATCAACGAGCGGCTGCGCACGCTGGCGGCGAAGATCCAGACCAGCCTCATCATCTTCCAGTCGAATCACGAGGGCGCGCTCGTCGATACGCTGCAGAAACATATCGACGAAGTCGCCGGCGCCATCATCAATCCGGCCGGCCTCACGCAGTACAGCGTCTCGCTGCACGACTGCATCAAGGCGATGCCGTTCCCCGTGATCGAGGTGCACCTGTCCAATCTCGCCACGCGCGAAGAATGGCGGCATCACTCGATCATCTCGCCCGCGGTGAAAGGCACGGTGCAGGGCCTCGGCTGGCGCTCCTACACGGCGGCGCTGCGTACCCTGGTGGAAATCCTACGCGAGCCGAAAAAGCAGTCCTGATCGTCGTCGACGTGCAGTACGACTTCATGCCGGGCGGCGCGCTCGCCGTGCCGCGCGGCGATGAAGTGGTACCGCTGATAAACAACCTGGGCGCCCAGTTCGCCAATGTCGTGCTGACGCAGGATTGGCACCCGCGCGACCACATCTCCTTCGCGAGCGCCCATCCGGGGCGCAAGGCATTCGAAACCATACGCCTGCCGTACGGCGAGCAGGTGCTGTGGCCGCCGCATTGCGTGCAGAGCACGCACGGCGCCGCGCTGCACGAGAAGCTCCATATCCCGCACGCGCAGCTTGTCATCCGCAAGGGCCACCATCGGGAGATCGATAGCTACTCCGCCTTTCTCGAAGCCGACCGCAGGACGACCACCGGCCTTGCGGGCTACCTCAAGGAACGCGGGCTGCGCGAGCTCTGCATCTGCGGCCTCGCGACCGATTTCTGCGTCGCCTGGACAGCGCTCGACGGCCGCGCCGCGGGCTTCGACGTCACCGTGATCGAGGACGCCTGCCGCGCCATCGACCTGCAGGGCTCGTGCGCCAAGGCGTGGGAGGACATGACTCGCGCCGGCGTGCGCAAAACGGCGTCAGATCAACTTTTCCGGACGACCTGAAGAGGCTCAGGCCGGCTCGCGCAGCAGCACGTCGTTTACCGGCCGCTCGCGCTCGAAGCGGCGGCTGTAACGCGACATGGCAAAGCAGAACAGGAAGTAAACCAGCGCCGCGAACAGATACGCCTCCATGCCGAAGCCGGTCCACGCCGGCTCGCCGAGCGCTACCTTGACGGTCGAGAGCAGGTCGAACAGGCCGATGATCAGCACGAGCGACGTGTCCTTGAAGAAGCCGATGAACGTGTTGACCAGCGGCGGCACCGCGATGCGCAGCGCCTGCGGCAGGATCACCGTGCGCATCGCGCCCCAGTAGCCGAGGCCGATCGCGGCCGCCGCTTCGTACTGTGCCCGCGGGATCGCCTGCAGCCCGCCGCGCACCACTTCGGCGAGATACGCGGCGGCGAACACGATCAGCGCGATCTGCGCGCGCGCCAGCTTGTCGATCGTCAGGCCGCCCGGCAGGAAGAGCGGCAGCATCACCGAGGCCATGAAGAGCAGGCTCACCAGCGGCACGCCGCGAATCAGCTCGATATAGGCGACGCACAGCGCGCGGATCACCGGCATCTCGGAGCGCCGCCCGAGCGCGAGCGCGATGGAGAGCGGAAATGCCGCGGCCAGGCCGATCGTGCTCAACAGCAGTGTGAGGATCAGTCCTCCCCAGCGCTCGTCCTCCACGTACGGCAGGCCGAGCACGCCGCCCCACATCAGCACGCCGATGACCATCAGCCCGCCC
>DASREB010000049.1:0-3719 GCA_035652275.1 Burkholderiales bacterium
TCGCTTCACCTGCCCACGGTACTGGGCGCGCGCGACGATCTCCTGCCCGGGATAGCAGCCCTTCTGAAAGTTGATCGCGCCCAGCGCCTCGAAGTTCACCATCTGCGGCACGAACTGATCCTGCGTCGCGCGGGTGATCAGCGGTCGGCCGGCGCGGATTTCCTGGAGCGTCCACTGCACCTCGTCGGCATTCGGCGCGTCGCGCAGCTCCGCTGCCGGCCCGAGCTGGAGGTAGCGTCGCGGCTCGACCCGCACCGTGGCGATATTGCCGTGCCACGTTACGTCCGGCCCGGCCATGTCGGCGTCCCACACACCGTGCTGTGCCCAGGCGTTGCTCTCGTCGGTGATCTTCACCTTCGCACGAAGCACAAACATGCCAAGCCGCTTCGCGACCGCCTCGGCGAGATCGCGCGCAAGTTGCAGGACGAATCCCGACGGCGACGGAATCACGAGGAAGCTTGCGAGAAGCCGTCCCTTCGCTGAACACCAGCCGGCGAGCGCCGAGCGATCGGGCGCGAGATGCTGAATGTCGTTGGTGAGCTGTGAATGCAGGAAGGCACGAGCGTCGCCGCCCGTGACCGCGAGCAAACCGTAGCGACTGAGACGCGCGCGCTGCATCGTAGAATGCAATTTTACCGCGCACCCCTCTGAAAACTTTTCTCGCACTGTTGCTTCTTGTCGTGCTCGGCGCCGGTGGTTACGCCGCCTGGTACGTGGCATCGCCGCTCGAGGCGAAAGCCCTGCCAGCCGAGGTGGAAATCCCGCAAGGCTCGGGCTTTCGCACGGCGGTGACCCAGCTGCAACGTGCCGGCATCAAGATCCGGCCGTACCACTTCGAGGCATTGGCACGAGCGCTCGGCCGCAGCCGCGATATCAAAGCGGGCAACTACCTCATCGCGCAGCCGGTCACTCCGATCGAGCTTCTCGAAAAGCTCACGCGCGGCGACGTCACGCAGGCCCAGGTGCAGCTGATCGAGGGCTGGACCTTTGCACAGTTCCGCGCGGCGCTCGACGAGAGCCCCGATTTGCGCCATGACAGCGCCAAGCTCGAGGACACTGAAATCCTGGCGCGCATCCAGGCAGCCGAGCCACATCCCGAGGGCTTGTTTTTCCCCGACACCTATCTTTTCGCGAAAGGCGCGAGCGACCTCAATGTCCTGCGGCGCGCCTACCACGCCATGCAGCGCCATTTGCGCAATGAGTGGGAGGCGCGCGCGCCGAACGTGCCTTACCAATCGCCATACGAAGCGCTGATCATGGCGTCGATCATCGAAAAGGAGACCGGGCGGCCGGAGGAACGCGAGCAGATCGCCGGCGTGCTGGTCAACCGGCTGCGCATCGGCATGCGGCTGCAGGCGGATCCCACGGTCATCTACGGCCTCGGGGCGAGCTTCGACGGCAACCTGAAGAAAATCCACCTGCTCGAAGATGGCCCGTACAACACCTACACGCGCGCGGGGCTGCCGCCGACGCCGATCGCCATGCCGGGTTTCGCGTCGCTGCACGCGGCGCTGCAGCCGGGCCAGACCAACGCGCTCTACTATGTTTCGCGCGGCGACGGCTCAAGCCAGTTTTCCCGCACGATCGAGGAGCACAATCGCGCCGTGACCCGATACCAGCTCGGCGGGCGGCGCAAGGCGAAATGAAGTTCCTGACGCTCGAAGGCGTCGACGGCGCCGGCAAGTCGAGCCACATCGAGTTCATCGCCGACGCCATCCGCAGCAAAGGTGCACACGTCATCGTCACCCGCGAGCCCGGCGGCACCGACTTCGCCGAGCGCCTGCGACAGACGATTCTCAGCCACGAGATGTCGCCCATCCTGGAGACGCTGCTCGTCTTCGCTGCGCGCGCCGATCATGTCGAGCGCGTCATCAAGCCCGCGTTGGCATCGGGCCAGTGGGTGATTTGCGATCGCTTCACGGACGCCACTGCCGCCTACCAGGGCGCGGGCAAGGGCGTGAACGCCGAACTGATTGCCCGCATCGCCGACGCGGCGCATCCGGGCGTGCGGCCGACCCGCACGCTGGTCTTTGACTGCCCGTATGAAGTCGCCGCTGCGCGCCTCGCCAAGGCCGGCCGGACGCTCGATCGTTTCGAGCGCGAGGACCGCGCCTTCTTCGAGCGCGTGCGCAGCGCCTATCTCGCCATCGCCAAGGCGGAGCCCGAGCGCGTCGTGGTAATCGATGCCTCGCGTGATGCCCACGCGGTGCGCGAACAGATCAAATCCGCGCTTACGGGACTTTAGATGCATCCCTGGAACGAGCCGATCTTCGAGTCATTGAAGCGCTCGCGCGATCGGCTGCCGCATGCGCTTCTCATCCACGGCCCGCGCGGCGTCGGCAAGCTGGCGCTCGCCGAGCGCCTCGCGCAGCTCCTCCTTTGCGAGCACGCCGATCCGGCGGCGCGTCCTTGTGGCAGCTGCGATGGCTGCCGCTGGTACCTCGGCGGCAACCATCCTGATTTTCGGCGGCTCGAGCCGGAGGCGATCGCCAAGACGCCGCCCGCAGCCGAAGCGGAGGAGGAGGGGAGCGAGGCCCCTGCCCGGCGCACGAGGGCGCCGAGCCTTTTCATTACCGTGGAGCAGGTGCGCGCCCTCGCCGACTTCCTGAATCTGCGCTCGCATCGCGGGGCGCTACGCGTCGCGCTTCTGCATCCTGCCGAAGATCTCTACCAGCCGAACGCCGCCAACGCCCTACTGAAGAGCCTGGAGGAGCCGCCGGCCGGCGCCATCTTCATCCTCGTTTCCCACCGCCCTGCGCGGCTGTTGCCGACGGTGCGCAGCCGTTGCGTCGCGGTGCCTGTGCCGATCCCCTCTCACGAAGTCGCGCTTCGCTGGCTGGCCGGGCAGGGCATGCAGAACGCCGAGCGCTGGCTCGCCTTTGCCGGCGGCGCGCCACTCCAGGCGCTCGCCTACGGAGCCGAATCGCTGAACTGGGAGCGGCTGCTCAAATCACCGCAGCCGGTGGATGATCGCGAGAGCCTCGAGCGACTGGCTGAGGCGCTGCAGAAAATCGCCTACGACCGCGCCTTCTCCGCTTTCGGCCTCGCGCCCAAATACCGCACCGGTGCTCCGAGCGCTTCAGGCGCCAAGGCTCGCGCCTGGCTTACTTACGCGCGCGAGATGGGGGAGAACCGCGTCCTTACCCGGCATCCGCTCAACCCGCGTCTCTTCTCCGCTGACCTGTTGGGGAAGATGTCTGATTTAACATAATACACATTGTGCAATGAGGCTAGCCATGCAGAAGCGCGAGATCCGCATCAAATCCACTGACGGCGGCGAATTCGACTGCTACCTCGTCACGCCCAGCACCCGCGATAAAACGCCCGCGATCGTGCTTGCATCCGCGATCCACGGCGTGGATGAAGATCTGCGCGGCATCGCCAACGAGTTCGCCGCACGCGGCTACATCGCCGCGGCGCCAGACCTTTTCTGGCGCACGCCGACGCCAGGACCGCTCAAGCGCGACGATCCGCGTTCTGCGCCGCGCGGCCAACCTCGGCTCGAGCGCATCAAGGCTGGTGAGCGCGACATTGCCGACGTGCTGCCGGTGCTACGCAAAGAGCCGCTCTTTAATGGCCACGCGGCGGTGATCGGCTTCTGCTACGGCGGCCCGTTCGCAGTTCTCGGTCCCAAGCGCCTCGGCTATGACGCCGGCATCTCGTGCCACGGCACGCAGATGCTGGATTTCATCGGCGAGTTCGACGGTCTCGCGAAGCCG
>DASREB010000050.1:0-5337 GCA_035652275.1 Burkholderiales bacterium
GGCGGCATCATCGGCATCGGCAAGGCGGCGAAGGCACGCCCGGACGGCTATACGCTGCTTCTCTACCACATCGGCATGTCGACCGCGCCGGCGCTCTACCGCAAGCTGCCCTACGACACGCTCGCCGACTTCGATTACATCGGCCAGGTGGCCGATGTACCGATGACCCTGGTGGCAAGGAAGACGCTCTCGCCGTCCGGCTTCGGCGAGTTCCTGGCCTATATCAAGGCGAACCGCGACAAGGTGACCTATGCGCAGGCCGGGATCGGCTCGGCGTCCTACCTGTGCGGCCTGCTTTTCATGACGACCATCGACACGCAGTTCACCCAGGTGCCTTACAAGGGCACGGGGCCGGCGATGAACGATCTCGTCGGCGGCCAGGTGGACTTCATGTGCGACCAGACGACCAATACGGTGCCGCAGATCAAGGCCGGCAACATCAAGGTCTACGCCGTCACGACACCCGCGCGGCTCGCCTCGCTGGCGCAGGTGCCGACGCTCGACGAGCAGGGCGTGAAAGGTTTCAGCCTGGTCGTGTGGAACGGCCTCTTTGCGCCGCGCGGCACGCCGAAGGAGGCGCTCGACAAGCTGAACCTCGCGCTGCGGACCGCGGTGCAGGATCCGGCGTTCAAGGCGCGCCTCGCGGAGCTTGGCGCCGAGCCCGTGCCGCTCGCCAAGGCGACTCCGGAGTCGCTGCGCACGCTCCTTAAAGCGGAGATCGATAAATGGACGCCGATCATCCGCAAGAGCGGCGTCTATGCCGACTAGACTTTCGCCCTCAGGCCGAAGAAGCGGCGGATGCGGCTGAGGAGATCGGCCTGCTCGGTCGGCACCGCCATCGGCTGGGTGGTGTAGACCTCGCGTACCTTCTCGAGCTCCGGGCGGCGCGAAGCGATGACGCGCGCGATGCCCTCGGCGATCTCGGGCCGGCCGAGCAGCAGCCCCTGGAACGACTTGCCGTCCAGGCGATAGCACTCGACGTCGCTCTTCGCCACGACCGTGGCGCTGCGCGCATCGCCGGTGAGGAGCGCCATCTCGCCGAAGAACTGCCCGGCGCGCAGCGTGCTCACGGTCTGCGGCGCGGCGTTCGGCGGCTCGTAGCGCACGTCCACCTCGCCGAACATGATGATGTAGAGCCAGTGCGCGATGTTGCCCTGCTTGGTGATGACGTCGCCGCGCGCGAACGGCGCGTACTGCAGCCGCTCGCCGAGCTCGTTCAGCTCGTCCTGCGAGAGCACCGAGAACAGGTCCACCTGGCGCAGGAGCTCCAGGCGCCGGCCGAGCTCGCGCTTGCGCACGACGTCGGCATGCGCCTCGTCGCGCGACACCGCGTGCACCGTGCGCTGCTCCTCCGCGATGCGGATACCGGCGCGCTGCAGCGAGGCGAAGAGGTGCACGCGTACCATCGAGTCAGTCATCTCGTCTTCCAGCAGGTCGCTCAGGAAGTAGCGCAGCTCGTACTCGAGATTGCCCGCGACGAAGCCATGCAGCACCGTGGTGGGCGCCGGCGACTGCGCCACGTTGCCGATCGGCACGTCGCGCATCTCCTCGTTGACAATGGCGATCACGCGCGCGGGCGGCACGCTCGGATCGACCATGAAGCGCAGCCCGCGGCGCCACTGCAGCGGCTGGCCTTCGCGCCGGCCGAGGATGGCGACGCGGCCCTTCATGATGGCGCTGTTCGGGATGACGATGGTCTCCCAGTTGCGCGTCTCGATCAGCGTCGAGCGCCAGCGGATGTCGCGCACCTGTCCGGAGAGCTCGTCGATCCTCACCCAGTCGCCCACCTGCACGGTGTTGTCGACCTGGATCGAGAGCCCGCCGAGCAGGTTGCCGAGGGTGTCCTGCATGGCGAACGCGATCACCGCCGTGAGAATCGCCGACGTCGTCACGATGCTCGACAGGTCGACCCCGGCGCCGCGCAGCTGCACGAAGCCGTAGATCACGTAGAACACCAGGATCACGACGTCCTCGACGATGCGCGGCATGGCGCGGCCGAGCACGGGCAGGAGCAGCCGGAAGAACGCGAAGCCCGCGAGCCGGATGAGCGCGATCGCCGACACGATGCGGAAGATGGTGTGCGCGCCGGCGGCGGTGTCGGGCGCGAGGGTCTCGAGCGCGATACCGGCCGCCTGCCCGAGTACCCCGATCAGGAAGAGCCACAGCGTGTTGAGATAAACCGAGCGATCGAGCGGCCGGAAGCGCAGCAGCAGCCCGGCGAGCGCGAGCGCAAGGAGCGTCAGCCATCCGACTTCGGAGTGCAGCAGCGCGTTCAAGCTGTAGCGCTCGCCCATCAGAACTTGATCCGGCCGCGCAGCATGTCGCTCCACATTACCCAGTCGCCGAAGAAGCTGTAGAGCGGGTAGGTAAAGGTCGCCGGCTTGTTTCTCTCGTAGAAGAAGTGCCCGACCCAGGCGGCCGCATAGCCGGCGACGATGCCGGCCGCCAGCCACCAGAAATTCAGCGTGGCGAGCGCCAGGATGATGCTGGCAAGGCCAAGCGTAGTCCCGAGGAAGTGCAGCCGGCGGCAGGTCCGATCGGCATGCTGCGATAGATAAAACGGGTAAAAGGCGCCAAAACTGCGGTATGACTCGGCGCTCTGAGACGCCGTATTTTTATCCCCACCCACGCCGCGGATTGTACCGGGTCGGAACGATCACGCGGCGTGCGGGTCGGATAGCCTAGTGGCAAGAATCCTCATCGCGGACGATCACCGCGCGAACCGCGACGCGCTCGCCGCACTGCTGGAGGTCGCCGGGCACGAGATCGTGAGCGCGGCGGACGGCAACAAGGCGCTCGAGCTCGCGCGCAGCCATCGGCCGGAGCTCGTCATTACCGATGTCCTGATGCCGGTCATGGACGGCTACGAGCTGACCCGGCGCCTGAAGCTCGAGCCGCAGACGGCCGGCATCAGTGTGATCTTCTACACAGCGTACTTCGGCGGCCAGGACGCGAAGGAGCTGGCCTCGGCCCTCGGTGTGGCGCGTGTGCTGGTCAAGCCCTCCGACAATGCCGCGATCGTGCAGGCGGTGGAGGAGGTGCTCTCAGCGCGGCCGGCCGTCCCCGCGGGCACGCACGCCGATCTCGAGCGCGATCATCTGCGTTTGATGGTCGACCAGCTGCTCGAGAAGACCGGCGCCCTGGAAGCCCAGCAGCAGCGCATCGAGCGCATGAACCGCACGCTCGCGATGCTTTCCGCGATCAACGCGCTTATCGTGCGCGCGGACGACCGCCAGGCGCTCCTCGACGAGGCCTGCCGCATCGCGGTCGACAAGGGCGGCTTTCGGCTCGCCGCAGTCGGGCTCGCCGACGGCAGCCGGCGCCTCGCGCTCGCCGCGCGCGCCGGCGAAGGCAGTCCCGAGCGCGAGCTCGGGCGGCTGAAGATCGGCACGCAAGCGATGATCTGGAACGATGCGCAGGCCGGCTCGTTCGTGGCGCTGCCGCTCATCGTCGCGGAGGAGCCCGCCGGCGTCCTGCTGCTCTACGCGCGCGTGCGCGACTTCTTCGACGACGAGGAGATGCGGCTCCTGCACGAGCTGGCGGGCGACGTCTCGTTCGCCTTGCACCATCTCGAGCAGAAGGCGCAGATGGATTACCTCGCCTACCACGATTCGCTTACCGATCTGCCGAACCGCAGCCTGTTCACCGACCGCATGACGCAGGCGCTGAATGCCGCGCGGCGCGAGAAGCGCTTCGCCGCGGCGGTGTTTGTCGACGTCGAGCGCTTTCGCATGGTGAACGAGACGTTCGGCCGCAAGGCGGGCGACGATCTCTTGCGAACCATCGCCGCCCGGCTGCGCGCCGCGGCGCGCGAGCAGGACTCGGTGGCGCGCATCGGCGCAGATCACTTCGCCATCGCGGTGGCGCCGTTCGAGCGGCCGGGCGACACCACGCATTGGCTGATCGAGCGCCTCGAGCAGGCGTTCACGCCGCCGATCACCATCGACGGCGTCGAGCTGCGCGTCGCGCTCAAAGCCGGCATCGCCGTATTCCCGGCCGACGGCGAGTCGACCGAGTCGATTTGCGCGAATGCCGAGACCGCGCTCAGCAAGGCGAAGCAGCTCAATCAGCGCTACCTGTTTTACGCGCCGGAGATGAACGCGCGCGTCGCGGAATCGCTCGCCATGGAAAACCGGCTGCGCCGCGCGCTGGAGGAAGGCCGCCTCGCGCTGCACTACCAGCCGAAGATCGACGTCAAGAGTGGCGCCGTGGCGGGACTCGAAGCGCTCATCCGCTGGATCGATCCAGAGCTTGGCACCGTGCCGCCGGCGAAGTTCGTCGGGCTGCTGGAAGAGACCGGCATGATCCTCGCCGCCGGCCGCTGGGCGCTGCGCCAGGCCGCCACCGACATCAGCCACTGGGAGTCGCTCGGCATCGGCGTGCCGCGCGTCGCGGTCAACGTCTCCGCCATCCAGCTGCGGCAGAAGGACTTCGTCGATTCGGTGCTCGAGGCGATCGGCGGCGAAGTGCGCGGCAGCCGCGCGCCGCTCATCGACCTGGAGATCACCGAGAGCGTGCTGATGGACGACATCGAGGAGAGCACGCGCAAGCTGCAGACGCTGCGACGCTCGGGCATCGAGGTGTCGGTGGACGACTTCGGCACCGGCTACTGCTCGCTCAGCTACCTGGCGCGCCTGCCGGTCGACATCCTGAAGATCGACCGCAGCTTCGTCGTGCGCATGCGCGACGCCGGCTATCCGCGCAACATCGTCGCGATGATCGTCTCGCTCGCGCACACCCTCGGCCTGAAAGTGATCGCCGAGGGCGTCGAGGACAACGAGCAGGTGCATCTCCTGAAGGAGCTCGGCTGCGATCAAATCCAGGGCTACTACGTCAGCGTGCCGGTGCCCGCGGACGAGATCGAGGCGCTCCTTCGCCCGGACGCCGACAACGGCCTTCGCCGGCGCATCGCCGCCGCGTAGCCGCGCAACCGGCGTGCGGCGCGCAATCCGCGTGCCGGACGGAAATTTTCCTGCTGTTTCAGTGGCTCGCGCTGAGAGGAAGCGCCCGTCGCCAAAGCCCGCGCCGATTTTCAGCAGCCTTCGACGCCACGCCACGGCGTACGGCGATAGCGCCCCGACTGCCGCGCGCGCAGCATTTGCCCATGGCGCGCAAACCGCGAGACCGGTCCATCGCAAAACCGAAAGCCTGCCCGGGCTGTCTGCTGTGCAAGGGCATCGGCGCCTGGTACACGGGCGCCCAAACGACCGGACGCGGCTCCGAGCCGAAACGCGCCGCGGGAAGCGAATCGGCATTGCGGCTGCGGGTCACATGAAAAGCGCGCTGCCCTCGCAGATCGAGTCGCTCTTCACGCGTCATCCGGCCCTGTGTGGCTTC
>DASREB010000051.1:0-23944 GCA_035652275.1 Burkholderiales bacterium
GCCGCCGGGTAGCCGTCCCAGTCGTCGGTCCACGCGAGGCGTCCGGGCCCGGCCTGCTCATCGAACTGTCCCATGCGCGTCTGCTGCGCGATGATGTTCCAGCGCGTGCGTGAAGCCCCGAGCGCGCTCTCCAGCCATTGCTCCTGTGCGATGCCAAGCATCGTGCGCTTGGGGTCGCCGAGCTCGGCGCATTGCGACGGATCGACGACGGTCGATCCGCCGCGCCCGGGCCGCGGGCAGGCTTCGTACGAGCGGTACTGGCGGTCGTCCAATACAAAAAAATTCGCCAGGCTGCCGTAGCCAGAGCGCGTATAGATGCGCGCGTTCGGGCCTACCGGCAGCATGTGGCGCGGCACCGGCATGTGCTCGTACCACGCCTTGTAAGCGGCCGTGCGCCGTGCGAGGAACCAGTCTGGCGCATCGAGATATTGCGAGCGATCGTTCGCGTAATCGTTTTCGACCTCATGGTCGTCCCACGTCGCGAGCCAGGGGCACGCGATGTGCGCGGCCTGCAGGTCGGCATCGGTCTTGTAGAGCGCGTAGCGGCGCCGATAGTCGTCGAGCGTGATGGCTTGGCCGCTGCCGTGGCTGCGCACCGGATCGCGGCCCCAGGACCCCTCGTAGATGTAATCGCCCAGATGCACGACGAGCTCCGGATCGTCGGCGACGATGTGGCGGTACGCGCTGAAGTAACCGTGCTCGTAGTGCTGGCACGAGACGAAGGCGAAGCGCAGGCGATTCGGCCGGCCGCTCGCGAGCGGTGCCGTGTGCGTGCGGCCGATCGGGCTCACGGCGTCGCCCGCCGTGAAGCGGTACCAATACGCTGTGCGCGGCTCGAGTCCGCCGACCTCGACATGGACCGAGTGCGCCCACTCGGCAGTCGCGTACTCGGTGCCCGAGGCGACGATGCGCTTCATGTGCTCATCGCGCGCGACTTCCCAGCCGACCGGTATCACCTCGGGCGCCATGCCGCCGCCGGGTGCGAGCGGCACGGGCGCAAGCCGCGTCCAGAGCACAAATCCGCCCGGTTGCGGATAACCAGAAGCAACGCCGAGCGCGAAGGGCACGGCGCTGAAGCGCGGCTTGGCGTTAAGCTGGCCGAGCGCCCGCGAGCTGGCGAGCGCGCCGAGGGCGATGAGGAAGGTTCGGCGGTCGACCATGCGAATAAAATACCCCTTTCTTTGAGAGCGTAACGCATGATCCATTTTGTGGTGCACGAGGAAAGCGACGGCGTCGGCGTTGTCGTCGTGGAAGGCATCAAGGCCGGCCAGCATCTCGCTGGCTGGATCATGGAGGACGACAAGGACGTCGAGGTGGTTGCGCGCAACGACATCCCGATCGGCCACAAGGTCGCGCTACGCGACTACCGCGAAGGCGACACCGTCATCAAGTACGGCGTCGACATCGGCAAGGTGGTGAAGCCGATCGCCAAGGGCGAGCACGTCCATGTCCACAACCTGAAGACCAAACGGTGGTGAGAGGCGCATGAATCTCTCGAACGCAACTTTCCGGGGCTACAAGCGCGAAAACGGTCGCATCGGCGTGAGGAACCATGTCATCATCCTGCCGGTCGACGATCTGTCGAACGCCGCGGCACAGGCGGTCGAGCACAACGTCAAGGGCACGATGGCGCTGCCGCATCCGTACGGGCGGCTGCAGTTCGGGGCCGACCTCGAGCTTCACTTCCGCACGCTCATCGGCACCGGCAGCAATCCAAACGTTGCGGCCGTGGTCATCATCTGCATCGAGGAGCAATGGGCGAAGAAGGTCGCCGATGCCATTGCCGTCACCGGCAAGCCGGTCGCTTACTTCGGCATCGAGCAGCACGGCGATCACGACACCATCATGCGCGCCTCGAAAAAGGCGAAAGAATTCGTGCAATGGGCGAGCGAGCTGCGGCGCGAGGAGCGGCCGCTCAAGGACCTCTGGGTCTCTACGAAGTGCGGCGAGTCGGATACGACGTCGGGCTGCGCCTCCAATCCGACGGTCGGCAACGCATTCGACAAGCTCTACCCGCATGGCGTGACGCTCGTGTTCGGCGAGACGACCGAGCTCACCGGCGGGGAGCACTTGGTTGCCGCGCGCTGCCGCAACGACGAAGTGCGGCGCAAATTCCAGTTCGTGTTCGACCGCTACCAACAGGTCATCGAGCGCCATAAGACGAGCGATCTGGTGGACTCCCAGCCGACGAAAGGCAACATCGAGGGCGGCCTCACGACCATCGAGGAGAAAGCGCTCGGCAACATCCAGAAGATCGGCCGCAAATGCGTGGTCGACGGCGTGCTCGACAAGGCCGAGACGCCGAGCGGACCTGGGCTCTGGTTCATGGACTCCTCCTCGGCGGCCGCCGAGATGGTGACGCTCTGCGCCGCCGCCGGCTACGTCGTGCACTTCTTCCCCACCGGGCAGGGCAACGTGATCGGCAATCCCATCCTGCCGGTGATCAAGCTGTGTGGTAACCCGCGTACGGTGCGTACCATGTCCGAGCACATCGACGTCGACGTGACCGGGCTGCTGCGCAAGGAGCTCACGCCTGATGAAGCCGGCGACAAGCTCCTCGAGTGCATGTTCCGCACGGCGAACGGTCGCCTTACCGCCGCCGAGGCGCTCGGTCATCGCGAGTTCGTGCTGACGCGCCTCTACGAATCGGCCTGAGCGAACTACCTTGAACGCGCTGCAGGTCAGCGTCTGGCGCGGCGGCGCGGACGGCGCACTGCGCTGCTACGAAGTGCCTCGCTATCCGAGCCAGACGGTGCTGGACGTCGTCACGCACATCCAGCGCAAGCTCGATCCGACGCTCGCCTATCGCTACGCGTGTCGCGTCGGCATGTGCGGCTCGTGCGCCATGACGGTGAACGGCGCGCCGCGCTGGACCTGCCGCACGCATGTCGACAAAGTCGCCGCCAATGGACGCCTGGAGCTGCGCCCACTGCGCAATCTGCCGGTGATTCGCGACTTGGTGACTGACATGCGCACCTTCTTCGACAAATGGGAGCGCGCCGGCGGCCACTTCGAAGGTGCGAGCACCAAGGCCGATGATTTCGCGCGCGTGCGGCCCGATTCGCCGGCGCGGCAAGCCGCGGACGCCGGCATCGAGTGCATCGGCTGCGGCGTCTGCTACGCCGCGTGCGATGTAGTGAGCTGGAATCCGGACTACCTGGGGCC
Organism: Burkholderiales bacterium; assembly: GCA_035652275.1. Lineage (GTDB taxonomy): Bacteria > Pseudomonadota > Gammaproteobacteria > Burkholderiales > SG8-39 > SCGC-AG-212-J23. The sequence goes on from DASREB010000051.1 coordinate 3,166, forward strand.
GGCGGCGCTCAACCGCGCATGGACGCTCGTCAGCGACGTGCGCGATGCAAAAGCTGTGGAAAGGCTGCGCGCTGTCGCCGGTGATGCCGGGTGCCATGCTTGCCACACACACATGAGCTGCACCGAGCGCTGCCCGAAGCATATTTCGCCGACGGCGGGTATCGCGGGCTTGAAGCGCGCAGTCACGAAAGCGGCGTTGGAGCGCAAGCTATGAGCGTGCGCAGCGATACGGGGCTATGGATCGCGCAGCGGGCGAGCGCCGCGGTGCTCGCCCTATGCGTGGCCGTACACCTCGTCACCATCGTGTACGCGGTGCGCGGCGGGCTCAGCGCGGCCGAGATCTACGGCCGCACGCGCGGCAATGTCGGCTGGCTCGCCTTCTATATGGCGTTCGTGCTGGCGGTCGCCGTGCACGCGCCGATCGGCCTGCGTGCGGTGCTCACCGAATGGCTGGGCTGGCGTGGCCGCTCGCGCGAGTGGTTCGTACTCGCATTCGGGCTACTGCTCGCATGGATGGGCGTGCGCGCCGTGCTGGCGGTGTTTCGATGAAGATGGTCGCGCTGATCCATCGGCTCTCGGGCATCGCGCTCGCCGCGTTCCTGCCGTTGCACTTCTGGGCGCTGGGCCGTGGCCTTGAGCTCGACGCATTTCTGCGCTGGACCGAACAGCCGCTCGTCAAATTCACCGAGTGGGGCATCGTCGTCCTGCTCGCGGCGCATCTTGGCGGCGGCTTAAGGGTGCTCGCGATCGAGTTCCTCGATTGGCATGACTGGCAGAAAGGCCTGGCGGCCATTGCGGGCGCCATCGTCGTGGCCGCGGGCTTGGCGTTCGCGCTCGCCTTGTAGAATCGGCGCAACCATAAGGAGGATCGCAATGCGGGCGCTGGCGCTCCTGTTGGCAGCGTTTCTGAGCCTGACGGCAACGGCGCAGCCGTGGCCGCAGAAGCCGGTGAAGTTCATCGTGCCGTTCCCGCCAGGCGGCGCGACCGACATCGCGGCGCGGCTCCTCGGCGAGCAGCTCACCCAGGCTTGGGGTCAGAGCGTGATCATCGAGAACCGCGGCGGCGCAGGCGGCGGCGTTGGCGCGGCGGAAGCGGCGCGCGCTGCGCCGGACGGCTACACGCTCTTTTTCCCCTCCGGCTCGGTGATGACGGCGAACCAGTATGTCTATGCGCAGCTCAACTACGACCCCGAAAAGGATTTCGTGCCGGTCACCATGGTCGTCTCTGGGCCGCAGGTGCTGGTGGTGCAGGCGAGCTCGCCCTACAGGACGGTCAAGGATCTGATCGACGCCGCCAAGGCGCAGCCCGGCAAGCTCACCTTCGGCTCAGCCGGCATCGGCTCACAGACGCATCTCGCGGTGGAGAACTTTCTCTACCAGGGGAAGATCGACGCGACGCACGTGCCCTACAAGGGCGAAGGCCCGGGGCTCGCGAGCCTCGTGGCAGGCGATATCACCTTCATGATGGCCAACGTCGCCGGCGCCATGGTGCACATCAATAGTGGCCGGCTGCGCGCGCTCGGCGTCACGAGCCGCGATGAAACGCCGCAACTCCCGGGCGTGCCGCCGATCGGCAAGACGGTACCGGGCTTCGAAAACTCCGGCTGGTTCGGCATCGTCGCGCCGACCGGCACGCCGAAGCAGGTCGTCGACAAGGTCTACCGCGACACCAAGCAGGCGCTAGGCGATACGCATGTGAAGGCGCGGCTATACGCCCAGGGCCTCTTCCCAGTGGCCAACACACCGGCGGAAATGGCCAAGGCGATGAAAGACGAGACGGCGCTCTGGCGCACGGTGGTGCGCGAGCGCAATATCCACGTCAAGTGAAAGTCGATCTGCACGCCGTCGAGGACGCGGCGAAGGAGCTCTATATCCGGGCGCTGAAGGAGCTGCCGCCGGACATCAAGCAGGGCTTCCACGCCGCGGTGTCGCGGGAAACGGACGCGGGTGCGAAGCGCGTGCTAGGCACGATGATGCGCAATATCGCGGTCGCGGAGAGCACCGATAACCTGCTCTGCCAGGACACTGGCATCCCGATCTACAACGTCTGGATCGGCCGCGGCGTCGAGGTGGATGGATTGGCGCTGAAGGAGGCGATCCGCCGCGGCTGCGAGCGTGCGACCGTCGAGCATCCGTTGCGCTCTTCCGTCGTGCATCCGATCACGCGGCAGAACGAGCGCAACAACTGCGGTCGCGGCGTGCCGGTGATCAACGTCGACTTCGTGTCCGACGAGGCACTCACGATCGAGATGGTGCCGAAGGGCTCCGGCTCGGAAAACAACTCGTGGCTGCGCATGGCCGTGCCGGCGGAAGGTGTCGATGCGATCAAGACCTTCGTGGTCGATTGCGTGCTCGACGCGGGCGGCAAGACCTGTCCGCCGACCATCGTCGGCGTCGGCGTCGGCGGCACCGCCGATCTTTGCGTGCATCTCGCCAAAGTGGCGGCGACGCGGCCGCTCGGCTCGCGCTGCACGGATCCGGAAGGCGCCAAGCTCGAGGAGCAGCTTTCGGAAGCCGTCAACACTCTCGGCGTCGGACCGCAGGGCCTTGGCGGGGACGTCACCGCGTTTGCCGTGCACGTCGAAACGGCGGCCACGCATATCACCATGAATCCGGTCGCCGTGAACATGCAGTGCCATTCCGCGCGCCGCGCCCGTGCCGTTTTGCGGCCAAGCGGCGTCGAGTACGGCTTCTAGGGAGGTCGCATGCAAAGGCTCCTGCTCGGTGCGCTGGCTGCGCTCGGCGCTTTCAGCGCGGGCGCAGCCGAGGTGCATGGCGTCAGGCTGGACGACAAGGTGCAGCTCGAGTCCCGCGAGCTCGTGCTGAATGGCGCGGGCCTGCGCAAGCGCATCATCTTCAACGTCTACGTGATTGGCCTTTACCTGCCCGAGAGGAAGAACGACACGGCGGCGGTACTCGCGCTCGCCGGGCCGAAGCGGGCGTCGATTCACATGTTGCGCGACGTCGGAGCCGACACGTTTAGCGAAGCGCTGGTGGAGGGCCTGCGCGCCAACACCAGCGAAGCGGAATACAAGGCGCTGGAACCGCGAGTGCAGCAGCTCTCGGCGACCATGGCGGAGCTGAAGGAGGCGAAGAAGGGGATGAATATCTCGCTCGACTGGACTGGAGCCGCGACCCAGCTCCTCGTCAACGGCAAGCCGGCCGGGAAGCCGATCGCCGGCGAGGATTTCTACCGCGCGCTCCTCAGGATCTGGCTCGGCGACAAGCCGGTGCAGGACGATCTCAAGCGGGCGCTCCTCGGCACCTGATGTTCATCGGCCACTTCGCTGTCGCCTTTGCCGCGAAGCGCGCCGCGCCCACCGTTTCGCTCGGCACCTGGTTCATCGCCTGCGAGCTGATCGATCTTCTCTGGCCGCTATTCCTGTTCATGGGGCTTGAAACGCTGGTCATCGCGCCAGGCGTCACGGCGTTTACGCCGCTCGACTTCGTCCATTACCCGTGGACGCATAGCCTCGTCATGTGCGCGCTGTGGGCGCTTGGCATGGGCGCGGTCTACTGGATCGCCCGCCGCAGCCTGGTCGCCGCCACCATGATCGGTTTGGTTGTGCTATCGCACTGGTTTCTCGACGCGATCGTGCACCGTCCCGATCTGCCGCTTGCGCCCGGCAGCGACGTCAAAATCGGCTTCGGGCTCTGGAATTCCGTGGCGGGTACGCTCGCCACGGAGATCGTGCTCTTCGTGGCTGGCTTCGCGCTGTATGCGAGCGGCAGCGTCGCCCGCGATCGCATCGGCCGCTACGGACTGGGCGCGCTTTTCATACTGCTGCTGCTCTCATATGTGAGCGCGGCTTTTGGGCCGTTGCCGCCGAGCGTCGCGGCAATCGCCTGGGTCGGCCTCGCCGGCGGGCTTGTCTTCGGCACGCTCGGCTACTGGATCGATGCTCACCGCACGATGGCGGGCTGACATGGCGCATTACGACTTCAATACCCCGATCAGCGACGAAGCGGTGCGCAAGCTGCGCATCGAGGACACCGTCACGCTGAACGGCGCGCTCTTCGGCATTCGCGACGCGACGCTCATCCACATGTTCGACCGTGGGCGTAAAACACGCTTCGATTTGCGCGGCCACGCGGTGCTGCATACCGCGCCCAACGTGCGCAAGGTGGCGCGGAGCGCCGAGCACCCGACCGGCTATGCGCCGATGTGCATCGGCACGACGACCAGCGATCGCATGGAGCGCTTCACGCGTCCGCTGATGGCTCAGTACGGCGTGCGCCTGGTGATCGGCAAGGGCGGGCTGCGCGCCGACTCCGCCACCGCGTTCCGCGAGCTGGGCGGTGCCTATCTCGCCATCGTCGGCGGCACCGCGGCGCTTGAGACCACCTGGGTCGAGGCGATCGAGGACGTGGACCTGGATGATCTCAATCCGGAGTCGCTCTGGCAGCTGCGTGTGCGCGGCTTTGGCCCGCTGGTCGTGGCGATGGACAGCCACGGCGGCAGCACCTACAGCGCCGTCAACCAAGCGGCGCGCGAGCGGCGCGACGCAGCGCTGCGCAAGCTTGGCGTTAGAATCGGCGGCCATTAAAACTCCGAGGAGGCTCATGATGCGGCTCATCATCCGCGCGCTGGCGCTTTTCGCCGCTGTTGCAACGGCGGCCGTGTCGGCGCAAGCGCAGAACATTTCGATCGCCACGGGCGGCACGGGCGGCGTGTACTACCCGCTCGGCGGCGGTATGGCCGCGGTGCTCTCCAAATATGTGCCCGGTATCCAAGCCACGGCCGAAGTGACCGGCGGCTCGGTCGCCAATCTGCAGTTGATCAACACCGGCAAGCCCTATATCGGCATGACGATGGCCGATGCCACGCTCGATGCCTACAAGGGCGAGGACAAGTTCAAAGGCCACGCGGTGCCGGTGCGCACGCTCCTCATCATGTATCCGAACCGCATGCACGTCGTGACGATCGACGGTACCGGCATCAATACGATGAAGGATCTCAAGGGCAAGCGCGTCTCCACCGGCTCCGGCGGCAGCGCTACGGAGGTGATGGCGTTCCGCGTCATCGAAGCGGCGGGGCTCGACAAGGATCGCGACATGAAGCGCGAGCGCCTCGGCGTCGCCGAATCGGTGAACGCCATCAAGGATCGCAAGATCGACGCGTTCTTCTGGGTCGGCGGCCTGCCGACCGCCGCGGTGACCGATCTCGCGAATACGCCGGGCGTGAGGATCAAGCTGATCGATCATGCGAACCTTGTGGCGGCGATGAACAAGAAGTACGGCAACCTCTACGTGCAGGACGTGATCACGAAAGACGTCTACCACGGCATGGACAAGGACAATCAAATCGCCACGGTCAACAACCTGCTCGTGGCGCACGAGAAGATGGATGCGGACACCGCCTACAAGATCGTCAAGGCAGTGTTCGACCACAAGGACGAGCTCGTGCGTACGCACAAGGAAGCGGAGAACATCAAGCTCGAGAACCAGAAAAAGAGTGCCTCGCCCGTGCCTTGGCACCCCGGCGCGGTGAAGTACTTCGCCGAGAAGGGCATCAACATCAAATAAGCAGAGCGGACGGGGTCAGGTCTTGAATCCACGCATCGCGTGCGTCACTTCAAGATCTGGTCTCGGCTCTCATGGCTGAAGAAGTCGAGCGGATCCACCGGCCGGCCGCCGAGATCTCCGAAGAGGCGCTGAAACGCGCCGAGGAGATGATCGAGGAGGAGGAGGGCGTCCAGAACAAGTTCACGGGCGCCATGGCGGCATTCATTACCGCCGTCGCCGTCGTGATGTCGCTCTTCCACCTCTACGCCTCCTACGAGATCGTGCGCACCGAGGTACTGCGCGCGACACACGTGGCCTTCGTCCTTTTCCTGACTTTCCTGATTTTTCCGGTGGCGCGGCGCTTCCGGCACCGCGTCATGCCGTGGGACTGGGTCCTTGCACTGCTGGGGGTCGCGGTGTGCGCGTGGCTGATCAGCCAGGGCGACGACTTCTTCGATCGCTCGATCACGCCGAACGACTGGGACATCGTCTTCGGCGTGGCCCTTGTCGTGCTGGTACTCGAGGCCATGCGCCGCGCGACCGGCTGGATCATGCCGGTGATCACGTTCTGCTTCCTGCTCTATGCGTTCTTCGGTCCCTATTTGCCGCCGCCGTGGACGCACAAGGGTTACGAGATCCCGCGTCTTGTCGGGCACATGTACATGACGCTCGAAGGCATCTTCGGCGTCGCCGTGGACGTCTCCTCCTCGCTCATCATCCTCTTCACCATCTTCGGCGCCTTCCTGCAGTACTCCGGCGCCGGCAAGTTCTATATCGACTTCTCGTTCTCGGCGATGGGCGGCAAGCCAACCGGCGCCGGGCGCACCGTGGTTCTCGCCTCGTTCCTGCTGGGCGGCCCGTCGGGGTCGGGTGTGGCGACCACGGTGACACTCGGCTCTGTCGCTTATCCGATGCTCGCCAAGGTCGGCTATGGCAAAAACGAAGCCGGCGGGCTGCTCGCCGCGGGCGGTCTCGGCGCGATCATCTCGCCGCCGGTGCTCGGCGCCGCGGCGTTCCTGATCGCCGAATTCCTGAAGATCTCGTACCTCGACGTCATTTTGATGGCGACGATTCCCACCTGTCTCTATTACCTCGCGCTCTTCACGATGGTGGAAATCGATGTGCGCAAGTTCGGCATGAAGGGCGTCACCTTCGAGCGCGTCGAGACGGCGTGGAACCTGGCCAAGCGGTACTGGTTCCACTTTCTGTCGCTCGTCTCGATCGTGGTGTTCATGTTGTGGGGCTATTCGCCGGTGCTGTCGGTGTTCTGGGCCACGGTCGTATCCGCGCTCACGAGCTTCCTGCGGCCCGACACCGCGCTCATCTCCTGGGATGTGTTCAAAGGCAGGCAGCCCATTGGCCGCGGGCTGTGGGATTCCGGGCTGGTGAAGGCGCTGGCAGGCGGGTCGCTCGGCGTGCTGAACGTCGCGTCGACCTGCGCGGGCGCCGGCATCATCGTCGGCGTCGTCACGCTCACCGGCCTCGGCCTCAAGTTCAGCTCGATCGTGCTGCAATATGCCGGCGGCTCGCTGCTGCTGACCGCGATCTACACATCGCTCATCGTCTGGATCGTCGGCCTCGCGGTGCCGGTGACGGCGAGCTACATCATCTGCGCGGTGATCGCCGCACCGGCGATGATCCAGCTGGGCGTGCCGGATTTCGCCGCCCATATGTTCATCTTCTACTACGCCGTGCTGTCCGAGGTGTCGCCGCCCACTGCGTTGTCGCCGTTCGCGGCAGCGGCGATCACCGGCGGCGATCCGTACAAGACGACGTTGCAGTGCTGGAAGTACACCACGCCCGCATTCCTCGTGCCGTTCATGTTCGTGCTCGACCCGAGCGGCACGGGGCTGCTTCTCACGGGCTCGTTCAAGACCCTCGGCCAGGCGAACTGGCCGTCGATCGCGCTCGTGACGATCACGGCCGCGGTCGGGATTGTGGCGCTGGCGGGTGGGCTGCAAGGATGGCTCTTGCGCCGCACCACGCTCTACGAGCGCTTGATGCTTATCGCCGCCGGCTTCCTGCTGGTCTATCCGACCGGCGCTGCCGATATCATCGGCTTCGTGCTAGTGGTTATCGTGCTCGCGCTGCAATGGTTCCGCCGACCCGCGACAGCGACATCCTGATCCTCGGCGCCGGCGGCGCGGGCCTCTTCGCCGCGCTGCATGCGCACAAGGCGGCCCCGCAGCTCAGCATTACCGTCGCCGTAAAAGGCCTGCTCGGCAAATGCGGCTGCACGCGCATGGTGCAGGGCGGCTACAACGTCGCGCTGGCGAAAGAAGACTCGGTCGAACGGCACTTCATGGACACGATCGAAGGCGGCAAGTGGCTGCCCGACCAGGAGCTCGCGTGGCAGCTCGTGACGCTGGCGGTAGAACGCATCCATGAGCTCGAGAATGAGCTTGGTTGCTTCTTCGATCGCAATCCCGACGGCACCGTGCACCAGAAGGCATTCGCCGGCCAGACATTCGACCGCACCGTGCACAAGGGCGATCTCACCGGCATCGAGATCATCAACCGGCTGGCCGAGCAGGTGTGGGCGCGGCGCATCCAGCGGCTGGAAGAGCATCGTGCGGTCGAGCTGATCAAGACGCCCGCCGGCGATGCGATCGCCGGCGTGCTCTTCATCGACATGCGCACCGGTGACTACCTTTTCGTGCGCGCCAGGGCGGTGCTTCTCGCCACCGGCGGCGGGCCGACCATGTATCGGTATCACACGCCGTCCGGCGACAAGACCTGCGACGGCCTTGCCATGGCGCTGCGTGCCGGGCTCGCGCTGCGCGACATGGAGATGGTGCAGTTCCACCCGACGGGCCTGCTCGCCGGCGCGCATACCCGCATGACGGGCACCGTGCTCGAAGAAGGCTTGCGCGGCGCCGGCGGGCACCTGCTCAATGGGGCGCGAGAGCGCTTCATGCCGGCCTGCGATGCCAAGGCCGAGCGCGCGACGCGCGATCTCGTGTCGCGCGCCATGTTCACCGAAATGCGCAACGGGAACACTTCGCCGCATGGCGGTCTCTACATCTCCATGAGCCACCTCGGGCCGGCGCGCGTGCGGCAGGAATTCAAAGGCATGGTGGAGCGCTGCGCCGATTGCGGCTTCGATCTCGCCGGTGGCCTCGTTGAAGTCGTGCCGACCGCGCACTACATGATGGGCGGCGTCGAGTTCGGCCCCGACTGCACGACCGCGCTGCCAGGCCTGTTCGTCGCCGGCGAGGATGCAGGCGGCGTGCACGGCGCAAACCGGCTGGGAGGTAACGGCGTCGCCAATTCCACCGTCTTCGGCGCGGTTGCCGGCGACGCGATGGCCGCCTGGGTGCGCAGCCAAGGCTTGCGCCAACCCGACGCTCGCGCCCTCGATGCCGCGATTGCGCGCTGCGAGCGACCGCTCGCCTCAGCTCGCGGCGATCTCGAAGCGCTGCGCGAGCGGCTTTACGACACCATGTGGGAGCGCGTTGGCATCCTGCGCAACGCGAGCGGGCTGGCGCAGGCGCGCACCGAGCTGGACGAGCTCGCCGCCGAGCTCGAGCGCACCGGCGTGGGCGAGTCGACCCGCGCCTTCAACCTCTCATGGCACGACTGGCTCAACCTGCAAAGCCTGGTCGCGGTCAGTCAGGCGATTGCACAAGCCGCGGCAGCGCGGCAGGAGTCGCGCGGTGCGCACTATCGCGAAGACTTCCCGAACACCGGCGCGCTCGAGGCCTCGGCCTATACCAGCATTCGCACCGATGGCACGGTAACGATGAAGCCGGTGGCGTTCACGCGCGTTCGCCCGGGACAGAGCTTGCTGAAGCATGCAGCCTGACTGGCCGGCGCAGGTCCATGGCGAGCTCGCCGCCGCCGGCGTGCGGGTCATCGGCTACGTGCCCGACGCTGGACACAAGCGCCTGATCGAGCTCTGCCAGGCGGACCCGAGCATGCGCACGGTCGTGCTGACCACCGAGGAAGAGGGCATTGGTCTCGCGGCAGGAGCGTGGCTCGGCGGCGAGAAGACGGTGCTTTTGATGCAATCGAGCGGCGTGGGCAACCTGGTGAACGTGCTCGGCATGGTGCAGGTGTGCCGTTTGCCGCTCCTCATGCTCGTCACGATGCGCGGCGAGCAGGGCGAGTTCAATCCGTGGCAGGTGCCGATGGGTCAGACCACTGCGCGCGTCCTCGAGACGATGGGTGTCGCCGTACGCCAGGCGGGCGAGCCGGCAACCGTCGCCGCGCACGTGCACGCAGCATTGCGGCTCGCGTTCGAAGCGCAACGCGCGGAAGCGGTGCTGATCGCGCAGCAGGTGATCGGCATCAAGAGCTTCAAGGACCAACGCGAGCAATGAAGCTCCACCGGCGCGACGTCGTCAGCGAATTGCTGCGCGAGCGCGGCGAGCTGCTGGTGATCGCCGGCCTCGGCTCGACCGCATGGGACATCACCGCCGCCGGCGACTCGGACCGCAGCTTCCCGCTGTGGGGCGCGATGGGCCAGGCCGCCATGATCGGCCTCGGGCTCGCGCTCGCGCAGCCCAAGCGCCCGGTGCTGGTGATCACGGGCGATGGCGAGATGCTGATGGGCATTGGCTCCCTCGCCACCATCGGCGTGCAGCAGCCGCCAAACCTGACCGTGGTGGTGATTGATAACGAGCGCTATGGCGAGACGGGCATGCAACGCACCCATACCGCCGAAGGCGTCGACCTCACTGCGGTTGCAGCGGCGTGCCGCTTCAGGCACGCGCTTACCGTGACCGCAGAGCTCGCGCCGCTGCGCGAACTCGTTTATCGCACGCCCGGGCCGAACTTCGCGACGGTGAAGGTGAGCGACGAGAAGCTGCCGCTCGTGCTGCCGCCGCACGACGGCGTGCTCCTCAAGGCACGCTTCCGCCGCGCGGTATTGGGCGACTCAGCCGACGTGCTGCCGGAAAAACGCTAGCGTCCGCTCGCGCGCCTGTTTCGCCGCCGCGGCGTTGTACGAGCCGCGCTGGTCGCAGTTGAAACCGTGGTCCGCGGCATAGATGAAAATCTGATGCTGCGGATATTTCTCGGCGAGCTGCTTCACGCCGGCCACCGGAATGTGCTGGTCCTTGTCGCCGAAGTGGCCCATGAGCGGCACTTTCGGCGCGGCATTCGTGTTGTCGAGGATGCCGCCGCCGTAGTAGGGCACGGCAGCCGAGAGGCCGGACAGCTTGTTCGCCGCCATCCAGGCAACGAAGCCGCCCCAGCAATAGCCGACGATGCCCACTTTGCCGGCTTTGGCGGCTTCGTTGACCGCCGCCTGCGCGTCCTTCATCGCCATATCGGTCGTCACCTTGGCGCGAATCTCGCGGCCTTTCGCGATGTCATCCGGCGAGTAGCCGAGGTCGACGTTGCGCTGCACGCGGTCGAACATCGCCGGCGCGATGGCGACGTAGCCGTCACGCGCGTAGCCGTCGGCGACGCTCTTGATGTGGCTGTTCACGCCGAAGATTTCCTGGATCACGACAATGCCGCCGCGCGGCTTGCCGGCAGGGTCCGCGCGATAGGCGGAAAGCGTGTGGCCGTCAGCGGCCTTCAGTTCGATCATCTTGCCCATGGGACGCTCCTCTGGAGGGGCAGCTAGAATCCGCGCGATGAAGAAGGATGCGCAAGCACTGTTTCAACTCGCGGTCAGCGCGCTGCAGCGTGCCGGCGCGAATCCGCGGATGGCGCAAGCCGCCGCCCGGCACTTGGTGGCGGCGGAAGAGCAGGGCTTGCCCACCCATGGCATGTCGCGCGTGCCGTTCTACTGCGGCATGCTGCGCAAGGGACGTGCCGACGGCGCGGCGGCGCCGCGCCTTGTCGCCGATCGCGGGGCCGTGTGCCTGCTCGACAACGCGGACGGCCTGCCTTACGTGACGGCGCAATGGGCGGTGGAAGAACTGATCCAGCGCGCGCGGCGCAACGGCATCGGCTTCGCCGGCATCCGCAACAGCGCGCATGTCGGCGTGCTCGGCATCCATCTCCTGCCGGTGGCTGAAGCGGGGCTGGTCGGTTTTGCGTTCACCAATTCACCGGCCGCCATTCCACCCTGGGGCGGGAAGAAGCCGCTCTTCGGCACCAATCCGGTAGCCGCGGTCTTCCCCCGCCAGGGCGCGCAGCCGATCGTCGTCGATCTAGCGCTGACGACCGTGGTGCGCGGCCGCATCATGATGGCGATGCGCAAAGGCGAGCGCATCCCGGAAGGCTGGGCGCTCGATCGCCATGGCAAGCCGACCACCGATCCGAAGGAGGCGATCGAGCACGGCAGCCTGTTTCCGATCGGCGGCGTGAAAGGCGCCATGCTGGCGTTGATGTTCGAGCTGATCTGCGCCGGGCTCACCGGCTCAGCCATCGGGCCGGAAGCCGATTCCTTTTTCTCCGAGGAAGGCAACCGACCGCGCATCGGCCAGGCGTTCATTGCCATCGATCCGGGCGCGCTCGCCGGCATGGAACGCTATTTCGAGCGCGTGGAGACGGTGGTCAGCACGATGCTCGCCGACCCGGAAGTGCGGCTGCCCGGCGCAAGGCGCTTTGCCGGCGAAAAGAGCGCGCGCACTCAAGGGATCGACATTCCGGAGGAGCTGCTCGCGCAGATCGAGCAGCTCGCGCAACAACCGGGATGAAACCGGCGCGCTCCCGGTTTAGAGTGCGCTGATGTACGACGCCATCATCGAATTCCCGAAAATGAAGGTCGCGGTGCGCACTCGCGAAAACCGTGTATCCGACATCAGCTATCTGCCGCCCGGCGTTGCGACTCGCGCGCCGGCCAACGCGCTCGCCGAGCGCGCCGTGCGGCAGCTCGAGCATTACCGCAACGACCCCAATGCCCAGTTCGATTTGCCGCTGCTCATCGAAGGCACCGAATTTCAGCGCCTGCTGTGGGACGCGCTATGCGAGATACCGCGCGGCAAGACGCTGACTTACGGCGAGCTCGCGCGACGGCTCGGGGTCGACGCGCGCGCGATCGGCCAAGCCTGCGGCGACAATCGCCTGCCGATCGTCATACCGTGCCATCGCGTCGTCGCCGCCGACGGTATCGGGGGGTTCGCGCATGCGACGAGCGGTTACCTGCTGGAGGCGAAGCGCTGGCTGCTGATGCACGAGTGCGCGGCGGACGCGTTCGAGCTCACGCCCTAGACGCGTTCTGCGACGCCCTGTGGCTGGAAGACGGGCTCGCGCAGAACACGATCGCCGCCTATCGCGCGGATCTCGAGCAGCTGGCGGCGTTTTTGGGTGGCGATCTCCTCGCAGCGGATGAAGCGCGCGTGTTCGCTTTTCTGGCGGCGAAGCAGGGGCGCGCATCGAGCGCCGCGCGCCGCGTCTCCAGCCTGAAGCGGTTTTACCAGTACTGCGTGCGCGAAGGGCTGCTGCGGACCGATCCGACGCTCAAGCTTGATCCGCCCAAGCGCGCGCCGCGCTTTCCAAAGACCCTGAGCGAGGATGATGTTGAAGCGCTGCTCGCGGCACCGGACGCGGCGAGCGCAATGGGAGTGCGCGATCGCGCCATGCTGGAGACGCTGTACGCGACGGGGCTGCGCGTGTCCGAACTGGTGGCGCTGAAGCTCCACGCCGCCAATCTGCAGGCGGGAGTGGCGCGTGTGCTCGGCAAAGGGTCGAAGGAGCGGCTGGTGCCGCTCGGCGAGGAGGCGGTGCACTGGATCGAGCGCTACCTGAGCGAAGCGCGCCCGAAACTCAAGGGGCGGCGCGAACCCGATGCACTCTTCATCACTGCACGTGGCGCCGGCATGACGCGCCAGGCGTTCTGGCATCTCATCCGCCGCTATGGCGCACGCGCGATACCGGGGAAGCGGCTCTCGCCGCACGTGCTGCGCCACGCGTTCGCCACGCACCTCATCAACCACGGCGCCGACCTGCGCGTCGTGCAGATGCTGCTCGGCCATGCCGATATCTCCACGACGCAGATCTACACGCATGTCGCGCGCGAGCGGCTGAAAAAGCTCCATAAGGAGCACCATCCGCGCGGATGAGCACGCCGGCGACCGAGATGCTGGAAACGCACGGCGTGGCCTACACGGTGCACCAATACCAGTACGTCGAGCACGGCGGAACCACGGTGTCGTCGGAATCGCTCGGCGTGCCGGAGCATGAGGTGGTGAAGACGCTCGTCATGCAAGACGAGAAGAGGAACCCACTCATCGTACTGATGCATGGCGACCGCCAAGTGTCGACGAAAGAGCTGGCACGGCAAACCGGACGCAAGCGCATCGAGCCATGCAAGCCGGAAGTCGCGCAGCGGCACACCGGTTACCAGGTCGGCGGCACGTCGCCCTTCGGAATGCGCAAGGCGCTGCCGGTTTTCATCGAGCGCTCGATCCTCGAGTTGCCGGCGATCTACATCAACGGCGGGCGGCGCGGATTTCTCGTGCGGATCGCGCCGGCGGCGCTGGCGCGGCTGCTCGCGCCTACTGCGGTCGACGTCGCTCGATCGTGACGCCGACGAACTTGGCGTTCGGCAGGATGCCGATTTTCGCCACGCTCAATTTCACCCACGGCGCGCCGAAGTCATCGATCAGGAACGCGGCGACCCGGTCGGCGAAGGTCTCGACGAGCCGGTAGTGCTGCGCGGCCGCCAGCGCGCGGATGCGAAGCGCCACCTGCTCGTAGTCGATGGTGTCGGCGACCTTGTCGCTCGCGAACACCGCGCTTCCCGGAAGGCCGATATCCAGATCGATCGACAGCGTCTGCATCACGTGGCGCTCGCGGCGATGGATGCCGATCAGCGCTTCCACGCGCAGGTCCCGGATGATGATCGCGTCCATCGCGCGAACGATTCTATAGAATCGCCGCAATGGAGATCGCGCTTGCTGTGCTGGCTGCGTATCTGATCGGCTCGATCTCCTTCGCCATTGCGGTAAGCCGGGTGCTGGCGTTGCCCGATCCGCGCACCTATGGCTCGAAAAATCCTGGCGCTACCAATGTGCTGCGCACCGGTAGCAGGGCGGCGGCAACGATCACGCTCGCGGGCGACGCGCTCAAGGGTTTCGTTGCGGTGTGGCTCGTGCAGCGCTATGTGCCCGAGGCGGCGCCTTACGCGGCGCTTGCGGTGTTCCTCGGCCATCTCTTCCCGGTGTACCACCGCTTTCAGGGCGGCAAAGGCGTCGCCACGGCGGCGGGGGTACTGTTCGCGATCGATTGGCGCGTCGGGCTGGGCACCGTGGCGACGTGGTTCATCATTGCCGCATTCCTGCGCTACTCCTCGCTCGCGGCGCTGGTCGCGGCGGCGTTCGCACCGTTCTTCACGGCGATGCTCCTTGGCTTCGAGGCCTATTTCGCCTGTGTGCTGGTCATGGCGGCGCTGCTCGTCTGGCGGCATAGGGGCAATATCGCCCGGCTGATCGCCGGCACCGAGTCGCGCATCGGCGCAAAGAAGACCTAGAGCGGCCAGCGCGGCTTGACGGTGAACGCGTGCGGCGCGGCGCGCGCGCCGCGTGCCAGGCGCTGCGCGGCGGCAAAGGCGATCATCGCGCCGTTGTCGGTACAAAGCTCCGCTTCCGGATAGAACACGTCGAAGCCGCGCTTGCCGGCTTCGGCATCGAGCGCGGCGCGCAGTTGCTTGTTCGCGCCGACGCCGCCGGCCACCACGAGGCGGGTCAGAGCGTTGAGTTGCAGCGCGCGCACACACTTCGCCACGAGCACCTCGACCACCGCATCGACAAACGCGCGAGCGATGTCCGCATGGTCGGGCGGATCGGCGTCACGAGCGGCAAGCAGCGCGGCGGTCTTGAGGCCGGAGAAGCTGAAATCCAGATCGCCGCTCGCGATCATCGGCCGCGGGAACTGGTAGCGGCCGGGATGGCCGCGTTCGGCGAGCGCGGAGAGCGCCGCGCCGCCGGGGTAGCCGAGGCCGAGGAGCTTGGCGGTCTTGTCGAATGCCTCGCCGGCCGCGTCGTCCTGCGTCTCGCCGAGCAGGCGGTAGTCACCGACGTCGTCGACCCGCATGAGCTGGGTATGCCCGCCGGAAACGAGCAGCGCGACGAACGGGAATTCCGGCCGACGCGCCGAGAGGAGCGGCGAAAGGAGATGGCCTTCGAGGTGGTGGATGCCGAGAACCGGGACGCCGAGCGCCTCGCCGAGCGCATGGGCGAACGAAGCGCCAACCAGCAGGGCACCGGCCAGACCCGGTCCCTCGGTATAGCCGATACCCGCGAGCTCGCCGAGCCGGCGGCCGGCGCGCTCGAGCACGTGGCGCGTGAGCGGCACGAGCCGCTGGATGTGATCGCGCGAGGCGAGCTCGGGAACGACCCCGCCGTAGGCCTGGTGCATGGCCACCTGGGAATGAACGGCGTGCGCGAGCAGCCGATCGGTCGCGCGCTCGTACAGCGCGACGCCGGTTTCATCGCACGAAGTCTCGATTCCAAGGACGAGCATTCACTTGATTTTGATACAATTCAGCCCCCTTTCGAGCCGAGGACTGGATGCCGGTAGTCAGAGTGAAAGAAAACGAGCCGTTTGAGGTCGCCATGCGGCGCTTCAAGCGCACCGTGGAGAAGACCGGTCTTCTCACCGAGCTGAGATCCCGCGAGTACTACGAAAAGCCGACCGCCGAGCGCAAGCGCAAGCTTGCCGCTGCAGTAAAGCGCCATCACAAGCGCCTGCGCAGCCAGATGCTGCCGCAGAAGCTCTACTAGCATCCCGCTAAAAGCACAAATCACGGAAGACATGAAGGCCGCCATGCGGGCGAAGGATGCCGCACGGCTGTCCGCCATTCGGCTGATCCTCGCCGCGATCAAGCAGCGCGAGGTCGACGAGCGCATCGAGCTCGACGATGCCGCCGTGGTCGCCGTGCTCGAGAAGATGATCAAGCAGCGCCGCGAGTCGATCGTGCAGTTCGAAAAAGGCGGGCGCGCCGATCTCGCGGACGCCGAGAAGGCCGAGCTCAGCGTGCTGTCGGCCTACCTGCCGGCGCAGATGAGCGATGCGGACATCGCGCAGGCCGTGGATGCCGCGATCGCGCAGTCCGGTGCAACCGGCGCGAAAGACATGGGCAAGGTGATGGGCGCGCTCAAGTCCCGGCTCGCCGGCAGGGCCGACATGGGGAAAGTCTCCGCGCTCGTAAGAGCGCGTCTCGCCGGCTGAAAAAAGCGGCCCCGCGCGAGCCGTTCCGCGGGAAAATCGGCGGCAGGAAGTGATACCGGATTCGTTCAAGCAGGACCTGCTGAATCGCGTCGACATCGTCGACGTCGTCTCGCGCTACGTCCAGCTGAAAAAGGGCGGCGCGAACTACCTCGGGCTGTGCCCGTTCCATAACGAGAAGACGCCCTCCTTCACCGTCAGCCCGGCCAAGCAGTTCTATCACTGCTTCGGCTGCGGGGTGCACGGCAACGCCATCGGTTTCCTGATGGCGTATTCCACCCTCGGCTATATCGATGCGATCAAGGAGCTCGCCTCCTCCGTCGGCATGCAGGTACCTGAGGCACGGCCGCCAAGCGCGCAGGAGACCGCGCGCCGCGAGCGCGAGACGGACCTCTACGGGCTGATGGAAAAGGCGATGGACTTCTATCGCGGCGAGCTGAAGAAGTCGCCTCGCGCCATCGAGTACTTGAAGGGGCGCGGGCTCACCGGCGAGATCGCCGCGCGCTTCCGCATCGGCTATGCGCCCGATGACTGGCAAGCGCTGAAGGCGGCCTTTCCTCAGTATGACGACGCAGCGCTCGTCGAGGGCGGGCTCGTGATCCAGAACGAGGGCAAGCGCTACGACCGCTTCCGCGACCGCGTGATGTTCCCGATCTACAACGCGCGCGGCGCGGTCATCGGCTTCGGCGGGCGCGTGATCGGCGACGGCGAACCGAAGTACCTGAACTCGCCCGAGACGCCGCTGTTCGAGAAAGGGCGCGAGCTCTATGGGCTCCTGCACGCGCGCGACGCGATACGCGCCGGGGGCCATGTGCTGGTGGTCGAGGGCTACATGGACGTCGTGGCGCTTGCCCAGCACGAAGTGGCGAACGCCGTCGCAACGCTCGGCACAGCGACCACGCCGGTCCACGTGGCGAAGCTGCTGCGCCTGGCCGATGCGGTGGTTTTCTGCTTCGACGGCGACGCCGCGGGGCGCAAGGCCGCCTGGCGGGCGCTCGAGGTCAGCCTGCCTCTCGCGCCCGACCACAAGCCCATCCGCTTCCTCTTCCTTCCGGAAGGCGAAGACCCCGATACCTACGTGCGCCGTCATGGCAGGGAAGGCTTCGAGCGCAAGTTGCGCGAAGCCGAGACCCTCAGCCAATTTCTGCTCGCGCAACTCAGGGCGGAATGCGACCTCGCGACCGCCGAGGGCCGCTCGCGGCTCATCTCGATCGCAAAGCCGCACGTCCACAAGCTGACGGCGCCGGCGTTGAGGCTGCAGCTCATCAACGAGATCGCCCAGCTCGCGCGGGTCGCTGAAGGCGAGATCGACCGGCTCCTCGAGCTGCCGGGCCGGCCGCGCTATGCGCGTCCTGCTCCCGCCCGCACCCGCTACACCGCGCCGGACAGCCCGGAATGGAGCTTGCTTTACAGCGCGCTCTGCAACCTGTCGCTTATCGAGCACATCGACGCCGCGGTCCTCGCCCCCGAGCGAGCGGAATCGAAGGCGTTGCTTGCCATCCGTGATGCGTGCCGGGAATTCGACGATGAGCCCTCGCTTGGGCTCGTGCTCGACCGCCTGCAGGGCAGCCCATGGTTGGAAATCGTGTTACGCGCCCATAAATATGCGGAAGACATCCGCTTCAGCGCCGAGGAAGCCGAAAGCGAATTCGGCGAGGCGCTGGTCAAGCTCGATTTGGCCAGGCGCAAAAAGGAGTTGGACGAGCTGCGTGCCGGGGGACTTGCCTCCCGGGAGCAGCAAATCGCATGGCAGGAAAAGAATCTCGCCTACAAGAGACTCCAAGGGGCACTTCCAAGCCCTTGAGTGGTCAACTATAATGCGCGGTTCTTTTTTCCGCGTCGGCAAAAGGCTTTAGGTCGGGGGACCGAATGGCGCAAAAGCGCAAATCCAAGGTCAAGAAAGCACAGGCAGCCAAGAAAAAAGCGCGCGTGGTGCGCGCGCTGAAGCGTCACGCCCCTAAGGCGCGGCCGCCGAAGAAGTCGCTGCGCAAGCACGCAGAGCGCGCGCGCAAGCTCGCCACGGCGAGGGGCGCGCCGGCGAAGCCGGTCGCTGCCAAAGCCGACGGCAAAGGGCCGAAGGCGCCGATCAAAAGCGCAAAGCAGGCGCTCGAGCTTCTCGAAGCGAAGGTCAACGAGGTCAAGGTCAAGGGCAAGCGCGGGCGCCGCGGCCGCAAGGACGAATGGCTGATTCCGGCGGAGCTGCCGAAGGAAGACGCCGAGACCCGGCGCACGCGGCTGAAGAACCTGATCAAGCTCGGCAAGGAGCGCGGCTTCCTCACCTACTCCGAGATCAACGACCACCTGCCGGACGATCTGGTCGACGCCGAGCAGATCGAGGCCATCATCTCGACCTTCGGCGACATGGGCATCCAGGTCTACGACCAGGCGCCCGACCAGGAGCAGCTCCTGATCGCCGCGGAAGGCCAGCAGGTCGCGCAGCCCGACGAGGATGTGGAAGAGCAGGCCGAGGCGGCGCTTTCCACCGTCGACTCGGAATTCGGCCGCACCACCGACCCGGTGCGCATGTACATGCGCGAGATGGGCTCGGTCGAGCTCCTCACGCGCGAGGGCGAGATCGAGATCGCCAAGCGCATCGAGGACGGCCTGCGCCACATGATCCTCGCCATCAGCGCCTGCCCCACGACGGTCAAGGAGATCCTCGACCTGGCCGATAAGGTCGAGAAGGACGAGATGCGCATCGACGAAGTGGTCGACGGGCTGATTGATCCGAACGCCAAGGAAGACTTCGATCCGAAGCGCGCCCAGACGCCCGAGGACGAGGAAGAGCAGATCGAGGAAGAAGAGGGCGAAGAGGACGAGGAAGCCGCGGAGGCGGCGCAATCCGCCAGCATGCTGAAGCTGAAAGGCGAGGCGCTCGAGAAGTTCGCCCGCATCCGGCGGCTCTTCGAGAAGCTGCTGAAGGCCCTCGAGAACAAAGGCTCCAAGGACAAGGATTACCTGCGCGTACGCGACCAGATCTCCAACGAGCTGATGACCATCCGCTTCACCGCGCGCACCGTCGAGCGGCTCTCCGACAGCGTGAGGAGCCTGGTCGACGAGATCCGTCGCCATGAGCGCGAGATCCATGACATCTCGGTGGAGAAGGCCCAGATGCCGCGGCAGCACTTCATCAAGGTGTTTGCCGGCACCGAAGGCTCGAAGCGCTGGCTGACGACCGAGATCAACTCGGCGAATCCCTGGAGCGAGGCGCTGGTGCGCGTCGAGCCCTCGATTCTCGAGCTGCTCTCCAAGATCCAGGCCGTGCAGCAGAAGATCGGCATCCCGATCCGCGACCTGAAGGAGATCAACAAGCAGATGTCGACGGGCGAGGCGAAGGCGCGGCGCGCGAAGCGCGAAATGACCGAGGCGAACCTGCGCCTCGTGATCTCGATCGCCAAGAAGTACACCAACCGCGGGCTGCAGTTCCTCGACCTCATCCAGGAGGGGAACATCGGCCTGATGAAGGCGGTGGACAAGTTCGAGTACCGCCGCGGCTACAAATTCTCGACCTACGCCACGTGGTGGATCCGGCAGGCGATCACGCGTTCGATCGCCGACCAGGCGCGCACCATCCGCATCCCGGTGCACATGATCGAGACCATCAACAAGATGAACCGCATCTCGCGCCAGATCCTGCAGGAGACCGGACAGGAACCGGATCCGGCGACGCTCGCCCAACGCATGGAGATGCCCGAAGAGAAGATCCGCAAGATTTTGAAGATCTCCAAGGAGCCGATCTCGATGGAGACGCCGATCGGCGACGACGACGACTCGCACCTTGGCGACTTCATCGAGGACCAGTCGACGCTCGCGCCGTCGGATGCCGCGACGTTCGCCAGCCTGCGGGACGTGACCAAGGAAGTGCTGGATACGCTCACGCCGCGCGAGGCGAAGGTGCTGCGCATGCGCTTCGGCATCGAGATGTCGACAGACCACACGCTGGAAGAGGTCGGCAAGCAGTTCGATGTGACGCGCGAGCGCATACGCCAGATCGAGGCCAAGGCGCTGCGCAAGCTGCGCCACCCGTCGAGGAGCGAGCGGCTGAAGAGCTTCCTCGATCAGGAGGGATAAGCAACACCGTGGACGCAAAAAAGGCCGCGAGATGCGGCCTTTTTTGTTTAGATAGAGCCGGGGGCCGATAGCTCAGCCGGTCAGAGCAGGGGACTCATAATCCCTTGGTCGTTGGTTCGAATCCAACTCGGCCCAC